>JAFIED010000104.1 GCA_020832805.1 Pararhodobacter sp.
CACCGCAACCTCTGAACAGTTGGAGCTTTTCGACACACTGAACCTGCCAAAACCCGCCTGACAGCCTGCTGTAGTCACAAAATGGCGCATCCCGCCATAATGGTTTCAATTGCTTAGCCGGTTTGCTGTCGAACTTGGGAACACAGCCCCAAAAGCGTGCTTGCCAAAATGGTGTGAATCAGGCGCGGGGCTGCGCCTGATCCGCCTTGCGCCTGCGCTGATCGGCGCCCCAAAGGGCCAAGCCAACACCCCCCAGAATACCGATGGAACACAGGACAAGCCGCATCGTCAAAGGCTCTGCGATGAACAACACACCGCCTGCCGCGGCAATCGCAGGAACCGTCAGTTGCACATAGGCGGCAGTGCTGCGTTCCAGCGCGGGCAGGACACTGTACCAGATGGCATAGCCCAGCCCCGAGGCCAGCGCGCCGGACGCAATCGCATAAAGCCAGCCCGAAAGGGTTGTCGTTTGCGCAAAAATCCCCGGCACCATCAACAAAAGCGCCAAGGGCAGGCAGCGCAGGAAATTACCGCCTGTATCTGTCAGCGGTCTTGACGACCCGCGCCCCAAAAGCGTGTAGACCGCCCAGGCTAGTCCCGCGAGGATCATCAGCGCCGCGCCGAATGGGTCAGGGGCCGTCACGCCCGGCATCACCAGAAGAACAAGAAACACGATGGCCAGGCCGAAACCGGCCCATTCAAAGCCGCCGGGCCGGTCGCCATGGGCAATGGCCCAGCCCAGCATGCCCAGTTGCACGGCCGCAAACAGCAACAGCGCGCCAGTTCCCGCCGCAAGCTCAAGATAGGCATAGGAAAACGCGATCGCGTAGACAAACAGCGCAATCGCACCGCCCTGACTGCCACCAATGCGCCCCCAAACCGGCGCGCCCCCGCGCCAGGCAAGAATCAGCCCCAGCATCAACGCCCCCGATGCCAGCCGGACACCCGTATAGGTAAAGGCATCCGCCTCGCCCGCGGCAAGGGCCATCCGGTTCAGAACCGAATTCGCAGCGAATGCGACCATTGCAAGGGTAGTCAGCAGCGCGATTTTCGCAGCGGGTGAAGTCGCCATACCGTTCGGTCTCCAGGGCCGCCATCAACCTTGCGATTCCGGCGCTAGCAGATGCCCATCATACCGGCAAGCAACCAAAGGTGTTCCAACAGGAACCTCGCAAGCAAAGTGGCCACGCCACGATTGCCGCTTTCGGCAGCGCCCAGGACTTGCCGCCCCCGGACGACGCGGGCAGTGCCGAAACGGGCAGTCCTGCGCCGCGCGCGGTCATTGGGTGCCCAGGCCCGGATTGCCGGCGCTCTGCCTCAAACGGCCTTGTCCCCGGCCCCGGTCTTGTGTTCACGCCAGATGATGAACAGGCCCGAAGCCGTGATGATAACAATACCCGCCCAGCTGGTCAGATTGGGCCAGTCGCGAAAGAACAGCCAGCCAAGGGCTGCGGCACTGACGATCTCCAGATAATGAAGCGGCGCGATCGTGGCGGAAGGGGCAAAGCGCAGCGCATAGGAGATGAAGAGATGCGAGATCGTGGCCGCCAGTGCCACGCAGAAAAGTTGCAGCCAGACGACCGGCGCGGGCCAGGACAGGGCCAGCAAGGGCAGCTCCTGCACATGTCCGAGACCCAGAACAGGCAAGATCAACAGGACGGCAAGCCAGGCCGTGTGGAAATTCATCGCCACGGGCGGCAAGTCGCCGGACAGGCGGCGCGTCACCAGAATGTAGAAGGCAAAGGCGACCGCAGTGACCAGCGGCCACAGGGCAACGGCGCCGAAGACCGCGAAATTGGGCTGGATCACCAGTAACGCCCCGGCAAATCCGATCAGGCTGGCAATGATCCGGCGCGGGCCAACCTGCTCGCCCAAAAGCAGAAACCCCAGGGCCAGCAGGATGAAGGGTTCGACAAAGACGATGGCCAGCGCATCGGCAATGGGCATGGCCTGAACGGCGGCAACAAAGCTGTAGGTCGCAACAAGGCCGACCGCTGCGCGCAGCAGCAGCATCTGGAAAACCCCACGGGACAGGTACCAGGCACCGCCCGCAACCAGCATGAAAGGCAGCATCAGAAGCAGCTGAAACCCGTAGCGGGCAAAAGTGACCTGGGTGACCGTGACATGCTGCGATGCCATTTTTGCAGCCACATCGATCAGCGGCGCGGAAAGGCAAAACAGCACCATGAAGACGACGCCCAAAGGCACACGGTCGATCTGCCCATGCGCAAGGGTTGGCACCACCATTTCAGCACCTTCGTTCGACTGATTTCCGTCAGGCCGACCATCTGCCGAGCGCATCAACGATACAAGGCCATAAATATCCGATGACAGTGTCCGGCCCCGCGGGCAGGATCAACCCAACAAACACAGACGGCGAGACGCCCGGCAAAAGAAGCCCTGCCACTGCACCGGCCATCTGGGTGGCGGCACGGGCCATGTGGCCCCCTGCGCCGGACCAGCCAGCGCGGCTGAAGCACAGGATCAGCCACGACGTGTTTCAGCGCCAACAGCCCAGGTGCCGGAATGATGGTGCCGGGTTCTGGCTGCATCGTCGGGCTTTGCCCTCCCATCCATGCCATCCCGTCATGCGCGCCGATAGCCGCTTGCCTGGCGGTGGATGGGCGCGAAACGGGCAGACCGATCGTGCCTATTGACCGCCCCCCCCGGCTTGCGCGCCGCCGCAGCACTGTGCAGATCATCAAGCCAGCCGGCGATTCCCCTTGGCAGGATCAGGATCAGTAGCACCGCCGCAATCCCCGGTGTCAGGTCACCACCGCCCCAGGTGCCGACAAGAAATCGCTGCAGTATGTTGAACAGCACGGCCCCGATGATCGGACCGACGATCGGTCATCGCCGACAGTATCCTGGAACGGGATTTCGAAGCAGAGCGCCCGAACCAGAAGTGGCTGGCCGACTTCACCGTCGCCATTGTGCTTGAACCCTGTATGGATGGCTCCCTTGGGGCAAGGGCGTTTCGGTTGATGCTGGCGTGATTCCGGTTGCGGCCATGTATACGGCGTCTGAGTTGCAGCACGGTGGCTGCGCGCCTTGATGAAGTCCGCGGTCGCCTTGGTCCCAATCAATGGCACGCGCTTGAATGCGCTCCGGTTCGAACAGGGTGTCCTTGGCGATATCTCCGTCATTTGCCATCATCTCGTCACGCCGAAAGCGTGCCACTCATGCAGGGCGCGCCTCTGGCGCGACGCATTTGCCTTCTTTGTAGGGAATGGTGGCCCTTTCTGTGTCAGGCGGCTCGCGCCACCCGGAATTCTGTCCTGTTCTTCATCAGCGCATAGGCGGCTCGCGCCATGCGGTTGGCCAGGGCGATCGCGGCCTGCCTGGGCTTCTTGCGCTGGATGATCTTCCACAGCCAGTCGTCCCCAGCCTCGCTGCGCCGCCGTGCGCTGACCAGCGCGATGGCGCCCAGATAAAGCAACCTGCGCAGATACCTGTTGCCCATCTTGGAGATGCGGCCCAACCGTTCTTTGCCGCCCGTCGAAGGTGGTTTCGGTGTAAGCCCCAGCCAGGCGGACAAGTCCCGGCCTGATTTGAAGTCAGCGATATCTGGCAAAGCAGAAACCAGCGCGCTCGCGGTAATTGGTCCGATGCCGGGGATCGTCTGAAGCCGCTGCGCGGCGTCACTGGCCTTGGCATCGGCGCGAATGTCGGCGGTCAGGTCTTCGATCTTCTTTTGTGTGTCGATCAGCTGATCGGCAAGCAAGCTCAGGGCTTTACGCGCCGAAGCCGGTAGGTCGGCCTGCTCGCACGCCATGATCAGACGCTCGACAGTGTGGATGCCTTTTGGCACGACAATCCCGAACGCGCCCAGGTGCGCGCGCATGGCATTCACAATCCGGGTCTGCTGACGCAGCGGAAATTCCCGTGCGTTGCGCTGGAAGCGCACCTCTGCTGCGACGTGCGTCATCAGAAGCGCCTGCGTGTCCTCACTCTTCACGGCAACAAACCGCATGGACGGGCGCGACACGGCTTCACAGATCGCCTCGGCATCGGCAGCATCGGTTTTACCTCGTTTCACATAGCCCCTCACGTAACTGGGCTGCATGAGACGCACCTCGTGGCCGAACCTGGCCAGCTCGCGCGCCCAGTAATATGCGCTGGCGCAGGCTTCGATGCCGATCAGGCAAGATGGCAGACGTTGACAGAACTCCAGCATCTGGCTGCGCCGTAACTGACGACGCAAGACAGTGCAGCCTTGGGCATCAACGCCGTGCAACTGGAAAACAGATTTCGCCGGATCGATCCCGAGTATGGTAACCTTGTCCATGGATGGCTCCCTTTGTTGGCCGTTTCACAGCACCCAACATGGCACATTGCGATGCCGGAAGCGGGAGCCATCCACTCCATCAATGGCGCACAATGGCTCGATCCTCGACCTGTTTTCCCGTAGGGTTGTTGGTTGGTCGATGAAGACTGAGCGGGATGCGACGCTGGTCATGGATGCGCTGATGATGGCCATTGCCTGTTGCGACAACAGCTGACGCTTCGAAAACCTGTCATGCGAACCCCTTATCGGATACCGGGCGCTTTGGTTCCGGCACCCACCCGCAAAGGTGGCACTGGCCAACAGCCCGTCGACGTGGTTCTCTGAGTACGGACCACATGACGGTTCCGCAAAAGGAGGCGCCGGTGCGTGGCCTGATCCCCCTCTTCCTTGCAGCGGTGGTCGGCATCGGCACGGCATCGGCTGGCGATACGGTGATCGAGGATTTCAACAGTCAGCCGGAAACACGCTGGCGGTTCTTTACCGATCAGGTGATGGGCGGGCTATCGACCGGTCAGGTTGCCTTCATGCAGGACGCTGGCCAAGGCTTTGCCCGCATGACCGGGCGCGTCAGCACCGCAAACCGGGGCGGGTTCATCCAGATGAGGCAGGATATCGACAGCCCGCCGGCGGACAGCACGACCGGTATACGCCTGATCGTGCGCGGCGATGGACAAGGTTATTTCGTACATCTTCGGACCACCGGCTCTGTGTTGCCATGGCAGTTTTATCAGGCAGGGTTTGACACAACAGAATCCTGGCAGGAACTGCGGCTGCCATTGAACGCCTTTGCGGCCTCTGGCGGGCTGCAACGCGCCGTGCCCCGCGCCGGAACGCTGACTTCGATTGCGATTGCCGCCTACGGACGGGACCACGACGCCCGGATCGATGTGCTTGAAATCGGCTTTTACTGAGGGGCAGTCAGGCCTTGGCGTGCAAGACCGGCGGTACGGGAAAGGGCACGGCGCCCTGGCGCCCTGCAGCAAGCTACTTGTGGACAAACGGTCTCGGAATGTCTCTTTTTCCGGTCGCAAGACCGGTGAAAGACTTGATAATGCGTTGCGCCACGCCATGATCGCACAGCGGGCGAAGGTCAATGTGGCGCGGGCCGAGCCCTGACCGGGCCACAGCATGAAACCAGGGCGATACGTCCGGGTCAGACCTCGGCAAGTGCCCTGGACAAAAGCTCGCGTACCTCGCCTGCAAGCGCGTGCAGGCCCGGGTTATCGACCGCTTGCATCGACGCCACCGGATCAACGGCGCTGACCTCGACCCCGGCGTCGGTCTGGCGCAAGATCACGTTGCAAGGCAGCATTGCACCGATGCGCGGTTCCATTCCGATGGCCCGCCATGCCAGTTTTGGGCTGCAGGCTCCCAGGATGCGGTAGCCGGGCATGTCCTGGTCCAGCTTCTTCTTCATCGTCTCCTTGACGTCGATCTCTGTCAGCACGCCAAAGCCCTGCGCAGCAAGCGCTGCGCGGGTTCGGGTGTCAACGGCATCGAGGTCTGCGCCCTCGATCAGGCGATCCAGGGTATAGGGCATGGGCTTTCCTTTTCTGACATTGGTCATGCGACGGACATTTGCTTGCTCCGGACTCTTAGCCGTCCTGCAACATGGTTCAAATGATCTAGCGCACAAAGCTCTTGAAAATTGAGTGCACTGGCATTCTAGGCCTGTGCCCGTGCAGACAAATGTGAAAGCCGGGCCGCCACGCATCTGCCCCGTGATTCGACCATTGCGGACGAATTGGCAACAATTGACGCAGCAAAGTGCAAAAGCCACTTGCCCAATCGGGATTTTCAAGCAATTTTGCCGACAAGCGGATGCCAAAAGGGCATTTTTTGTCAACTTTCGTCAGTGACGTCCATCAATACGAGTAACCCATGCGACAGTACCTCTTGCCCGTTTCCGCCATCGTATTCCTGACTGCTTGCGGCTCTTCGGGTCCTACGGGCGCAGAGCTTCCTGACCGTACCGCCACGCCGCCGGCAGGGGCCGTCGTACCCACGGATGGCTTTGAAACCTATGTCACGCAGCACAACGGCTTTACCCGGATACGTCGCAGCGACGACCAGGCAGGCGACGCCGCCATTCTGGCACAGTTCGAGGATGCAGACCCGGCCTCGCCCGCAGGTTTTCGCAGTCTGGTCGATTATCGGACAACAGCCGTGGGTGGCCGCGTGGATGCCGAGATCATCGTTGAAACCGGGGTGGCGGACACCATCGAGCGGATCTTGCGCCTGACGACCGATGTAGAGCCATTTACCCCTGAACGGGTGGCGGCAGCGGGCGGCGAGATCGTGTTGTCAGGCAGCGATTACAGCCTGGTCCGGATCAACGACTTTTCCTATCAGTTCGCCAATCAGAGCGACCCCGGCGCCTTGTACCTTGCGCTCAATTTCGACACGCAAACCGCAGCGATCCGGATCATCAACCGGGATTTCTATCAGCACACCCCACAGTCCGAGTTGCAGGAACTCAATCGTGTCGACCTTTTGGGCGAAAACCTGCCGTTCAACACCGAGACCGGCGCTTTTGGCGGCGAAATCAATGGCGAGGTATACCGGCTGGCCGTTCGTCTGGGCAGCTACACCATCCCGGTCAGCGGCACCGTGCTGGGGCAGCTTGGCGGGTCGGAGCCTGACAACCTGGTGGCCGGCGGGGTGTTCGAGGCCTCGGGGTCTGGCATCGCGCTGGGCCAGCAGACCGATGTCCGTGTCGACGGTGTTTTCCACGCTTCGAACTGACATGGCCGCTGTTCGTGAATTTGTGCGCTTGCTGCGCCCGGTGTTTGCGGACGTGGCCCATGGCAGGCCAGGGCTGTCCTGCCAGGTGATCTGACTTCGAACACATGCGCCGCGCGCAGGCGGTTTCTTGAGCGGACGTACCCGATGATCCTTCGCGCGCTTCTCCTCTCGCTGGTTGGTCTTGCCCTGCCCGTCATGGGCCATGCCGATGCATTGGCAAGAGCAAGCCTTGCCGGGCTTTCCGGTTCGGAACGGCTGCGCCAGTTCTCGATCGGCCAGGCGCTGTTGCAACACCGTGGCGACCCGCGGATAGCGCGGGCAATGCAGGCCAGCCTGCAGCAAAGCGGGTTCTACCATACCGGGTCCGGACCCTCTGTGCTGTCGCGCTCGGTCCGGATCGATCCGGTGCTGGCCTATGACGCCAACATCAATGGCGGCTTTCTGAATGACAGGTTTGATATCTTTGGCCTGTCCTTTGATGTCGATCCGACCCGGCGCGCCCTGCCCGGCGTGGTGGGTGGCGCGCTTGGCAGCGGGCAGATGCGGCTGGCCTATGCCGAGGGGCGGTATCTGGACCTGCGCGGTTCGGTCGAGGCGGTCTATTCGCCCCAGCATCGTATCGGGCGCGGGCGGGCAGGGTTCGAGGGCTGCGCGCGCAACCATCTGCAAGGCTGGAGCTTTGCCGATTTGTGCGTCACTGCCGCCCGAAGCTGGCGCCGCCTGTCTACCAGCACAACCAGCGGTGTGTCGTTGTCTTTTGCGCGGTTGCATGCCGCAAACGCCAGCGAGCATGAATTCACCACTGGTGTGACACGCTCGTTTCTGAATGGCACGCCGCAAGATTCGGTGTCCATGGGGTGGAAAGCCGTTTGGAACCGCGCCGTCACCAGCCTGGAACTGACGATGGCCGCCCCCATTGCCGGTGAAACAGCGATGCGTCAGCGCGTACAAGGGTCGGTCGGCTGGCTATGGCAGGGGCGCCCTGTTCGCATGGGCATGTGGCATCAACGCGCCGCTGGCGGCATGCTGCTGGGTGTCGCGCGGACAGACCGTGTCAGCGGGATCAGCCTGTCAGCGCAGGCGCGCCCGAACATGACCGTCGAAGTCATGCACCAGGTGACCCGATCCTCTGTCAGCCTGTTCGATGAAAACAGGATCGGCGTGAACCTGCGCTTTGATCTGAGCCGCAGGTGACAACAGGGATTGGCCGCGCAGATCACGGACATTTTTGCCTGATAGCAGCCGCTGAACACTAACTGGCCCAGCCCTGACAGCATGGGACCAGAAAAGACGCCCGTCCATCTGTCGGCATGCAGCCGCACCGGGCATCGGCTGCGCTGATCAGGCCAGACGCGCTTTCCGCTGCGCCGTGTCCTTAGGCGCATTCCGGCGTGCTGATCGGGTCGCCTGGTGCCGGCTGGTCTGCGATCTTGAAACAGAGCATCTTTTCAGCATTCTGCGGGTTGTGCCCGCTCGAATACCCCTCTGGCACGTGATGTCAGCAGCAAAGACCGGAAAAACCTGTTAAGGCAGGCTGACGAACTGCCCAGACCAAACAAGGACCCAGGTTTGCCATGCGTGTCGATGTGTTCAGCGCCAAGCCCCATGACCGTGCCTTCCTCGGCCGCGCCGCCGAGGGGCAAGGGCTTATACTGCACTTTCACGAAGCGCGCCTGAACAAAGGTACCGCCCGCCTGGCCGAAGGCGCAAAAGCGGTCTGCGCCTTTGTCAATGACGATCTCGGCGCAGAGGTTCTTGCCGATCTTTCCGCGCTGGGGGTGCAGATGATTGCGCTGCGTTCGGCCGGGTTCAACCATGTCGATCTGGCCGCCGCACGGACTGCCGGAATCGTGGTGGCCCGCGTGCCTGCCTATTCGCCCCATGCCGTGGCCGAACACACGCTTGCCCTGATCCTTGCGCTGAACCGCAAGACACATCGCGCCTTCAACCGCGTGCGGGAAGGGAATTTTGCGCTGGACGGTCTGATGGGCTTTGACATGCACGGCAAGGTTGCCGGCATCGTGGGCACCGGGCTGATCGGTACGGTTCTGGCGCGCATCCTGCGCGGCTTCGGCTGTACGGTCCTGGCCGTCGACCCGCAGCCAAGTGCCGAATGCACGGCGCTGGGCGTGGACTATGTCCAGATGGGGCAGCTGCTGCAGCGTTCGGATATTGTCACTCTTCAATGCCCGCTGAACCCGGCCACGCGTCACCTGATCAATGATGCAGCCATTGCCGCCATGAAACCGGGTGTCATGCTGATCAACACCTCGCGCGGGGCGGTGATCGATACGCGCGCCGTGATCCGGGGGCTGAAATCCGGGCGGATCGGCGCCCTTGGGCTTGATGTGTACGAAGAGGAGGGAGACCTGTTCTTCGAGGATCTTTCCGACAGCTATATCCCCGATGACGTGTTTGCGCGGCTGCTGACCTTTCCCAATGTGCTGATCACGGGGCATCAGGGCTTTTTCACGAAAGAAGCGCTGGCGGCGATTGCGACAACCACCATCGCCAATCTCGCGGCCTTTCGGCAAGGCGGCGCGCCGCTGCATCCGGTAACCCGGCCGGACTGAGATGCCAACCGTCCTGGCCGCCCTGCCGATTGTTGTCGTGGTGCTGGCAATGGCCGTTCTGCACTGGCGCGCGGCGCTGGCCGGGGCGGCCGGGCTTTTGGTGGCGCTGGGGCTGGTTCTGGTCGGTTCAGGGGTGGGCGGGGGTGGCGTGCTGGTCGCCGGGGTTGCGGCAGAGGCGGCAAGCAGCACGCTGACCATCCTGTGGATCATTCTGCCTGCACTGGTGATCTACGAGGTCCAGATGCGTTCCGGCGCGCTGGAACGTCTGCGCCTTGCCCTGACGCGGCTAAGTGATGACCGCATGGTTCAGGCCTTGCTGATTGCATGGTTCTTCGGGCTGTTCATGGAGGGGGCAGCCGGTTTCGGCACGCCCGTGGCGCTGGCCGCCCCGCTGCTGGTCGGCCTGGGGTTTGGCCCCGTCAGGGCGGTGGCGCTGGCGCTGCTGGGGCATGCGGCGGGTGTATCGTTCGGGGCGATCGGCACACCGGCGCTTGCACAGATCGGTTTGCTGGACCTGCCCGGGCCGCCGTTGGCAGCGTTGACGATGGGGCTGCATGCCCTGCCCGTCTGTCTGTTGTCGCTTTGCGTGATGCGCCTGGCCTCTGATGCGCCCTTGACGCGCAAACGCGCAGGCATTGCCCTGCTGGCGGCGGTGTGTTTTCTGACCCCTGCGCTGCTGCTTGCCTGGCTGGCGGGGCCGGAACTGCCCACGCTGGGGGGCGCGCTGATCGGTGGCGCGGTCTTTGCCGCGATCATGCGTTCGCGGCATCTGCCCCGGACCGACACCGCGCCCTGGCGTCTGGCCGATCTGGCGCCCTATCTGCTGATTGTTGCACTGGTCTTGCTGACGCGTCTGGTGCCGCCTGTGCAGGACATGCTGTCGGCCCTGTGGCTGGGGTGGCAGTGGTCCGGCTTTGCCGGTGGCATGGCGCCGTTCTATCATCCCGGCACATTGCTGGCCGCAGGGCTGGCCATGGCGGCATTGCTGACCGGGCGCGGGGCGTTGCTGGGCCCCGCGCTTGGCGCCGCGCTGCGCAGGCTTGCCCCGGTGGCATTGGCCCTGCTGGTGATGCTTGCCCTGGCCCGGTTGATGGTTCACGGCGGCCTGATCGCCCAGCTTGCCAATGCGGCGGCGCAGGCCGGGGCGTTCTGGCCGCTGCTGTCGCCATTCATCGGGGTGCTGGGCACCTTTGTCAGCGGCTCTGCCACGGCCTCGAACATCCTGTTCACCGATTTCCAGGCCGCCACGGGACGCGCCCTTGATCTGTCGGTGGTGCTGATGGCCGCGGCGCAAGGGGCCGGGGCCGCCATCGGCAATGCCATCGCCCCCCACAACATCATTGCAGGAGCAGCAACTGTCGGCCTTTCCGGGCGGGATGGCGAGGTACTGGCGCGCACCCTGTTCCCCGTTCTGGCCTATGCCGCCATGCTGGGGCTCGTCGTGTTCATCGTCTCGCATCACTTTCTGCCGCTATGATCGTTCATGGCCGCAGGCAGAAAATCGTCCCCATGCCGGTTTTCCGGACCATCCGCATGCCCCAGACATTCGGCGATGTCTTTTCCATCAATTCTTTCGGTTGGCTGTCGATACCGCAAGACAGCAAGCACCCGCCGGTGTAGGAGAGCGCCATGTGGAAACAGGTGGCGCCTACGCCAGGTCGACGCTATCTCTATCCTGGCAAGACACGGATTAGCGAAGGAAATTCAAGCATGCATACCTTGCGTACTGCTATTGCCGCGGCGATCTGTTCTGCCGCCCTGATGGTTCAACCCGTTCAGGCGCAGAACCGGGTGTTGGCGTTTTCCCTGACCGGGGGCGCAGCCGTGGCACCCAGTTACTTTGGCTCGGATTCCTATCGCGTCTCGCCAAATGGCAGCTTTGGTTTCAACAGTTTGCAGCTTGGCCCCATTCGGCTGGGAGACCCGGACGGACCAAGACATTTCGCCATGGGCACAGGCCTGCGCGGCGCGTTTCGGTACATCCCCCGGCGCTCCGGAACCAATGAGCTTGCAGGTCTGAATGATGTCAGAACCTCGCTGGAGCTTGGCCTGGGGCTGCAGCACACAGCAGAATTCTGGCAGGTCTACGGTGATCTGCGCTATGGCGTTCTGGGGCACAGGGCATTCGCGGGCGAGATTGGCGCGAACGCCCTGTACCGTGGCCAGAACGGGCTGATCCTGCACGGCGGTCCGCGTGCCGAGTTCGGCAACGCCCGTTTCGCACGCACCTATTTCGGCGTTACCCCGGCGGAGTCGGCAGCATCGGGTCTTGCGGCGTACAGACCCGGCGGCGGCGTGCATGCCATCGGCGTCGAGTTGGGCGCCTATCATCCGCTGAGCGCCAACTGGGGCATCACCGGCTCGGTGCGTTTTGACCGTTTGCGCGGCGATACGGGCGACTCGCCGATTGTTCGGCAAGGCAACCGCAACCAGGTGACAGCCAGGATCGGTCTGACCCGGCATTTCGACCTGCGTTTCTGACACCATGGGGATGATCCGGTGCGTTCCGGGCACTCATCCGCCTTCCTGACCCTGTGTCATGCCGCACATGAGTTGCCAGGGTTGACTGGCACAACCAGTTTCGCAAGGGGGCGGCACCTTGGCGCCGCCCATGCAGACTACGACTTCCAATAGTATTGATAGCGCACTTCATATGTGGGGTGCATCTCGGCGTTATGGATGTTTGGCCGCGCATTGCGATAGAGCGCGCGCCAGTAGGGCTGGATAAGCACGCCGTCCTCGCGCAGCATTGCCTGCAACTCTCGCATGACCGCGCGGCGCGCGTCGGCATCGGGGATGCCGTTTGCCCTGTCCAGCGCCGCGTCAAAGGCGGGATTGGCATATCCCGTCTCGTTCCAGGCAACACCAGAACGATACGCCAGGTTGAGCACCTGAACGCCCAGCGGGCGCATGTTCCATTCGGTGGCCGAGAAAGGATAATTCAGCCAGCCGTTCCAATAGGTTGCGCCCGGCAGGATAGTGCGGCGGATATTCAGGCCGGCGGCGCGGATCTGGGCGGCGACGTTGTCGCAGGTTGCGGCCTGCCAGTCGTCATCGATCGAGATCAGTTCGAATTCGTGCTCTGCCAGCCCGGCCTGGGCGATCATTTCGGCGGCCTGTTCAGGGTTGAACTCGGGCGGGTCCATGTCGGCATATTCCGGATGAATCGGGGCAACATGGTGGTTCTCGGCCACGGCGCCCAGGTTGTTGTAACCCAGTTCCAGCACCGTTTCGTTGTCAACGGCCATCTGCAGCGCGCGGCGCACCTCGACCCGGTCATAGGGCGCCTGGCCCTGATTGAAACGCACGGCGATGGTGCCCGCGGTGACCACCTCGGACGACGGCATGCCGATGGCCTCGAACGACTCGATATAGTCGCCGGTGGTCTGGTAGGTGATCTCGATCTCGCCGCTTTCTGCCGCTGCCAGCCAGGCCGCGGGATCGGTGCCCAGATCGACAAATTCGATCCGGTCAAGCCAGGCGCCGTTGCCTTCGTTCCACCATACATGATCCGGGTTGCGCTCGATCACCGCGCCCAGGCCGGTTTCATGGCTGACGGGGCGGTAGGGCCCGGTACCGATGGGGTTGGCAACCGGGTCATCCCCGGTGAAGGAAGGATGCACCACCGCTGCCGGGTAGTCGGTCATGTTGACGATGATGGCGATGTCGGGCCGTGACAGGTGCAGCCTGAGCGTATGGTCATCCAAGATCTCGACAGCGTCGTCGCGCAGCTTGCCATCTTCAGCCAGCGCGCTCATCCGTCCGGCCATCGAGTTGCCCTCGAACGAGGCGTCGGTCCAGCGTTCGATGTTGTGCTTGACGTGCTCTGCGGTAAAGGGGTCGCCATTGTTCCAGGTGACGCCCTGACGGATATGCAGTGTCCAGACGGTGGCCTCGTCATTCGCTTCCCAGTCTTCCAGCAGGACCGGTGTGATCGTGCCGTCGCGCTCGAACTGGACAAGGTATTCCAGCCAGCCGCGACAGACATCGGCAAGCTGCGTCCAGTCCCAGCTGCGCGGGTCGCGCTGTGCCCTGATGTCCATGCGCATGCGCAGGGTTCCGCCCCGCCTGGGGGTGTCGGCACGCGCCACGGGCGCGGCAAGGCCGATAAGGCCATAGGCCGCCGGTGCCATCACGCCCAGCGCAGTGGCCCGGGTCAGGAACTCGCGCCGCCCAAGCAGGCCATCGCGGCATTCGCGTGCATAGATCTCTGCGGCGGGATGCACCGCGCGCCCGGTGGGTCTTTGGTATCTCATCGACATCTCCCTGTGTTTGCGCCACTTCCTGTTCTTGTATCGCAGTCTTGGCGTGTCAGTGTTTTGGGTCGTTTGAGGGGCCAACCGGTTCGCCGCGTTCCAATGCATTGCTTGCGGCCCGCCCACGCGCCAACGCCGCGCACCCGCATGAAGCCGGGTGCGCGGCGCAGGGGCAGATCAGTCGGTTATGCGCGCCTTCATGTCTGAAATGCGCCGCCAGCCCGGTGATCATCCTGTACCCCGCTTTTGCGTTTCGTTGGTCCAGTCGTCATCCAGATAGAATGGGCCGGGCTGTTCGTGCAGTTCCTCGTATTTGCAGATCTCGGGCGCATCACCCAGCGGGATGGAACGCCCATCGCGAAACGCCCATTCCCCGCGGTCAGGCGAATCCTCGGCGCGCACATAGCTGTTGATCAGCAGAATGCGCGGATCCTGCGACAGGTTCGGGCCAGAGCCGTGCACCGTGAACAATGTCCACAACACCAGATCACCGGCCTCCAGCTCAAGCTGAACCACCTCGGACGGGTCGATACCGACCGCGCGCAACTCGTCGCCCTGTTCCACGTTGCCCACCATGATGCCGGCATCCTCGGACAGGCCAAGATAGCCACGCCGATGGGTGCGTGGCACAACCTTCAGCGCACCCTGGGCGGCCCCCTGGCGGTTCAGCGCAAGGCCGGCCGTGACATGATGGCTATCCAGATTGGCGAATTTTTCTGGCCGCGTCCGAAAGCGGACATCCTGATGCATGCGGTAAAAGGTGAACTTGCCGCCCGGCAGCTTCCAGTGCACCTGGTTCGATATCTGTTTGATGTCAGGGCCAAGCAGGGGTGCCAGGACATCGAACATCTTGTCGCTGCGCCGCTGACGTTCCATCGTGGCGTTGATCCAGGAAAACCAGTGCGCCTGCGGCACGGCCCGCTTGCCGATCGCCGGGTCCTCGATCACCTCGAACAGCAGGTTCTTGTGCCGGTAGGTTGCGTGGTGCCTGAGCCCTTCTTCATAGATCTCGTCAGTCGCGCGCCGAACCTCGTCAACTTCCTCGGGCGACAGGAAACCCCGGATCACGGCGTATCCCTGTTCTCGCAGCGCCGCCACATGTGCGTTGCCCATTTCGTTCACTCCGCCAGTATATCGCTTGCCTGTATGCAGGGTCGGCCAAGCAATGCTATAAAACAAGCGAAGGTTTTGTGGCCTGAGACCCAAGTTTATTGATGGGCTGATGCGCATGAAGAAACGACCGCAGCACGACCGGACCGTGCCGGACCCCGGCGCGCAGCAAAGCCTGCGCGAGGGCCAGTTGCCGCCACTGGGTTGGCTGCGCGGGTTCGAGGCGGCGGCGCGGCTGGGCAGCTTTACCGCGGCCGCCCATGCACTGGGACTCAGCCAGGCGGCTGTCAGCTATCAGATTCGCTGTCTTGAACAGCACCTGGGGGTGTCACTGTTCGAACGGCAGGCGCATGGGGTCTTGCTGACAGATCTTGGCCGGGCTTATCTGCCATCGGTTCAGCGCGCCTTTGACGAGATTGCGACGGCCACCGACGGCTTGTTCGGCATGCGGGGCGAGGCGTCACTGGTCATTCGCACGCACCCCAGCTTTGCCGCGCTGTGGCTTGCGCCGCGCCTTGCCGCGTTCAGGTCGGCTTATCCGCGTATTCCGCTGCGCCTTTATTCGTCGATCTGGGGCAGCGCGGTACCGGCCGAGGACGTGGATGTCGAAGTGCGGTTCGGCACCGGAAACTGGCCCGGTTTTACGGCAGAGCCCATCGACGACGGACCGCTGATTGCAGTCGGCAGCCCGGGCCGCGCGCCCGCCGCAGTGACCGATCTGCACACCGAAACGCTGATCGAGATCATGGAGGTCGACGACGCCTGGACATTGCTGTTTGCAGGCGCAGGCCTGCCACCGCCACGGCGCGAGCAGATCATCCGGGTTGACAGCGCGTTAATCGCGCTGGAGCTGGTTGCCGCTGGCATCGGCAATGCAATTGTCTTCAGAAGTCTGGCGATGCCCTATCTTTCAACCAGCCGGGTTTGCGATCTTCACATGCCAGACCGACCGGCACGTATGGCACATTACATCCTGCGCCCAATCGCCCCGCAGCGCGAAAAGTCGGCCGCGCGCCTGTTCACGCATTGGCTGAAAGCCGAACTCGAGCACGACCGGGAAAGCCGTGACGCGCGTTGATTTGCCCGCCGCATGGCGCGATTCAGCGGGTTGCCGGCTGACACGCGCTATTCTTCACCGCCACCACCCTGGGCCTCGGCCAGAATGAACCGGGCAGCACGTTCGGCAACCATCATCGTCGGCGCGTTGGTGTTGCCCGAGGGAATGGTCGGCATGACCGAGGCATCCACCACCCGCAGCGCCCTTACCCCCCGCACCCGCAGTTGCGGGTCCACGACCGCGCCGGTGTCGCCGTCTGGGCCCATCCGCGCGGTGCCCACCGGGTGAAACACCGTCTTTGCCCAATCCGCCACATGGGCGCGCAAGGCATCATCGTCCAGCGGGCCGGGTGCAGGCACAAAGCGTTCTGCGACATGGGCCGCCAATGCGGGGGCTTCCAGAATGCGCAGGCCCTGGCGCAGGCCACGCAGGGTAGTCGCCATATCCTCGGGGTCGGTCAGTACATTCGCTTCCAGGCGGATCGGCGTGTTCGGGTCGGCGCTGCGCAGGCTTACCCGCCCGCGCGACCGCGGACGCAGCACGCAGGCCGAAAAACTGATGCCATGCCCCGGTTCGGGCTTGCCGCCCGGCCCGGTAGAGTGGCCGGGCATGAAGTGAAACTGCACATCCGGCCGTCCGGTGCCAGCGGTATCCACGAAGCCACCGCATTCAAGGATGTTCGAGGTCATCAACCCTGACCGGAACAGCAGATACTCTGACAGGTGCCGCGCGCCCTTCAGCCCTTTGTCCTGGCCAAAAATCGACACCGGTGCCTTCAACCGCGCCTCGATCGGCACGGCGACATGATCCTGCAGGTTTTCGCCAACGCCCGGCAGATCGGCCACGACGTCGATCCCTTGTTCGCACAAGGCCTCGGCCCGGCCAATGCCGGACCGCATCAGAATGGCGGGAGAGGCCAGCGCACCCGCCGACAGCACCACCTCGGCCCGCGCGGCGATACGCCGACCATCCAGCAGTTCCACACCAACGGCGCGACCATCCTGCACCAACACACGAGCCACTCGCGCACCGGTCATCAGCGCAAGGTTGGGCCGCTTCAGCGCCGGGCGCAGAAACGCAACCGCCGCCGAGCAACGACGGGCATCTCGGGTCGTGGTTTGATAGAAACCCATCCCCTCCTGGCGCGCGCCGTTGAAATCAGGGTTCAGCGTCAGCCCCACCTGCTGGGCCGCCTGCAGAAACGCGCGGCTCAGCGGGTGGTGAAAACGCGCCGCCGAGACTGTCAGCGGGCCGCCCTGGCCGTGAAACTCGTCCTTGATCGCGCGATTGTCCTCGAGGCTGCGAAAGACGGGTAACACATCTTCCCAGGACCAGCCGCGCGCGCCCATCTGCGCCCAGGTGTCATAATCCTCGGCCTCGCCACGCACATATAGCATGGCATTGATCGACGAGCCGCCGCCCAACACCCAGCCCTGCGGAATGACGAACGCCCGCCCGCCCAGTTCGGGTTGTGGCTCGCCGCGGTACATGTGGACATCGCGGCCGCCGCGATTGACCTTGAAGAACGTCGCGGGAATGTGAATCCAGGGGCTGACGTCCCTCCGGCCGGCCTCGATCAGCAGGACGCGGTTGGCGGGGTTTTCCGACAACCGCGAGGCCACGACACAGCCCGCAGAGCCGCCGCCTGCCACTATGTAATCAAACGCTTCCACCCGCGCCTCCGCTGTTGATCATGCCTCTCAGACGTCACTTGCCGCCTGCAGCCGGTGTCGCCCCGAAACCCGGCCAGTTGACAGCCTCGCCTGGCCAGTCGCCGGACCAGTCATGCGCATGACCGCCCAAGGGGGCGTCCGGCGCAGCCGCAGGGTCACACCCTGATGCCCGCGCGCGGACATCGCAGGGCCGATCCCCCGATCGCGGCGACAGGTCCAGCTCCACCCCACAGCGCACCAGATCGCTGCGGTGACGCGTTTCGCCAAGCATCACGGGCTTGTCGTCATGGTTGAAATACGTGATGGCACGCACCAGCAAAGGGTCGTCCGGGGCAATCTGCAGCAAGGCTGCATCCACCTTGCCGGCGCGCCGGGCGCTGATTTCCCAGGCGGCCCGCCCAAGACCCAGATGGCTGCGCAGCCGATCGACGATAGGCAGCGCGGCGTTCGCCTCGGTAAAGCCTGCGCGCCGGGCCAGCGTTGCCTCGATTACGCGTTCGTCTATGGCCAGGGGAACATGCGCCAGCGCACGCAGGCGGCGTATCGCCAGCACCTGCGCTGCCGGCGCCAGGTCAAGCCCGCGCGATTCAGCCGGGGTCGGCGGGCGCGTGACAAAGCCAAGCACTGTCACCGCCGGGCCCTGCCCCCAACGCGCTGCATACTGCCGGTCAATGTCCAACCCGGCATCAAGCTTTTCGACATGGGGCCGGCGGGCCACATACGTGCCGGCCCCGCGCCGGCGCCGGATCAGCCCGCTTTCGGCAAGTTCTGACAGGGCGTGGCGCACTGTCGCCTTGGTCACACCGAACATCGCGGCAAGCTCTGCTTCGGTATGAAACCGCCGCGCCGGATCAGGCCATTCGCCGATCAGCGTCAGCAAATGACGGCGTATCTGCAGGAAAAGCGGCAAAGGCTGGTCGCGGTCGACCCTGGCAGCGCCATCAGGCTGCGGCACAGCCGAACCCTGTTGATGCGGTGCACGGGCATGCACCTGAACCCGGCCCGCATCAAGAGATGGGAAATTACCATTTCCAACCATTATACAAGATTCCAGCCCAATTTCAGCAAAAAGTCTAGACTACTATAGTAATTTTTACTACGCTTGCCATGATTGGTCAACAGAGAGGGAGCGGCACCATGGATGCCTCGATGCTTGAAGAAACAGTCCAGAACCCCAACCCCTATCCGGTGCTGGCAGAACTGGAATACCCTGATATATGGCATCTTTGCGTGCAAGCGCGCGATCTGCACTGGGATGCTGACCGCGCCATCGACTGGGACGAACTGAAGGAGTTCGCCAAGACCTTACCGCAAGAGGTGCGCGAATCTGGTGCAGAATGGTGGAGTTTGCGCGCCTGGATGGAGCACGGCGCCACACCCTATGGCGCCGAGCGCTATCGCCAGGCGGTTTTCGAGCATCTGCCCTTTGAGGTCAAACAGCACGTCGTCAACTTCATCTTCGAGGAATTGCGCCATCACGAGGCATCCTGGCGCATCGCCGAGGCGCTGGGCGGCTATCAGCCGATGCCACGCAGCGACTATTTCAAGATGGTCATCCCCAAGTTCCATGACGAAAAAGACGAACGTTCGATGTCATTCTATGGCGGGATGGCGGTCAACACGCTGTTCGAGCAGCTGTCAGGCGAGCTTCTGACCGCGCGTTACAAGAACGCCAAACCCAAACCGATCCGCAAGGCCTGCGAATTGATCCTGCGCGACGAGGCGCGGCACATCCAGTTCGGCCGCATCCTGATGAAGCGCTTTTTCGAACAGCTTTCTACCGAGGAGAAGGTCATGCTGGGCGAGAAATTCTCGAAAAAGCTGCGCGGCAGCTTGTTGAATGGCGTTTATGCCGTGGTCAATCTGCCCAAGGATGAACGCAAGCGCGCGGCGCGGGCGCGCTCATTGGCAGCAGAATACCACCTTGGCGCCACCCACCCCGACGAAGAGGTGGGCATCATCGTGAAGGCACTGCAGGAGATCCGCGAAGATGTCGAACCCTATGGCGTGCCAATCCCCGAAATCCCCGAAATCGAGGGCAAGAACGCGGTCAGCCTGGTCTAGTCCGACCAACAGAGCCGCCCGATAAAGCAGGCGCGCCGCCGGGGGCGCGCCTTTTCAATGCTGGAATGCCCATTTCAGGCCAATACGGACCATATCGATGGCAGCTTGGGGCAGTTATGCCCGGGCCGCAATTGCCTCGACCTCGACCACCAGGTCAGGGCGCACCAACGCCTTCACGAAAACCAGCGTGGAACAAGGGCGCAGATCGCCAAGCCGGGCTGCGCGGACCGCACCATAGGCGGGCAGGTCATCGGGCTCTACCAGATAGGCAGTCAGCTTGATCAGGTCTTCCGGCCCCATGTCGGCGGCGGCCAGGATGGCCTGGATATTGTCGAAGATCGCCTCTGCCTGTGCGGTTACGCCCCGGGGCACCACACCTGCCCGGTCAATGCCCACCTGGCCCGAAATCTGCAGCACTTTCGCGTTCGGAGGCAGCAGGATTGCCTGGGTATAGGCGCCGATGGGCGGGGCAATGGTATCCGGGTTGAGTTTTCGCATCGTTCATCTCCTGTACAGGGGCCCTTTCGGGGTTCAAGCCGGTCCCTGAGGCCAGACCGGCAGCCTGCCCGACAGCGGCTGCCGCATCGCCTCGATCAGGGCGCGCATGTCGGTAAGGCTGGCCAGACGCGGGTTCATGTGGATCTGACCAGATGTCATGGCCGCCTCGGCCAGACGGTCGCGGGCGGCGGCATCGGGTAGGAAATCATCCAGACCCCGGTCCAGCCCCAACTGTGCGCGCAACTGCGCCAACCCTTCGGTCACGCTGGGCGCGCCCAGCGCAGCCGCCAGCTGCGCCTCGCGCCTGGCGCCATAATGCCCGGCGTTGAAGGCCATGGTCCAGGGCAATGCAATGGCATTGGCCAGACCATGCGGCACATGATGCAGCGCGCCCAGCGCGCCAGCCACGGCATGCGCCAGCCCCAGATGCGCAGAGTTGAAGGCAATGCCCGCCTGGGTCGAGGCGACCAGGCAATTCTCGCGCGCGATCAGGTCATCCGGACTGGCCATGACACGCGGCAGGTCCCGCGCCAGAGTCGCCACCGCATCGATTGCCAGCGGCTCTGTCATGGGAGAGGATGCGCGCGAGGTACATGCCTCGATGGCATGGGTCATGGCGTCATAGCCCGATGCGGCAGTGACCGAGGCCGGCGCGGAAACCGAGATCATGGCATCCAGCACGGCAACGGCAGGCGCCAGATGGGGTGCGCGCATCACCGCCTTGTAGATCGTACCCGGGACATCGATGATCGCTGAATCCGACACCTCGCTGCCGGTGCCGGCCGTGCTGGGCACGGCAACAAAGCGTGACGGATGCCGCGCCATCGACTCGCGCCCGGGGCCCAGCAATTCGGCCAGCGGGCCGGGATTGGCCGCCAACCCGCGCGCCGCCTTGGCCGTATCCAGTACCGAGCCGCCACCCAGTGCCACCACCGCCCCGGCACCGCTGCTGTCCAGCGCACGCGCGCAGGCGATTACACTGTCGGCCGTCGGTTCGTGATCAGGCGTGACATGCAGCACGACCCTGACCGTGCCCAGCCCGGCGCGGGCCAGCGCCTCGACCTTGCCGCCGGCAAACGCCGGGTCCAGCACCAGAAACACCACCTCGGTGCCCGCCACAACCTCTGCCAGACGCCCCAGCGCGCCGACGCTGCAGAGAATGCGCGCGGTGTTGTGCTGAAAATCAAAGCTCACCGTGGCGGCCCTTCAGCCCCTGCGCCCAGCGCGCAGGTCGTCGATCAGTTCCAGCACGATGGGCATTGGCCGGCAATCTTCCAGAATTTCGATCGCCACGTCACGATGCTCGGCCCGTGTCCAGATCGTTTCGGCTGTCAGGTCAGGGTATCCCTGCCGGTTCAGCGCCTCTACCATCATCACGGTAATCTCGTGGCGCATCGGCCCGTCGCGCAGAAAGTCCTCTTCAGGGAATTCTTCGGGCAGGTCGAACATCTGAAACTTCTCTTTCACGCTTCTCTCCTTTGTGTTTCCAGGCATGGCTCGGTCATGGGGCTGTCAGTGCGGTCAAGGTAGCCACGTTCCGTATGGTGCCGCGCCTGATCGCAAAACTGTCTGGGGGAAACGGGCGCAGGTCGCTGCGCCCGATCGGGGTGACATGGGCCGCCACGCCGATATCGACCGGTCAGATCATTCTGTCTCGACGATTGACATGATGCGATCCAGACCGCCCACCGCATCGGCATAGGATTCCCAGAACGGCGCCATGACCTCTTGCCAGACGGCCGTGTCCACCTCGACCACGGTTGCACCGTTTTCAACCGCAGTTCTCAGCGACTGGTCCTGTTCAAGCTCTGCCAGCTCGTTGAAATGTGCCGCCGCAAGGGGGGCGATTTCGCGGAAGACTTCCAGTTCTTCCTCGCTCAGGGTGTCGATGAAGTTGTTGCCGCAATAGATCACGCCCAGCGCATAGATGTGATTGGTTTCGGTGATATAGGGCGCGACCTCGTAAAGGCGCAGCGCGTGATAGCCTGATTTCGTCATGTCCATCATGTCAACGACGCCGGTTTCAAGTGCGCTGTAGGCCTCGGTGATCGGCACGGCGGTGGGGTTGGCACCCAGGCTTGCCCACAGATCGACATGCAGTTGCGCCGGCAAGACCCGCATGGTCAGGCCCCTGACCTGATCCGGCGTGTCGATGGGGCTTTTCGAAAGCAACTGCCGGGCGCCGTAGGTGATGAAGTCGAACACGGTAAAGCCCTGCTCGCGATACAGGCCGATCATGTCCTGTCCGACCGGCCCGCGCATGACCGCATCGATATGATCCTGATCACGAAAGATGAAGGGCATGTCAAAGACCGAGCCTTCGGGCACCCAGGTGGTCAGGTTGGCAATGGTCGACAGCGAACAGTTGATCGAGCCCAGCAGGATACCTTCTGCCTCGTCCTGCTCGCCGCCCATGGCGCCATCGGTGACGATGCGCATGTTGAACGCCCCCGGCAGGCGCTCTTCAAGCAGTTCCTGAAAACGCACCCAGACCTGCGTCTGCGGCTTGTCCTGCGCGTAAAGAGAGGTCACGGTCATGCGCCGCTGCGCCTCGGCATCGTTGGCGCCAATCAGAACCAAGGCCAACGCGGCAGCGCTGGTTGTCAGGCTCCGTCCAACAGTCTGTTTGTCTGCCTTGAACATCATTTGCTATCTCCCTGTTTGATCGTTGCGTCGTTCTTGGTTCGTCAGCACGCCTACAGCGCGTCGATCAGCCGCCCCAGGCCAAGCGAGATGCCCGGCAGCGCGGTGATCAGCCCCAGCGCCACCAGAAGCGCGCCAAGGAATGGCAGGATGTTCCGGAAAACCAGATGCACCGGAGTGCCGGTCACATTCGATGTGATGAAGGCCAGCATTCCCACGGGCGGTGTCAGCCCGCCCAACATCAGGTTCACCACAACGATGATTCCGAAATGCACCGGGTCTATTCCCAGAGCCACCATGGATGGCAGCAACAGCGGCGTCAGGATCAGGATCGCCGCGCCGATATCCAGCACCAGCCCGAAAATCAGCAGGATGATGTTGATCAGGATCAGCGTCAGTAGCAGGTTGCCCGCAACTTCGGGCAGGACGCGGGCAAAGGTCTGCGGCACCTGTTCGGCGATCAGCACAAAGGCAAAGGGCGAGGCCGCACCGATCAGGAAACCCACCAGCGCCGCCTCGACCGCGGCGGTACGCACGGATTCGTAAAGTGATTTCACGCCCCAGGCGCGATAGACCACCGTGCCCAGGAAAAAGGCATAAACCACCGCCAGCACACCTGCTTCGGTCGGCGTGACGACACCAAAGCGGATACCCACGATGATCAGTAGCGCCAGGGACAGCACGGGTGCGGCAGTCAGAAAGGCACGGCCACGCAGCGCCCAGCCAACGCGCGCTGCCCCCGCGCCATAGCCCCGGCGCACCGAAATGCCCCAGATCAGGGCCATCAGGAAGCCGGCCATCAGCAAGCCCGGCACAATCCCTGCAATCCACAATGCGCCGACCGAGATATTGCCCGCCGCCGCCACCAGCAACAACGCGATAGAGGGTGGAATGACATTCGGCAGCGTGGCCGAGGCGGCAGTCACCGCACAGGCAAAGGGCTTGGAATAGCCATGCCGCACCATTTGCGGCACCAGCAGCTTGGCGCCCAGCGCCGCGTCCGAATAGCTGGACCCGGATATGCCCGCATACAGCCCTGACGACACAACATTCACCTGTGCCAGTCCGCCGCGCATATGCCCCACCAGCGCATAGGCAAAATCGATCAGCTTTGTTGTCAGCCCGCCCGCATTCATCAGCGCACCGGCAAGAATGAAGAAAGGGATTGCCAGCATCAGAAACTTGCTGGCCCCGTTCACCAGATTCTGCACCACGGCGGCATCGGGCAGCATGCCGCCCGCAAGATTGGCCAGAAAAGCCGAGAACAGCATGGCAAAGGCCACGGGTGTGCCGATCAGCATCGCCGCAGCAAAGGCCAGCGCCATCAGCCCCGCCGGGTTCACGCCCTGCAGCAGCCCTGACAGCACGTCCTGCCCGAACATGTAGAACAAGGCGGCAAGGGCAATCGACACGATCCCCATGAAGGGGTTGCGCCCCTCGTCCAGCCCCTGCAACGCCATGTAGACCAGCGCCAGGCCGCAGGCGATCGGCACCGGGATCACCCGCGCCCACTGCGGCAGGCCAAGCGATACATTCACCCCGCCCATGGTCTGTATCAGCGTCAGCCCCCCGAACAACAGCAGGATCGTGGTCCAGGCGACGATCACATTGGCCAGCAGTTCTGCCGCCAGGCGCCCCGGCGCAGGCAGCATGTCCACCAGAACCGACAGCTTCAGATGCATGCGCAGCCGATGTGCCAGCGGCACACCCAGCATGATGATGGCGATGAAAAGCCAGCGCGCGGCTTCCAGCGACCACATGAGTGACCGGCCAAAGCCATAGCGGCCCACCACATTGACGAAGACGATGCAGACCAGCGCCACCAACGCGGCAACGGCGACCGCGCCGATCACGGTGTCAAGCGTTCTCAGGATGGCCCGCGCCACGCGCGTTTTCGCGTCGATCTGAGCATCTGAAGCCGTGTTGCCTGCGGGCCCGGAACGGACGCCGCGCAATTCAACGTCCGATGGCAAGGCTCTGCCCTCCTCTGCATGTTGCGGCGGCGCGCAGTGTGCCGCCCGCCCGGGCCTCCAGCGCGCAAAGCCGCCCCTCGGCCCAGGGGCCGGCAAGGGTGACCTTGTGCCCACGTTCGCGCAACGCTTCGACAACGCCCGGCGCCAGCCTGTCTTCGACGACCAGCGAATCGCGGATCGCGCCGCGGGGATAGAAGGAATTGATCACCTGATTGGTGTGAAAGCCGGGCGCGTCGATCGCGTCCTGCAGGGAAAGCCCCTGCACCATGTGGCGGATCAGAAAGGCCGCCTGCCACTGTTCCTGCTGGTCGCCGCCCGGCGTGCCCAACGCCGTGACGCGCCCATCAGGCCGGGTTGCCAGTGTCGGCGTCAACGTGGTGCGCGGGCGCGTACCCGGCGCAAGGCCCGAGGGCGACGCTGCCTCCAGCCACATCATCTGCGCTCTTGTTCCCAGGGGAAAACCAAGCTCTGCAATCACCGGCGACGACTGCAGCCAGCCGCCCGATGGTGTGGCCGACACGACATTGCCCTGCGCATCGGCCACCGACAGGCAACTGGTGTCGCCCACCGCCCGCACACGATAGGCAAGCGCGTCAGCCTCGTTGGCCATGTCCCCGCCAGCGGGGCTTTCCGGCATGGCGCGCACCGTAGGTTCGCCCCCGCCATAGGCCGCCAGAATGCCCGCATCGCGTTGGCGCAGGCAGGCCGAGGCGAAATCAGGCCGCCAGTCCTGTCCCGGCACCGCGCCGGGCCGGAATTCGGAACTGGCATTCGCACCGATCAGACAAGCCCTTTGTGCGGCATAGTCTGGTGAAAGAAGCTGCGCCATGAGCACGGCGCGCTCCCTTGGCGTCAAGACCGGACTTTCGCCGTAGTGGCTGTCTCTGTCTGCCAGCGCCAGTTTTACCGCTTCGGTGACCTGATGAATGAAAGCCGCGCCTGCCGGTTCCATCGCCGCCATCTGATCTGGCGGCAGCATGGCAAGCGCCTGCAGCAACGCAGGCCCCTGTGTCCAGCCCCCGCATTTGTAGACCATGCCCCCGGCATAGGGCAGGCTGACCACAGGTTCCCAGCTTGCGCGCCATTGCGACATGTCGGACCCGCGCAGCTTGGCGCCGTGCTCGGCGCCGGAAATATCCATGGCGTGGGCGCTGCCGCAGAACGAGTCGATCGCCCCGGCGATGAATCCATCCGACCAGATTGCGCGCGCGGCCTCGATCTGCGCGTCGCGGTCAGGGCTGCACGCCTGCGCCTCGCGCAGCAGACGGGTCCAGGTTGCGGCCAGCGTGGGGTTGGCGAACAGCGCGCCAACCGCCGGCGCCGTGCCATCGGGGTTCAGAAAGGCTGCCCCCGATGCGGGCCAGTACTTTGCAAAGACCGGCACTGCCGCACTCAATGTCTCGTGCAGCCGCGGATCGACCGGGATGCCGCGTGTGGCATACAGGATGGCCGGGGCCAACGCCTCGGCAAGATCGATGGTGCCCTTTTCCAGCAAAAGCATCATCCAGGCATCAAACGCACCGGGTACGACCGCCGGCAAAAGCCCGGTGCCGGGGATCATGTCCAGCCCCAGCGCGCGGATCGCCGCAATGTTCAGTCCTGCGGGTGCGGGCCCTTGCCCGCAGATCGAGGCCACTGTGCCGCTGGCACCGTCATGCACCAGAATGGCAACGTCGCCTGCCGGCCCGTTCAGATGCGGTTGAACCACCTGCATCACCAGACCCGCGGCCACCGCCGCGTCAAACGCGTTGCCGCCTCGCTCCAGCATGGCAAGCGCGGTCTGACTGCTTAGCCAGTGGCTGGTCGAAGCAACCCCCATCCAGCCCAAGACTTCCACGCGCGTTCCCATACCGCCCCCGTCCTGCCCGCCCGCACCGGATGGTGCACGCGGTACCTGCCTGGCTGACGGCATATGATGCGCCGTATCAGCGATCCACTACTCACCAAAGCGAACTAATATCAACCATGCTGGCACATTGGTTTTGATCGGGCAAGTAATTTCTGCACCACTTCGCGCCAGGGGCTGGTTGGCGCACATTGATCAGGCAGCGGTCGGCTGCAGTCAGAGCCACAGATTGCTGCGCACCTCCTCAAGATGCTGGCGCATCAGCGCGCAGGCGGCATTCTGGTCGCGCGCCTCGATTGCGTCGACAATCGCCGCGTGTTGCTCTTGATAGCGGCGCTGGCGGTCCTCTGTCAGCCCGCGCCGGCGCAGTCCACCCCAGGCAGGAGAGCGTCGCAGCCTTTGAATGTTCTCCAGCACGCCGGCAAGAAACGCATTGCGCGCCATGGCAGACAGAAAGGTGTGGAAAGCGTGATCGACCTCCTCGAACTCGACCATGCTTTCGACCTTGTCACCGCGGGCGACAAGATCTCTTAAATGAATGATTTCGCTTGGACTTGCCCGGCGAACAGCCAGGGCCACCAGGTTCGGCTCGATCAACAGGCGGGCCTCCATCAGGTCTTCCGGGCTGACCTCTTCCATGGCGGCGCCCAAATCAACACCACCCGTGGCGGCATTGTGACTTGGCGGGTTGGCGACAAAGGTCCCACGCCCGACAGTGCGGACAATCCGGCCGCTGCGCTCGAACTCCTCCAGAATGCGGCGCACCCGCGCCCGGCCGATGCCAAAGGCCTCGACCAGCGCCCTTTCTGTGGGCAAGCGGGTCTGCGGGGGCCACTCGCCTTCGGTCAGGCGCCGCTCGATTTCCCTGCGCAGGCGCTCTTCGCCCTCGGTTCTGCGCATCAGTTCATCCAAAGTATCCTGCGCCAACTGTCCCCTCCATCCATCGCGTTGGTTCTTTATTTGGTTCAGATTGGATAGGCCACAGCCAGCCCCACGGCAACCCGCGATGGCGCCACGTCACCCTGAAATGCCGCGTTGCGCCCGGTGAACAGCCGCAGATGGCCAGGGCGGATGGTGGTCGACGCACAAAAGCCGCGAGAAATGCGGCCTGGTTGTTCTGAACAGATGCCGGGCGTTCTCCAGGTGGTTTCCGCCTCGGTGACGCCGCTTCCACATCGGGCATCGGCTGGTTGAGGCAGGCCTGACCGGGCTTTCGGGCGCGCATTTCATGCCATGCATCACGGCTCCGCATCGCAGCACGCGCCGGCGCCACCCGAATGGGGCGTTCCGGTCTGATCCGTGGTCAACCGCTGGCCGGCTGCGGGCGGATGACTTCGTAACCTTCTTCCTCGGGTTCGTCGTCGATCAGTTCGCGCGGAAAGCCGTCTGCAAGAATGCTCAGACCCGTAGCCTGTTCAAGCCGCTCGATGATGCGATCGGACTGCGCACGCGCGCCATATCGGCGTTGAGCGTCAGCCATGATGGCGATAATCAGCGGCGACACCTCCAGCGGCACGCCGTTGACCTCGGCGAGTTTCTGGAAAAGCCCGATATCCTTTTGCACAAGGTCCATGGTGAAGTTCACATCGCGAGAACCGGAAAGGATAAGCTGGCTTTCGGTTTCATGCACGAAAGAGGTGCCTGAACTGATGCGGATCGCCTCATAGGTCGTTGCCAGATCAAGCCCCGCCGCCTTCATGGTCGTCAGCGCCTCGCACAGGGCGACAAGATGAACGGTGGCCAGGTAATTGGTCATCACCTTCAGCCTGGATGCTGTCCCAAGATCACCGGTATGCAGAATACGCCGACCAAGATGTTTCAGCAGCGGCATCACCGCCTCTACGGCAGGGCGCGGACCGCCGGCAAAGATCGATATATTGCCGGTGTCAGCCCGGTGGCAGCCCCCGGAAACGGGGCATTCCACCGCCGTTCCGCCGGTTTCGGCAACCTCGGCCCCCAGTCGCTGAATCTCGTCAGCGTCAGTCGTTGACATCTCCATCCATATCTTGCCGGGCCGGATTTCCGGCAGCATCTCGGCCACGACAGCCGCCGAAGCAGCCGGTGTGGGCAGACAGGTGATGACAGTATCACAGGCGCGCATCATCGCCGCCGGCGACCCGCCGGCTTGCGCGCCCCGCGCCAGGAAGGCCGCCACCAGCGCCGGGTCGAGGTCCTGCACCTGCAGCGTGATGCCGTTGCGCAGCAGACTGCCCGCCAGCTTGCCGCCTACATTCCCAAGCCCGATGAAACCGACCTTCATGCCATTCCCTTTCATTCAGAATCATTGACTGGCGTCACTCGCCGGCCGCGTCAGTCGCAATAATCAGGCTCTTCGCGGTCCAGCACGGATTTCAGATAAGCGAAATGCGCATCCGCCATGCTGGCGTATGCCTTCCAGCCCTCTGCCGTTTTCGCTGCCACATCAGGCGCCATCACCTTCAGCGGCTGCCCCGTGGCACGGGCCAACAGCACGGTCTGCGCGGCTTTCTCGAAGAAATACAACCGCTCAAAGGCCTCGGCCACGGTGGCGCCGGTGGTGGTCAGCCCGTGATTGGCCATCAGCAACGTCGAGCACCGACCCAGCGCGGCGGCGATGTGTTCGCCCTCGGCTGCGTCATCGGCGATGCCGCCGCAATCGGGGTCGATGGCCAGATCGCCCCAGAAACGCGCGGCGTTCATGTCGATGGGCGGCATTGACGGGTCAGCCAGCGCGGCCAGCGCGGTGGCATGGGGCGGATGCAGATGCAGCACCACGCGCACATCGGGCCGCGCGCGGTGCAGGGTGCCGTGGATTGTCCAGGCCGAGGCATCGGGCGCGTCCGGTCCGTTCATGACCGACATGTCATCCGCGTTCAGCAACAGCAGGTCAGAGGCGCGGATGGCCCCGAAATGCCGCCATTTCGGGTTCATCAGAAAGCGCCGCCCGTCACCGGACACCGCCGCACTGAAATGGTTGCCCACCGATTCATGCCAGCCAAACCGCGCCGCCAAACGGAAGGCGGCGGCCAGATCGACCCGCAGCACCTGTTCTGTCCGGCTTTCGTCGATATCCTTCACTTGAACCGCCCCTCTGATACCAGCGCGCGATACTTGCCGCGCAATTCGCCCCGGTCGGTATAGGTGCCGCGCAGGTAGCGCTCGCCGCTGGTGGCCGAATAAGCCTCGCGCCCATGGACGATGCGGTGGTTGTCGAAGGTGATGCACTCGCCCGCCCGCAAGGTGAAGCGCATGACATATTTCGGGTCCTGCAGCATGCGGCCAAAGCGGACAAAGGCGGGATAATAGCTGTCCAGCACCCTTTGCGGCAGGTCAAACACATCGGCCATGTGCTGGCTGATCGTCACCCCGGAGACATCGCCATGTCGGTCCAGTTCGATCACCCGCTGGCGCGCGCGCATGTCGATGTCGTCATGTTCCTTGTAGAAGGGGATCTCGGTTTCGGCGAGCAGGCGGAATGCCTCGGGGTCGGCGGCACGCAGGTCATTGGCCACGGCGGTGCCGTCAAGAAACAGGTTCAGGCCACCCTGCACGCTGTTGGCGCGGCAATGCAGGAACTGGATGCCGGGTGCCAGTTCCTCGGCGGGCACATCGGTATGCAGTTCAAGCGCCTTGGAGGTGTAGGCAAGGTTTGTCGGCTTTACATGCGTACGCACATCGAAATAGGCCCCGAAAAAGCTTGGCCTGATCGTGCCGATCAGTTCCGCCGTTCCGGTCAGCGCCGCATCGCTGTCAGGCATGTCGGTGACGATGGCGATGCCTTCGACCAGCAAGGCCTCCATCCAGCGTTGCCGCTCTGCCGCACTGTCAAAGAGGGCGGGATGCGAGACGCGGGTCAGTGTTGCATGATGATCCGCAAACCAGGGACGGCGCGGCAGGTCAGCGGGATCAGGGCGCGGGTTGCCCCGGGAATACTGGGCAAGCATCGTCATGGGATAGTGCGACACATGCGCCTCGTTTGCCCAGTCGATGACCAGCGAGTCGCCCTCGATCCGGGCGCGTTCCGGGCGCGGCATCATCGCATGATGGAAAATATCGAAGGTCCGCTCGCGCGTTTCGCTGTCAAAGGAGCTGGGGCAATTATCTCGCAGCCACCAGAAATTGAAGTAATCCATGCTGCCGTCGGGCATCGGCACGGTCAGCCCGTTTTCTTCCGCCACCACACTGTCGACTGCCGCGCCGTCCATGTTCTGCCCCCTTGTCAGTTTGAACCGTGAAGGAAGATGTTACGCGCAGGGCGTGGCGGCAAAAATGGCGATTGCCCTGAAGCAAAGATAAGCACATGGTTATGTTATGAACCATCCGCTTCCTCCGCTTCGTCTGTTGACTGCCTTTGCCGCAGTCGCCCGCGCCGGGTCACTTCAGGCTGCGGCGGCAGAACTGAACGTGACCCAACCGGCGATCAGCCAGGCAGTGCGTCAGTTGGAAGATCACATCGGCTTGCCCCTGCTGGACCGGGGGCGCCGGCCTGCCCGTCCGACCGAAGCAGGCGAGGCACTGGCCACCGCCATCCACGAAGGGCTTGGCCGCATCGCCGGCACGATCGACGCCCAGCGCCTGGCCCGGACACGCCATGACGCAACGGTCACCGTGGCCTGTTCGGTGGGCGTGGCGACCTATTGGCTGATGCCGCGGCTTTCGGCGCTTTACCGGGAACAGCCGGATCTGCTGGTCAATGTGATGACGGTGCCTTCCGGCGCGCCGGCACTGGCCGAAGGGATCGACCTGGCAATCCGGTATGGGCATGGGCGATGGAAGGACGGGCACGTCCAACATCTGTTTGACGAAGAGGTGATGCCGGTCTGTGCCCCGAAACTGCGGGCGCGATACGATGCGGTGGTATCGCTTCAGTCCGCGCCACTTCTGCATGTCAGGTCGGCCGAACCATCCTGGCTGACATGGAGCGATTATCTGCTTGCCACCGGGCTTTCAGCCGTGCGCCATGAAGCGCGCGTCTTCACCAACTACGTGCAAGCCACGCAAGCCGCCGTTGAAGGGCACGGCGTGATGCTGGGCTGGCGTTCCATCACTGGCGCCCTGACGGCCTCGGGCGCGCTTGTAACTGCCGGACTGCCCGGCCTTGCCCCGCGCGACGCCTTCTTTCTTGTCGCCCGCAGCAAACGCGGCGGTCACGCCATCGAACGCTTCACCCGTTTTCTGCTGTCGAACCCGGCGGGCAAGCCCTGATCAACCCGGCCTGTGGCGCCAGCTCCACCTCTGGTCAATGCCGATGCTGGTGCCCTGCTTTGTCGCCGGGCTATTTCTTGGCACCCGCTGATCGTTCAGCCCCTCGCTGCGTATTCACGATGATCCGCATGACACGCAGGGCGTGCGCATGGCATTCCTGACTCCCCGTAAATAACGCTTGGAAAAACGCGATCAGCCTTGTAATCAAAAGGTTAAGTCGTGTCGAAATGTGTTCGAGGCCGGTTTTTTGACTGCCGTTTTTCCAGACTTTCCCTGTTCCTTTTGCTGCGCCCCTGAAAGCTTGCGGCCGCCCCGGATGGGTGGCCGGGCATGAACGGATGTGCCCTGACCGGGCGGTTGGGGCGGCGCGCTGAAAGGCGCAGTCGAATGCCCTGCATGACAATACAGACCAGCCACACCCGCGGCGGCGCCCTGCCTGCGCTTGAAACTGGCACGGCGCACCCAAGCCGAGCTTTGCCAAGGGCAATCTGGCCACGAACAAGGCAATAGCCGCAGGGCGATATGTGCAACAGGAATTGAAGTAGATGGATAGCTTTCAATGACGCAGAAATTTGAACTGACCTTCCCTGAAGACGCGTATTTCACAAGCACACCGTCTCGCAGCAAAGAAGACATTCGCTTTAGCACCCTGGAGAATGGAGGGGGCGTTCTTTCCTGGCGATCCTTCATCGATGGGTCAACAAAGTCATTCATGCAGGTGATCGGTCCTGATGGCCGGGCAGTTGGCAGTGAATTCGTCTTTGAAATGGGGAGCGGCAACTTTTTTGACGTGATTGTCAATGGGGATACCTTTGTATTTTCGGCAAGACCGTGGATAGGCGGATCCATTAGCTACTTTGCACAGATTTACAACGCATCAGCAGAGGCAATCGGATCGGAAATCAGTTCAGACACCAGCGAAATATCTGTGCATCCGGTTGGCGATAAGTTCCTTGTTTCAGTGACCAGCACCGAACTGTCAGGTGATCACCATAACGTTATGACGACCACGCGCTTCCATGACAAGCTTGGTAACGTTTCAGCGCCGGTACTTGAAACGGAATGGGCCCCTGTAGTTAGACAGATCGGCTCAACTACAGCCGTGCTCTGGAACGCAGTCGATGATCACGGACAAGTACAGTACTACTTTAGGCTTTACGATGACGAGGCCATGCAGATTGGCACAGATGTCGGGCCAATCTACGGACGGCATCCTTTAATTGTAGAGAGAGGCGATGAATTTTCAGTTCTATGGACTACTGCTTCCGAGAATGAAGGCGAGGATGACGACTTTCCCTCATTCTCAACCAACTTGAACGTTCAAAACCATGACGCATCCGGGTTGCCAAAAGGAAGCCCCGTTCTGATCGAGAATATCCGCGCTTGGAGCTACCATATCCAAGCTCTGGATGAAGACCATTTCATGCTGCAGGGGAGTGCTGTAGAACGCGGTACCACCGTGCGCAGGCCGTTCGCGCAGATTTATAAGTTTTCGGGCGAAAAAGTCGGAGACCCCATTCCGGTATTCGAAGGCATATCTTCTGGTGTTGCGCACGGAACAATACTGGAAAATGGCAACCTCTTGCTGCAGGTTCCCAATTTGCGAAAGTCGGAAATATACGATCCAAGCGGCAACTTCGTAGCTGCCGTGGAGTCCGTTGCAGCCTTCCCTGGTTCTGAGCGAGTCATACCGCTTGGGGGCGGGGGGGCAGTGCTTCTGATTGCGGGCGCTCATGCGCCCGCGTCAATTCAGATAATTGGGCCCGACGGACAACAAGTAGACGAGCCGATATCCACACGCTTTGGCAACCCTTACCCTGGCCAGGAGTATGTATACGGTCTTGATGGCGGCGGTGCATTGTTAACGTGGAGGGATGGCACAACATGGCACAGCCAGTTCATTGACGAATTTGGCAGCAGAACCGGCCCGGAACAGCAGGCTTCGGAGCTTCGCATCGCCCGCCTTGGAGGTGGTGGTCTGGTTTTGAAGTGGCGCGATGTTGCTGCCGAAACATGGCATGCCCAGATTTATGACGCAGACGGCCAGGCGCACGGCCCTGATTTCTTCAGTGAAGGCTTCAGGGCTATATCAATGCACAAGTTATCGAACGGGTCCGTGTTCTTGAGCTGGAATGATGGTGATTCCCAATTGAAGCACCAGTTCATTGGCAGCGATGGAATGGCAATTGGTGAGCCAGTAATCTCCGGCGCGTGGGGATGGAATATTACCGTTCTGAATGATGAACTCATCGGGTTCAATCACAACTCTTCGAACCCGTTCAAGATAGTTTCCGCAGAAGCTTTTTTCTCTGTCGTGACAGTCCCCGACGACTCCCCCGAAACTGAAGAAACTGAAGACACGCAGGACGGCTTCAGCGCGTTTCTGGTCAACACCACCACGCGGGGTGCGCAGATGGCGCCGGCCACTGCAGCGCGGGACGATGGTGGCTTTGTTGCGGTCTGGATAGACGAAAGCGAACCCGGGAATGTGGTGCGCGGGCAGCTTTTCGATGCGAACGCAGCGCGGGTCGGGCAGGAGCTCCGGGTCAGCCCCTCCGGTGACGGCACCCTGTACGCGCCGCGTGTCGCCACCCTGGCCGACGGGCGCTTTGTCGTGGTCTGGGACGATCACCTGAGCGAGCGGGGGTTCAGTTTCAGCGACATCCGCGCGCAGGTCTTTGATGCCAATGGCACCCGGCAGGGCGACGGGTTCGTCGTCAATACCACCACACTGCGCGACCAGACCCAGCCCGATATCGCGGCGCTGCAGGGGGGCGGTTTCGTGGTCACCTGGCTGGACGGCAGCTTCACCGCCACACCAACCGGCCTTGCCGCCCGCGCGCAGGTGTTTGGCGCCGATGCCGCGCCCGTCGGCGCCGAGCTTCTGGCGAATGGCGACAGCCCGGTGGGTGCGGGTGGCAATGCCGTGCTGGGGCTGGACAATGGCGGCTTCCTGATGCTGTGGCAGGAGAGGGGCGTGAATGCCTCTCTGAAGGGTCAGATGTTCACGGCCGAGGGGGTACCGCAGGGCACGCTCTTTACCGTCAACCAGACCACCCAGGGCATGCAGGGCGAACCGGCGGTGGCGGCGCTTTCGGGCGGGCGCTTCGTCGTGGCCTGGACGGATGGCAGCCGAACCGGTGGCGATACCTCTGGCACGGCGATCCGGGCGCAGGTCTTTGATTCCTCGGGCGGGCGCATCGGGCCAGAGCAGCTGGTCAATACCCAGGTGACAGAGGGTGATCAGCGCGCGCCGGCCATCGGCGTGCTGGCGGATGGGCGGTTCCTGATCGCCTGGCAAAGCCAGGGCGATGCCATGGCTTTCGCCGGCGAGATCCGGGCACAGCTGTTCAACGCCAACGGCACGCGGTCGGGCACGGAATTCGCCATCAACCCCATGCCCGGAGACACGAAATCCATGCCCAGCGTGGTGGGGCTGGAGGGCGGGCGCTTTGCCGTTCTCTGGGATGATTTCAGCATGACGGGGGGCGACACCGACAGTCAGGCCGTACGCGGGCAGGTGCTCGATGCCGACGACGTGCGGGGGGACAAGGGCAGCCCGGATGACAGCGGGTCTGATACCGGCGGTCCGGGCGTCACCGACCCTGAGCCCGCCCCGCCCCCCCCGACGCCGCCGCCGACCGATCTGCCTGATCCCGCGTCGCCGCAGGTGCTGCAGGCGGGTGATCTGCTGCTGATCACGGACCAGCCCTGGACGCCGCAGGGGCGCGGGCACATCAGCGCCGAGGGTGCCGAGGTTACGGTGCGCCATGCAGAAAGCGGCGCGCTGTTGATGACCCTGATCGGGCAGACGCAGGTCAACCCTGACACGCTCAACTTCGAGGGCACGGTCATTGCCGCCGCCCCCACCATCGCCGAGCCGGTGATGCAGGGCAGCTTCACCCTGGATCTGGGCCGGCTGCAGACCACCGCGCTGGCCGACGCAGGCGCGGCCGATACCTTTGCCTTTGGCACCAATGCGGTGGCGCTGGAAATCTCGGCCATCCGCCTGCAACCCTTTTCCGCGCTCTTTGCCGCCGATCTGTCGCTGGACCCGGTGTTGCCCGGCATCAGCACGCGCAACAGCCCCTTCTTTCTGCGCACCGACGAGATCGGCTATTTCCTCGAACCCTCGGGCGCCGGCATGCGGTTTCTGGAGGACGAGCCGTTCAAGGTCTCCTTCGCGGGCGGCGCCGGGCTGGAATTCTCGCTATCAGACGTGTGGTTCTTCTACGACAATTTCGAACGCGCAATGTATCTGGGCGGCAAGGGCGAGGCGAAATGGTCTGGCGAGGTCGCCGGTGCCAATTTCGCCGATCTCAATCCGCGCAGGACCCACCACAAGATCGAGCTTGACCTGCGGGGCGAGCTGGAGGCCGAGGAATCCATCCTGGGCACCCGTGGCGACAAGTTCATCCGTATCGCGCTGCAGGGCGACGGGCTGATGGACCGGCTGGATTGGGCGGGCAGCCTGAAGTACACCGCCATGCCCAGCCTGACCCGCGAAACCGGCGTGCTGTTCGTGCGTGAGGCAAAGCTGGAATGGAACACGGTCGAACAGACCATCGGCGGCAGCGCCAAGGTGGAACTGTCCTTCCTGAAGGGGGTGACGGCCGAGGCCGCGGTCACGCTGCAATACGACCCGCTGGCACTACAGAAACTGTCGGTGGGCCTGGACAACCTGAACCTGCCCATCGGCGCCACGGGCTTTTTCGTGCAGGGCGGCTTGCTGGAACTGGACAACATCGCCTCGCGCAACACCTCGGATGACGTGCTGGAACTGACCGGCACGCTGAAGCTCAGTTTCGGGCGGTCGGCCCTCGGGCTGCGCCCGCCGGTCGAGATCACGGTGACGGGCAGCTACAGCAGCAATGAGGCATCGCTGGGCATGGAGGTGAAAAAGACTGCCGGCGCCTTGTTGCCCGAACGGGTGGTGGGGGCGCTGCTGCGGACCGGCGAAAGCAACCACCCGATGGTGAAATCGCTGACCACGGAATTCAGCGTGAAGCCCGATGAGCTGCTGGATTACGAAATCCTGAAGCTGACGGCCACCATCTCGATGAACTATGCCGCCAACCATACCACCATCGAAGGTACGGCATCGGTCCTGAACGGGGCGCTGTTCGGCACGGCAACGGCGGTAATCTGGACCGGGGACAATGGCGGCACCAGCTATCAGGTCACCTTCAACTGGGGGATCGAGGTGCCGGCGCGCGTGCCGATCCTTGGCGGCTCGCGCGCCGGCATCGTGGTCGGCGCGCGCGGGGGCGACACCGCCGGCTATGTCGAAGCCTATGGCTATGTCGACGCCAGCTTCTTCGGCATCGGTCGCGGGCAGCAGGCATTGGGCTTCCGGCTGCACAATGACGGCCGGTTCGAAGAGATCAACGCCCGCAACCTGCCAAAGATCAACAGTTGGGAACTGGCGCCGTCGCAGGATATGGTGGTGATGTCGGCGCGCTGGGAACACGCCGCGCCGGATGCCGAACTGGTGGTTATCACCCCCGATGGCACCCGGCTGCGCGAAAGCGATCTGGCCGCGCAGGACAACATCGCCATTCTGGATGATTTCTCCTCTGCCACGCGGCGCACGCTGGCGGTCAGCCGGCCCGAGGCCGGGATCTGGGATATCGAACTGGTCTCGGCCGCCGCGACGGGCGAGGTGATCTACGAGGCGCGGGAATTGTTGCAGGGCGCCGAGGGCACGATCCGGCGCGTGGTGCAGAACACGGCGACCGAGCGGCTGGCGGTCACCTATGACCTGACGCTGGGCGACGCCGAGGCGGCCACGCTGGGCTTCCAGTTCGCCGATGCGCAGGGCGCACAGATCGGCGTCGAATTGCTGAGCATGTCGGCGCAGGAAAGCGGACAGGGCCTGGTTGCCGAGATCGACCTGACCGCACTGATGCCCGGGGAATACTGGCTGCTGTTGCGGGCCGAGGGGCTGGGCAGTGCCCCGCAGATTGCCGCGCATGACAGCCCCATCGTGGTGACCGGCGCCGCCGATCTGGCGGTGCAGAGCGAATACCGGTGGAACGAGGCAACCGCCACCAAGAGTGCCGTCTTCACCGTTTCCAACGAGGGGACGCGCCTGTCCGGGCAGGCAACGCTGGAACTGGAGGTGCCCGAGAAGCTCATCGGCGGCGCCTTGAACAGTGATCTGATGCAGCAGGCGCTGGGCCAGCTGGCGCCGGGCGAGTCGGCAGAGGTGGTTTACGACCTGGGCCGCGCGGTGATCGAACCAGAGGCCCAGCTGGTGGCCCGGGTCACCAGTACGGGCCATGATGCCGATATCCGGAACAACACCGACACCCTGACGCCCGTGCGCGTCACCGGGGAGGGCATCGTGCAGGCCTGGGTCAGCCATGTGCTGCCGGCCGATCTGGCGCGGCTGGAACTTCAGGGCGGCGCGGCGCTGGACGGGACGGGCCATGCCGGCGACAATGTGCTTTCGGGCAATGCCGGCGCCAACCGGCTGGAGGGCGGTGGCGGTGACAACCTGTTCATGGGCGGTGGGGGGGATGATACGATCATCGGCGGCGCCGGCCATGACATTGCGGTCTATCGCGGCGCGCGCGACGACTATGACATCCAGACCGATCGCGGCACTGGTGTGACAACGGTCACCGACCTGCGCGCGATGGCCACGACGCCGGATCACGATGGCACAGACACGCTGACAGACGTCAATGTGCTTCGTTTCGCCGATATCGAGGTCACCCTGGGCGCCGCAACATTGATCACCATTACCGATCGTTCGGGTATGGCGATGACGGGTGTGACCCTGGGGGCAACGACAGCCGATGGCATGACGGATGATATCGGCCGCACCGATGACAGCGGGCAGATCCTGTTTGTCGCCCCTGCCGAAAGCGTCATCTCGATTATCGGCGCACTGCCCTACGACCCTGAAACGGCCAGCGCCATTACGGCCAGGGATGCGCTGGAGGTCTTGCGTCTGGCGGTCGGTCTGGCGCCCAGCTGGGGCCCGGCAGACCCGATGGATTTCATCGCGGCAGATATCAATCAGGATGGCCAGGTTACCGCCGCCGATGCCCTTGATGTTCTGCGCGCGGCAGTCGGCATTCAGGGCGACAACCCGCCGCGCTGGTTCTTCCTGGACAGCGACGCTGACCTTGCAGGTATCAGCCGCAGCAATTCGGCCGTCGAAGAGGGCATTCTGTTCGACCCCCGCAACGGCGACCTGTCCGACCTGAACATGACGGGCGTGCTGCTGGGCAACATGCAGGAATATGGGCCGTGATCCGGCCAGCCCCCCTGATCACCCAAACACCCCGCGGCAACAGCAACCCATTGCCAAAGGACTGCAAGAAGGGAACCCTCATGGGCAAAGCCGACACAACCCTTGCCTGACAGGTGCAGGCAAGGGTAGGCACAAGCCACACCGAAGCACCTGAAAGGCGGCCATCCCGCTGCTGATGGGTCAGACTTCGGACGGCACTGCGATCATGTGCCCCAACAGGATTGCCTGCAAATCCAGTCCGGAAAGCGCGGTGTTCACGGAAAGGTCGATGCCGGTCTCGGGGGTGTTGACCGCGGTCTGGCTGGCCGCAATGCTTTCCCATCGCGTGGCTGCATCGAAAAACACCCAGCGCGGTGCATGATCCGAGGTCAGCCCCGCCGTTGCGCGCAGCACTTCCAGCGCATCAAGTGCGGTCACGGCCCCGTCGCCATTCATGTCGGCGGCAATGTAGTTCTCCCAAGTTCGACAGCAAACCGGCTAAGCAATTGAAACCATTATGGCGGGATGCGCCATTTTGTGACTACAGCAGGCTGTCAGGCGGGTTTTGGAAGGTTCTGGGTGGCGAAACCCTCCAACTGTTCACAGTTTGCGGTGGAAAGGCCCTCGACCGAGCGATCGCCGATCCTGGCCTGGTGCCGTTGGATGCGGGCGAGCAGGTCGAGCGCGGTGCGCGGGCTGGCGCTGTGACCCCTTGCCTTCAGGCGC
>JAFIED010000114.1 GCA_020832805.1 Pararhodobacter sp.
GCGAGTTCCCCCGCCGCCGCCACCAGCCCGAGCCGGGCGGTTGCCCGCGCCGTTTGCCCCTCGCCGGCCAGTCCGAAGCGCTTGGCGGCAGTGTCGCGGAAAGCCGCCATCGCCGCCCGCACCGTCGCCGTGGCGGCCTCGCGGTTGTCGAGGAAGGCCGCGACGAAGGCCGGCCCCGCCGTGCCGTAGTGCATCGCCGTCGCCTCGCGCAGCCGGTCCGCGAAGGCCGCGCCGTCCGATGCTCCGTGCAGGGTGTCGAAGGCCCCGTGCGCCCGGCCATCGGCGGCCACGTCCAGCAACCGCACAGCCTGCCCGGCAGCCGCCTTGCCCCCGGCCTCGGCCATCTTGTCGGCTAGGGTGATCTCGCCCGACGACAGAACCGCCACGCGCCAGCGCATGGCTGCCCGGGCCGCGCCCGAGCGGTTCGCCCGGGCCTTTCCGGCCCCGTTGGCCAGCATGTAGGCGGCGGCCCCAGCCTCGCGGCCCGAGATTTCCCCGAGTTCGTCCAGAGCCAGAAGCGATGCGTTGCAGGCGGCGGCTACCCCTTCGAGCCCGTTGGCGGTTGCCCGCCAGCTATGCAGGAAGCGGGGCGAGCCCCACACCGACACGGCCACCCGCTGCACCGTCGATTTCCCCCGGCTGGACGCGCCGCGCAGGTGCATCCCGCCGCCGTCCAGCCCGAGCGGTTCCAAAAGCGGCCCCGCAAAGGCGAGCGCTACCGCCGCCACCATCAGCGGATTGCCCGCGCAGGGCGCTGCTACGGCCTCGCGCCAGCCGTCCAGCGTGCCCGCCGGCTTCATCTCGGCCGCCGCCGCCTTGGTGTTTTCGTGCTGATACACCACATCGCCCGCGCCAATCACGCGCCCGTCGCCGCAGATGAAGGCCGCGCAGGCTTCATCCGCCCAGCCGAGCCGGTCGGCCGTGAAGGCCCGTTCGGGCGGTTGCCAGCGCTGCAACAGGTCCAAAAGGGCGTGCTTGGCCTTCATGTCCGATGCGAGGTTCAGGCCCCTGTCGAGCAAACCCGCCCGCAGGTCCGCGCCATCCCCGGCGAACATGCGCGCCGGGATTGCCCAGCGATGGGGGTTGCCGTCCGGGTCTATCACTTCCACAAGCCGACCCCAGCCCATGCCCGAACGGTCGCGCGGCAGGGCCAGCACCCGCAGGTGCGAACACAGCCACACCCAATCCGACTTGCCGTCCGTGCCCTGCACCTCGCGGAAAATGCCGTTTTGGCCTACCTTGAAGCCGCGCGGCATGGGCGCGAAGACGGTTTCGGGGATCTTCGGTTGCGCTGTCACGTTGTCACCTCGCCACGCAATAGGTCGTTGAAGTCGCCGCCCGGCGGTGGGGTTAGGATGGACACGGCCCAGCCTTCGCGGGCCGCCCGGTCGGCCAGGGTCAGAGCTGCCCCGCGCCCGGCCTTGTCGCCGTCAGGCGCGACGGTCAGCCGGCCCGGAATGTCAGGCAGGCGCAGCCCGGTCATGCCGCTTGTGGATAAGGCCGCCCACACCGTCGCGGGGCCGTCCAGCAGCCCGCAGGCGAGCGACAGGGCGGTTTCGAGGCCCTCGGCCACCACCAGCCGCCCGGGGCCTGCCATCAGCCTGACAGCGCCGCCCGCGACAGCCCCGAGCATGGCTTTCGGCGGGTCAACGGGCGCCCTGCCCGAGCCATCCGGGCGCACATACGTCCGATGCACCGAGAAGCCCTCGCCCCCCTCCACCATCGCCACCAGCGCCGGAAAGCGCTTGGCGGATGCGTGCCAGCACTCGGGCGCAAAGCGCAGCGACGGCGGCAGGGTGCAGGTGATGCCGCGCCCGCGCAGATAGGTTTCCGCGACGGTTCCCGCGATGGGCTGGGCGCTATCCCACACCGCCCGGGCCTGCCGTGCCCGCTTGTCGGCCTCGGCCTGCCGTTCGGCCGCGCGCCGCGCCATCTCGGCCGGGTCGGGGGGGCGATACTCCCCCCGCCCGACGCCGGCAGCGTCGAGAATGTCCCCGAAGCTGCACCCGGTCTTGAAGCAATGCAGCACCAGCTTGCCGCCGTCGCCGTCCGTGATGCTCAGGGCGCTCTGGTCGCGCCGCCGCTCTGGCTGGCATCGGGGGCAAGGCGCGGCCCCGTAGCGGCCATGCCAGCGCCCGCCAAGGGCCAGGGTCAATGCTCGGGCGTCAGCCATTGCCCGCCCCCCATGCCAGCGCCGCCACCAGCGCCGCTTGCGCAGTGGTCAGGCCAAAGCGGGCGCGCAGTCTTGCGATGCGCTGGGCCAGCGCATTGCTGCGCGGCGCGTCGTGTGATACCGTGCCGGTGCCCGCCGCTCTCGCATGGCTAGGCTTCCCCGCCCCGGTCGCGCCCGCCAGCGCGCCGGGGTTTCTTTTGTCGGCCACGGGTCAGGCGGCCTGCACTTCGCGGGCGGCCAGCCAGGCGTCAATGTCAGATTCGCGCCAGCCGACCAGCCGCGCGCCCAAGGCCACGGGCTGCGGGAACTCGCCCCGCGCCATCCAGGCGTAAAGCGTGCTGCGGCTGAGCCCTACGAGGGCTTCCACGTCAGGGCGTCGCAGGATGCGTTCGGCCATGTCGATTCCTTTCCGGTCCATGTCGCCGCAACGGGATTGTCGCGGTTCATGCCGGAAAGATGAGCCAGTTGCGGCGCGATCGCGCCTTGAGACGGAATTATGTCCGGTGCCGCATCCTCTCCCCGAGGATGCGCCCCAAGTCTCTGTAAGAAAACAAGGTTTCGCCCTCTCTGCATTTCGGCCAGAGGCGACGGGCAAACGCGTCGAAAGTCTTGGGCGTCTCTGCCAGAACGATTCGCGCTGCTTGATCGTCGATATTCCGGCAGCGTTTGAGGGCTGCGATGACAGCGTCGGCGGCGCTGTGACGTGGGCTGTCATGGTCGCGGGTCGGCTTTAGCCCAAGCCCCTCGGCCATGCCGAGCAATTCAACCGCTAGCCGACCACCGCGAAGCTTCTGGGGACTTCCACGACCGGCGTTGTAGTGAAATCGGCCAGCCAGGATCGCCCTCGTCTCTGACACGCAGCGCCCGGCGATGTCACGCAGATGGACCAAGCAGATGATCCGCTTGATGGCTTCCGGAGGGTAGGTCTGAGTATCATCCTGTTCCAGAGCTTCATCAGGCAAGCCGGCAGTGAGCGCCCTGATTTCGTCAGGCGAAAGCTGCAGCAACAGGGGATCGGCCAGGTCGCCCGCAGCCCGCCCGGCGGCATCAACTTCGCTCAGGATCGCATCAAGCGCCGCCCATAGGCGATGCAGCCGCACCTCGATGTCCGTCTCGGGCAGGTCCGAAAATCTGCCAACATTCAGACCGGCTTCGATCTCGCCTGTCCACCGCTGGAGTTCCTCAAGATTGAGAATGCCGGGTTGGTCTTTGTTGGCGGCGAGGATCGTGCGCCTGAATTCGGTTAGCGCCCGCCGTAGGCGCATAAACCGCTCGCGCAGCTCATCGTCCCCGATACGAGCCTTGGCTGTCAGAGGCATCGCTGAACCGATCCGCCCCTCTCGGTTGAGCAGGTGGCGGGAGCGGGCTTCAAGCACGCCCACGACCGCTTCAAACGGCCAAGCGTCGCTAGAAGACTTCTTCATCCCGTCGCCCCAGCTTCACCACATTGCCCCCGGCCCCGGCTTCGCCGCGCAGGAAAGCGGCCCATGCGGCCATCATGTCGCGCCGCCGTTCCAGCATGTCCGAGCGCTGATAGGCCCGTTCCACTTCGGTTCCGATGAAATGGGCCAATGCCAGTTCGGCCATGTCGCGCGGGAAGCCCTTTTCGGCGGTCCATTGCCTAAAGGTGGAACGCAACCCATGGGGCACGGCTGGTCGCTTATTCACCGGGTCCAGATAACCTGGCCGGCCTGCATCCAGTTCTGCTTCGTGTATCCGTTTCATGACAGCGGACATGGTCATGTTGGACAGCTCCTTGCCGTCCGTGGCGCGAAATACATACGGGCTTTCCGTCCGGGGCAGATTCTTCAGGATTGATATCGCGCTCGGGGTCAATGGCACGCGATGCGCCCGATCCGCCTTCATCCGAGAGGCGGGAATGGTCCAAGTCGCAGAAGTCGCAAGTGTCGCAGCGGGTGTGCTTTCAAGATCCATGCCCATGAAGTCGAGTTCATCCCATGTCATGCCAAAGACCTGCCCCGAACGCGCAGCGGTCAGGGTCAGAAATTGCAGCGCCCGCGCGCCCATCCCGTCGCGCCGGGCCAGGTCAGCCCACCAGCGCGGCACGTCCCCCAGCGCCAGCGCCGGGTGATTGTCGGCCTTCGCCACCTTGCCGGGCTTGGGCAGGATTTCCGAAAGGTTGCCTCTCCATGCGGCGGGATTGTCCCCGGCCCGATGCCCGGCCACCGTTGCCCATGACAGCACGGCTTCGATGCGCCCGCGAAGCCGCGATGCGGTTTCCGTCTTGCCCTGCCAGATGGGTTCCAGCACCTTCAACACGTCTTGCAGGGTGATGTCCTTCACCAGCTTCGGCCCCAGCACCGGGCTTGCGTATCTTTCGAGGGTCGAGCGCCATTGCGCCTTATGCTTTTCATTGCGGAATTCATCCAGCTTCGCGGCCAGATACCGTTCAACGGCCTCTTCGAAGGTCAGGCCCGCGCGGGCGTCGCGCCGTTCCTGCACCGGGTCACGGCCCATCATCGCAGCGCCCCGGTTTTCAAGCGCCAACTTGCGGGCGGTTGCCAGCGGGATCGCTGGGGGGCTGCCCAGCCCGATCTCGCAACGCTTGCCCCGGATGGTGATGCGCTGCACCCATTGCCTCGCCCCGTTCGGCTGCACGCGAAGGATGAGGCCTTGACCATCAAAATACTTGCCAGGCACGTTTACGGTGTCCACAAAGCGGGCGGTCAATGCCTTTTGCGGTTTCCGAATGCCCTTGGTCGACATGTCGCTTCCCCCAGTATATCCCCCGGAAAGACTTCCTCACCATTTCGCCACACCAAGGCGGATTGTCTAGGACAATGTCGGAAAATTCAGTAAATAAAAGGGATGGCATACAGGAGAAGTAAGGGAACTTTGGCATTTCACGAGATCTATTCGGGGGAAGTGATACGGATGCTTATCCGCCTACTCTGATCGCGAACACGCGCTACCTGTTCGGAAGGCAGGCGGGCGTGAGTTGAAGAAGTACGCACGAACCAGCGATCAGCTGACCTGACACGCCGACCTTGCGGCATCAGAAGATGGAGCCCGGCTTGCGAAGCGGCTAGACCTTGGCGACGGGACGACCGGATGTGCCGGACTGCGGCGATGAACTCTCCTTCATTTCTTCGGCGCACCCGATTGCTTGTGGCGTCGCAGCCGCACGGGTAGCCTGCGCCGGTGTCGGATTTCGAATCGCCGATGCGGGAGGAAACCTTGCAAACGCCTGATATCGAGACCCTTCTGCTGCATCGCGGTCGAATTTACCGCCATGCCCACGATCAGGCGCCCGCCCAAGCGATTTTGCTGCGCGGTACCAAGGTTGTGTGGATCGGCCCCTCGGCCGATGCACCACCGGCCAAGCGGAAAATCGATCTGCAAGGCGCCAGTGTTTTCCCTGGCTTGACGGACTCGCATCTTCATCTTTTCACGCTTGCCCTTGCCAGAAGGCAGATTTCGTTCCTGGCGTCGGGTGCCTCATCCATCAACAGCGTATTGGAAATCATTCGGCGCGATGCCGGATGCTTTGGCCCGAATGACTGGGTTCAGGGATGCGAACTGAACGAGAGTCTGCTGGCAGAAAAAAGGCTGCCACACAGGCGGGAACTGGACGAGGCGCTTCCTGACCGACCCGTGCTGATCCGCCGTTACTGCGGTCATGTCGCCGTGTTCAACACCTGTGCCATGCGCGCGCTGGGGATCGACGAGTTCCAGGCCGATCCGTCCTTCGGCCATTACGAGCGGTACGGGGATGGCGCGATCAACGGGATTGCCTTTGAAGAGGCGGCAGCAAGGATTTTCGGCCGGGCGCCCGCGCCGGATACCCACGCCATGGCTTCGGGCATCCGCCAGGTCATCGATACCTGTCTGGGCTACGGGCTTACGGCGCTGACCGAGGCTGCCGTGGGGTTCTCTGTCGGCTACGAGAGGGAAGCGCAGACATGGGCAGCAATGATGGCCGACGCCGACCTGCCGGTTCGAATCTCGCTGATGCCGCAGATGACCGCACCGCAGGCAATGGCGCGCGGTTTGCAGCCCGTAAGCGACGCCGACTGGAGCGTGGACACGCTGAAGTTTTTTGCCGACGGCATCGTCGGCGGACGCACAGCGGCGGTTTCCGACCCGTTCATCGACCGAGGCGGGACCGGCCTCTTCATGTTGCCCGAAGACATGCTTGCCGAACAGATCATCGAGGCACACAACGCCGGCTGGCGAGTAGCCGTTCATGCCACCGGCGACCGGGCGATTGCGCGGGTTGTCGATGCATTCGAGACGGCGCAGCGGGAAAGGCCGCGCCCAGAGCTACGCCACCGGATCGAGCATTGTTTTGTCCCGCCTGAGGGGATCTTTTCCAGAATTGCAGCCCTTCGCGCGCAAGTCGTCATGCAACCCAGCTTTCTGTGGGGCATGGGGCAATCCGCCTTGGCGGGGTTGGGTCCACAGCGTATGCGGACAGCCTATCCCGGCCGTGCCGCCCTTGCCGGCGGCGCGGACCTGATCTTCAGTTCGGACGCCCCTACCGGTTCGCTATCCCCGTGGCGCGGCATACAGGCCGCGGTCGAGCGCAAGTCCCAGGCGGGCACGCCGCTGGGCCAACCCGAAGCCTTGACTGTGGCCGAGGCGCTGGCCTGCTACATCAACGGCGGGGTAGTCTCGATGCGGCAGGAAGGGATGCGCGGTAAGCTTGTGCCCGGATATCTGGCCGATCTCGTGGTTCTGGATCGCGATCCCTTTGCTGTCCCTACAGAGGATCTGCACAGGATTGGCAGCGTGATGACCGTGGTGCGCGGCGACATCGTGCACAACGCCCTTTCGCACGCAGCGTGACCTGGTGCCCAAGCGCCCCTTCAACCGGGCGCGCGGTGGATCATAGCGTGAAGATCACGATTGCCGGAAAGGCCACCAGCAGCGCGACACGGATCAGGTCCGAAATCACGAAGAATATCACTGCCTTGTAGGTCTCCAGCATCGACGTTGCACGATCCATCGCGTTAATGATGAAAAGGTTCATACCGACCGGGGGGGTTATCAATCCGGTTTCCACAACGATTAGTACCAGGATGCCGAACCAGATTCCCACCTGTTCGGGCGTCATCCCGAAATCTAGGGTCATCATGATCGGAAAGAAGATTGGCACCGTCAGCAGGATCATCGACAGGCTGTCCATCACGCAGCCCAGCACCAGATAGACGGCCAGAATGATCAGAAGCACCAGCAAGGGGCTGATGCCAAGCCCGCCCACCCAAGCCGAGAGTGTCTGCGGCACCTGGGTCAGGGCCAGAAACCCGTTGTAGAAGGCCGCGCCAAGCACGATGAAAAAGATCATCGCGGTGGCCCGCCCGGTGGCGGTGAAGCTGTCAATCAGCGTCTGCCAAGTCAGCCCGCCGCGAAAATAGGCGATCAGGCCTGTGCCCAGCGCACCCACCGCCGCCCCCTCTGTCGGGGTGAAGATTCCGCCGTAGATGCCGCCCACCACCGCGGCAAAGACCAGCAGCACCGGCCAGACGGCGGCCAGCAGCCACAACCTCTCGCGCCAGGGGACACGCGCGCTGACCCCTGCGCGTTCGGGGTAGAGGGCGACATAGACCCGGATGGCGATCATGTAGCCGATGGCGGCCAGTATGCCGGGCACAAAGGCGGCCAGGAATAGCTTGGCAATGTTCTGCTCGGCCAGCAGCGCATAGATCACCAGCACCACCGAAGGCGGGATCAGAATGCCCAGCGTGCCCCCCGCCGCCAGCGAGGCCGTCGAAATGCCACCATGATAGCCGAAGCGCTTCAGTTCCGGCAGCGCAACGCGGCCCATCGTGGCGGCGGTGGCCAGTGACGAGCCGCAAATCGCCCCGAAACCCGCGCAGGAAGCGATAGCGGCCATGCCCACCCCGCCCTTGCGGTGCCCGATGAAGGCCGCGGCGGCGCGAAACAAGGCCTGGCTCATGCCGCCCAGCGTGGCGAAATAGCCCATCAGCAGGAACATCGGCACGATCGACAGCGAATAGCTCGCGAATGTCGAATACGTCGCGGCGCGCAGCCGGGTCAGGCCCATGTTCGGGCTTCCGGTAACCAAATACAATCCTAGGAAGCCGACCAGAAACATCGCCAGACCGATCGGCACGCGCAGGAAAATCAGGATCAGAAGGGCCGGAAAGGACAGAACCCCTATCTCGAAGTTGGTCAGTGTCAATGCCCGGCCCCCGCTTCGGCCCGGATCAGGGGGCGGTTCAGGATCGCCTCGAAAACCCGCACAGCAGCCATGTAGCATCCCACTGCTGCAGCCAGATAGGCCGGGATCAGCGCCGCCATGTAGGACCACCAGAGCGGCATCTGAAGCAGAAAGGTGGTCGTGCGGCGGCGCTGCTGGATTTGCATGCCCTCGTGCAGCTTCAGGGCGATGTAGACAAGAACGACTGCAAAGACGAGCTCGATCACGGCTTGAAGCACACGTCGCGCCCATGGGCGCAGCCCGTCGGTAAAGATGTCCACGGTAGCGTGCCCTGAGGTCACCTGGCACCAGGCAAGAAAGGCGAAAACGCTGAAGGCCATCGCCGCCTCTACCAGTTCGAAATCGCCACGGATGGGACCGATACGCAAGCCCAGCAGCCAGTCTGCCAGCGCGGGCAAGTTGGTCTGCATGAAACCGGAATGCAGGATCGAGGTCATGGTTCTGCCGGTTATTGAAAGGCAGATCATCAGGATGGTGACCGCCAGAACCACGCCGCCGACCACTGCCATGAACCAGGAAATACCGCGCACCACGCGATGAACTTGCTCGAACACACTGCCCCCGTTTCGCTGCTCCGGACCCGTTGTTCCGGCATCATGAGGAATCCCGGCCGACCAGATGGTCGCCCGGGTACTGTGATCTTGTATCGAACAGTTCAGCGGCTGGCGAATTCTTCCATCAGCGCGCGCGCCTGATCAATCAGGGCCTGTCCATCGATACCCTGGCCGGCAACGCTGGATACCCAGCGTTCATAGACTGGGGCAGCGGCCTCGGCCCATGCGGCCGCATCTTCCTCACTGACGGTAATGATGTTGTTGCCGCGCTCGACCGCGATCGCACGGGCGGGATCGTCTGCCGCCAGCTGCGCTTCAGCGACAAAGAGCGAGAAATCCAGGCCCGAATGCCTGTCGATTATCTCGCGCAGGTCTTCGGGCAGGCTTTCATAACGGTCGCGGTTCATCGACAGGGTGAAGGTAACGGTATACAGCATCGCTCCCTCGAACTCGGTATGATTATCTACCAGTTCGGCAATGCGCAGACCTGCGGTAACTTCCCATGGGAAGGCTGTGCCGTCGATTACCCCGCGTGACATGGCTTCCGGGACCGCCGGCGCCGGCATGCCGATGGCCTCGGCGCCCAGGGCTTCCAGCAACTGGCCGACCATCCGCGACGGGAAGCGCATCTTCATTCCGCGCATGTCGGCAGGCTGCGTGATTGGCCGGTTGGCATGGAACATGCCCGGCCCGTGCACCCAGGTGCCCAGGACCACCACTTCGTCGAATTCGGTGTCGCGCATGTGTTCCTGATACATGTGCCAGTAGGCATAGGTGGCGGCCAGCGGGTCGGTGACGAAAAAGGGCAGTTCGAACACCTCGGTCCGGGGGAAACGGCCAGGAGTGAAGCCGTTCACGGACCAGACGATATCAACGAATCCGTCCGCCACCTGATCCATCAGTTCGCCCGGGCCGCCGCCCAACGACATCGCACCGAAACGCTCGATCCCGATGCGCCCGTCGGAGTCGCGCTCGATATTCTCGGCCCAGACATCCAGAACCTGGTTTGGCATCGCCGCCGTTGGGGAAAGGAAGTGATGAAGGCGCAGCGTGACCTCCTGCGCCAACGCGCCAGTCCCGGTCATGGCCGTGATGCCCGCCACGGCGAGTAGGGTTTTCAAGGTTTTTCGCATGTCTTTCTCCTTTATGGTTGTCTTGTCCGGGTCTGTCACAACTTTGTCTCTGGCAAACCGGCCCGCCGCCTGATCAATTCCTGCGGGGCGCTTTCTGCCAAGCCATGATGCTGCACTGCGCCAGCTTGCGATGATGGGTGATCGTTCGGCGGTCATGGTCGATGATTGCTTCCGTTCATCCTCTGCAGGCCCAAGTACCGGCAGGATCGTGCACCGCTCGACCGTTGACCACCGTCAGCACCGCACTCAGCCCGGGCACCGCTTCGGTTGGCGATGTCATCGGGTCGATGGCGAAGGCGGCGAAATCCGCAGCTTGCCCTGGCGCCAAGTACCCGCGCCAGTTCTGCTGCCCCATCACCTGTGCACCACCAACCGTATAGGCATGCAACGCTTGTGCAAGAGGCAGACGCTCGTGCGGAGCATGGACCGCGCCGGCTGCGCTGCGGCGGCCTACGAATCCGGCGATCCCTTGCCAGGGGCAAAGCGGGCCGGTGGGGGCATCGGAGCTGCCGGCAACCAGAACCCCGCCCTGCTGCAGGCTGGCAGCGGGAAACGCCTGTTGCGCGCGCTCGCCCAGGGCACGGGGCCATGAATCCGCCATGCGCTGGATGAACCCGGGTTGCGTGACCACGCATGCCCCGGCAGCCCGCAGCCGTTCGACCGTGCCCGAGGCGGGAACACCAAGATGTTCGACCCGATGCGGCAGTCCCGAAGTCCCTGGCGTGCCGGCAACCTGCCGGTAGGCGTCCAGCACCGCGTCGATGGCAAGGTCGCCTATCGCATGGGCGGCCACCTGCCAGCCACCACGGTGCGCATCCTGAACGAAAGCGCGCAGGGCTTGTTGGGGTATCAGCAGCGGGCCCGGCGGTGCGCCATCGGCGAATCCGCCCGAAAGGGCGGCGGTGCGGGCGCCGATGATACCGTCGGCAAAAATCTTGAGCGTCCGGACCTGCCACCAGGGATCGGGCGCTGGGTCGCCTGCGAGGCGTTCAGCTTCGGCGCGGTCTGCCTGCAGCATGAAGCCCAGCCGCAGCGGCGAACCGCCCTCGGACCGAACCTTTTGCCACAGCGCCCACTCCGCTGAGAACCCGAACGAGAAACCGACCGCTGCCTCGTTCAGCGCAGTCAGGCCATAGGAAGCAAGCTCGTTGACAAGGGCACGAAGGGACTTGGCAATCAGGCCATCCGCAGGGCGGGGGAGATGAAGAAAAACGGCTTCTGCCGCGTGCTCGCGTGCGATGCCGGTGATCCCGCGTTCATCTTCGTCCATTCCTATGGTGTAGGGATCGATTCGGGTGGCAAGCGCCTGCAGCGCGGCCGAGTTCAGGCAGACTACATGGCCGCAGAAACGGCGAACGGCGGCAGGGCGGTCGGGAATGAATCGGTCCAGGTCAAACCTGTCAGGCAGGCGGCACTCTGGCCAAAACTGCTCGTTGACATCGGTGCCGATGACCCATGCCCCGGGCGCCATCTCCTGTGCCGCATCGGCCAGCCGTCGCAGGAAAACGTCCATACGGGTGATATCGGGTGCCGCTGCCGAAACCTGCAGGCGCGCCTGCGCAACGGCGAGCAGATGCAGATGCGCATCGGTCAGGCCGGGCAGAACCGTCGCGCCATCGAGATCGACATGTGCATCGACCGAGGGCGCATCGGCGACGGCGCCGATCCAGCCGATCCTTCCGTCCTGAATTGCCATGGCCTGCGCCGGGTCGGTATCAAAGGCCGTCCGATAGATACGCGGCGCCGTGACCAGCACCGGGGCGCCAGCCTTTGCACTGCCCATCATGATCGGTCCTTCATCGCCGATCCGGCGTGTCACGCCAAGCCACGGCCTTGATTTCGATGACCAGTTCTTTCCGCGCCAGGCCCGCCACCTCCAAGATGGTCCAGGCCGGGAAGGGCTCACTGATATGGGAGGACTTGATGCGCATGAAATCGGCAAGGTTGTTGGCGATTCCCACATGATAGCTTACGAGCTCGATGATGTTCGACATCTCGAAGCCGGCACCCTCGATCACCAGCTTCAAGCGGCGAAAGGCGTTCTCTATTTGCGCGTCATCGGTTGTGGGAATGCTGCCGTCCTCATTGATTCCGATCTGCCCGGCGACATACAGGAAGTTCCCGGCCCTGACGGCAGCCGAATACTGGAAACGTTCAAAGATCGTGGGACCGTCGGCGGTACGAAATTCCGGCGAATCGGGGCTGAAGGTACTTTGCTGCATGTAGTTACTCCCTTTGTTCAAATCCGTGCGCCAGCGGGCAGGTCAAGGCCCAGCAACAGCCGCCCGTGCAATTCTCCGATCACGTCCTGCTGCAGAAGAAAATGCGAACTCATCGCGTGCAGGTCGCGAAACAGCCTTTCGATCCGGCTGCCGGTGGGAAGGATCGCACCGCCCACGGCGCCAAACAGATCCTGTGCCTGCTTACGGGCCATCTCCGACGCGCAGGCGATCCGGCCGCGCATTGCAGCGCGGGTCTCGATATCCGGAACCCCGCCGCTTTGGACACTTTCCGTGAGGCGGCGCGCGTCCAGCAACAACATATCACAAAGCATGCTAACGGTGGCATCGGCAGAGGAAAGGCGTATGTGGGAAAGCCGATCTTCGACCTGCGCAGTACCGGTGCCGGCACTGATCCGCGTTGCGACGACGTCACGGAAACTTTCGACCACGGCGCTTGCAACCCCAAGCGTCGGCGCGGCGACCGACATTGCGAAGATAGTGTTCAAAGGCAACCGATAGTTCGGCCCCTCCATCGTGCAGTCCGGATGGCAACCACCGGCCTGCAGCGTCGCCCAGTCCAGAAACCGGTGTTCCGGGACAAGAACCTGTGACAGCGTAACCGTCTTTGACCCGGTACCGCGCATGCCCAGCACATTCCAGGAGGCATGGTCGATCTCGAACGCCGCAGCCGGCACCAGAACGATCGCGCGTGCATCCGGCCGGTCGCCCTGCCCGGGCAGAGGAACCAGCAGGCCGACCCAACTGGCGATGTCGATCCCGGAAGCGTAACGCCAGACCCCGCTCAGCACGATGCCGCCCCGCGCCGGCTGGACCGAGATGTCGCGACCGACGCCGCCTGTAAGCATTGGCACCACGGGTGCCTGGCCGGTGTCAAAAACCTCGGCTTGTGCCTGATCCGAGAACTTTCCGATCATCAGGAGATTGGCTGCGATGAGCCCTGCCAGCCACGCCGAGGATGAACAACCGCGCGCAATCTCGAACACCACCCGCCACGCTTCTGACGGGGGGAACTCCAGCCCGCCATACCGGGCCGGGACGGTAAGGTCGAAAACACCCGCCTCGGTCAGCCGTTCGGCGACATCTTCGGGGATACGACCCGCCGCCTCGATTCTCGCGGCGTGTTCCGAAAGCCATGGCGCAAGGGCGCGCGCTGACGAAAGCGGGTCAGGGTTGCGCGGCAGGGGCGTTCTTTCGACAAGGGCGGTCTGTGCTTGTTGCATGGCGACTCCTCTCATTCCGTAGAACATAGCCGCAGACAACTGTATATCGCGGTATACTGCGATACGGCTCAGCCGATGATCGAACCATCAGGCGCCCCGCATCACGCGCACCGCTTGCATCAAGCATCCGGCCGCCCGCCTTGCCAATCGCCAGCCTGTCTGGACATAATGCAGGCACTTCATCGATCGCCGCCCTGCATGGAGAGACGTATGTCCCTTGAAAGCCGAAGGACCTGGGCCGCGCCGGAGGAGTTGATTGCCACATTGCGCGCTGCGCGGCATCTGCACCGAAAACTGCGGATAGGGCAGGACGACTACCTCTATCACCAGGGCGAGTTATCGACACGCTTCTATCTTATCGAGTCGGGGCTGATAAAGGTGGGCATCTTTCGCGAGGATGGAGTCGAGATCATCTTGGAATTCATGGGGGCTGGCACGGTTTGTGGAGAAGGCTCGGCACTGGACTGTCTTCCGCGCTTCTCTTCCGCCGTTGCCGTGGAGGCGGCGGAGGTTCTAGAATTCGACACAGCGCAATGGCCGGCAGACGGCGCGGAAAGTGCACTGGTCCTGATGGCATTGCTGCGGATCACGGCGATCAAGCAGCGAGTCCTAGCCCAGCGTCTGGAGCAGCTTTTCTCCCGCGAACCGGAGGGGCGCATCCTTGACCTATTCCAGCGGCTGGCCCGCACCGCTCCAGGCGTCGACGCGGTTCCTGCCGGGGTGTTGCCACAACTAACCCATGACCACATCGCCGCCATGACCGGTATGACCCGTGTGACAGTGACCCGCAGCCTGAACCGGCTTCGTAGCCGCGGCTTCATCATTCAGGAGGAGGGGCGCTTTCGTCTGGCGTCCCTCCCCATCGAAACGTGTTTATTGAGCGACAACTGACCGCGACACTTTAGGCAATCCGGATTGCGGTGCCGGTTTTTCGGAAGCATCGGCTCCCTGATAGAGCCCGGCCATGAGAAGCCGCGAGGCCATGATCACGGCCTACGTTGGGCAGTGTCAGGTTCGACTGCTTGATCCGCAGGTGTTGAAGTAGGCACTTGAGCTGGCGTTGCCTCTCCGGCGTGCGCAGGGCAATCGCATATGGTTCATGCCGCCAAGCCGTTGAGAACGCTTCGGAGGAAGTCGTCGTCCCAGCCGGCGCGCTTGAGCTTGATGGAGAGGGAGCCGTTCGACGTGTCCCTGCGCATGACGTCGAGGGCGCGGCGGC
>JAFIED010000120.1 GCA_020832805.1 Pararhodobacter sp.
ATCCGATATCAAATCCATCATGATCATCGGCGCGGGGCCCATCGTGATTGGTCAGGCCTGCGAGTTAGACTATTCAGGTGAGCAGGCCTGCAATGCCCTGCGGGAAGAAGGGTAACGGGTGATCCTGGTCAATTCGAACCCCGCCACCATCATGACAGCCCCTGGCCTGGCCGACGCCACCTATATCGAACCGATCACGCCCGAGATCGTCGCCAAGATCATCGAGAAAGAACGCCCCGACGCGCTTTTGCCCACGATGGGCGGTCAGACCGGGTTGAACACTGCCCTGGCACTGGCCGACATGGGCGTGCTGGACAAGTTTGGCGTAGAGCTGATCGGCGCCAACCGGCAGGCCATCGAGATGGCCGAGGACCGCAAGCTGTTCCGCGAGGCGATGGACAGAATCGGCCTTGAAAACCCGCGCGCAACCATCATCGCCGCACCCAGGCTTGGCGACGGGCGGTACGATATCAGCACAGCCGTTGCCGAAGCGATGGCCGCAATCGATTATGTCGGCTTGCCCGCGATCATTCGCCCGGCATTCACATTGGGCGGTACCGGCGGTGGCGTGGCCTACAACCGCGATGACTATGAACGAATCGTGCGTTCGGGTCTGGAAGCCAGCCCGATGGCGCAGGTGCTGATCGACGAATCCCTGCTGGGCTGGAAAGAATTTGAGATGGAGGTGGTGCGCGACAAGGCCGACAACGCCATCATCGTCTGCTCTATCGAAAACGTCGATCCCATGGGCGTGCATACCGGGGATTCGATCACCATCGCGCCGGCGCTGACCCTCACGGACAAGGAATACCAGATCATGCGCAACGGCTCGATTGCCGTGCTGCGCGAGATCGGCGTGGAAACGGGCGGCTCCAACGTGCAATGGGCCATCAATCCCGCCGACGGGCGCATGGTGGTGATCGAAATGAACCCCCGCGTCTCGCGGTCTTCGGCGCTGGCGTCAAAGGCCACGGGTTTCCCCATCGCCAAGATCGCGGCGAAGCTGGCAGTGGGTTACACGCTGGATGAACTCGACAACGACATAACCCGGGTCACGCCGGCCAGTTTCGAACCCTCCATCGACTATGTCGTCACCAAGATTCCGCGCTTTGCCTTTGAAAAGTTTCCCGGCGCGCAGCCCCTGTTGACCACGGCCATGAAGTCGGTGGGCGAGGTCATGGCGATTGGCCGAACCTTTCACGAATCGCTGCAAAAGGCGCTGGCCAGCATGGAAACCGGCCTGAGCGGCTTTGACGAGATCGCCATTCCCGGCGCGCCGGACAAGGCAGCTGTCATCAAGGCCATTTCCGAACAGACACCGGACCGGCTGCGCCTGATCGCCCAGGCCATGCGCGAGGGGCTGTCGGATGACGAGATCATTCACGCGACCGCATTTGATCCCTGGTTTCTGGCCCGTGTCCGCGAGATCGTCGAAGCCGAGGCGGGCATCCGTGCCCAGGGCCTGCCGGCCGATGCCGAGGGGATGCGCCAACTGAAGATGATGGGCTTTTCCGATGCCCGCCTGGCCACGCTGACCGGGCAGGAAGAGTCCGCTGTGCGCCGCACGCGCCGCGCGGTAGGGGTTACGGCCGTATTCAAGCGCATCGATACCTGCGCCGCCGAGTTCGAGGCCCAGACGCCCTATATGTATTCCACCTATGAGGCGCCGGCGATGGGCGACGTGGAATGCGAGGCCCGGCCCAGCGATCGAAAGAAAGTGGTCATTCTGGGGGGCGGCCCCAACCGGATCGGTCAGGGGATAGAATTCGACTACTGCTGCTGCCACGCCTGTTTCGCGCTGACCGATGCGGGCTACGAGACGATCATGATCAACTGCAACCCAGAGACGGTGAGCACCGATTATGACACCTCGGACCGGCTGTATTTCGAGCCGCTGACCCTGGAACATGTGCTGGAGATCCTGCGCGTGGAACAGACAAACGGAACGCTGCATGGGGTCATCGTGCAGTTTGGCGGGCAGACGCCGCTGAAACTGGCCAACGCCTTGCAGGACGAGGGCATTCCCATCCTGGGCACATCGCCCGATGCCATCGACCTGGCCGAAGACCGCGAGCGTTTCCAGAAACTGCTGAACGATCTTGACCTGAAGCAGCCGGTGAACGGCATCGCCTTTTCCGAGGAACAGGCGCTGGATATTGCCACGCGTGTGGGTTTTCCGCTGGTGATTCGCCCCTCTTATGTGCTGGGCGGCCGCGCCATGGAAATCGTGCGCGACCGTGACCATCTGAAGCGGTACATCGCCAATGCCGTGGTCGTTTCGGGCAAGAACCCGGTACTGCTGGACAGCTATCTTTCCGGTGCCATCGAGGTTGATGTCGATGCGCTGTGCGATGGGCAGGCGGTGCATGTTGCCGGGATCATGGAGCATATCGAGGAAGCGGGCGTGCATTCGGGCGACAGCGCCTGCTGCCTGCCGCCGCATTCGCTTGATGCCGCCACGGTTGACGAACTGGTGCGCCAGACCGGGCTGATGGCCCGCGCGCTGGGCGTGGTCGGTTTGATGAATGTGCAATTCGCGGTCAAGGACGGCGACATCTATGTGCTGGAGGTCAATCCGCGCGCCAGCCGGACCGTGCCCTTTGTCGCCAAGGCGACCGACAGCGCCATCGCGTCGATCGCCGCGCGGGTCATGGCGGGAGAGGCGCTGTCGGCCTTTGCGCGCCGGGCGCCTTATCCCGAAGGCGTGGGCCCGGATACCGAGTTGCCCCTGGCCGACCCGCTGACGCTGGCTGATCCCATCACCCCCTGGTTTTCGGTCAAGGAGGCCGTGCTGCCCTTTGCACGTTTCCCCGGTGTCGACACCCTGCTTGGCCCCGAAATGCGCTCGACCGGCGAAGTCATGGGCTGGGACCGCACCTTTCCCCTGGCCTTTCTCAAGGCCCAGATGGGGGCTGGCACGATGCTGCCGGAAACCGGGCGGGTGTTCTTGTCGATCCGCGATGGCGACAAGACACCGGCCATGGCGCAGGCTGCCCAGAACCTGGTCGGCATGGGCTTCGAGATCGTGGCGACGCGTGGCACGGCCGCCTGGCTGGCCGCGCATGACGTGGCCGCCACGCTGGTGGCAAAGGTCTACGAGGGGCGTCCAAATATCGTCGACCGGCTGAAGAATGCCGACATTGCGCTGGTCTTCAACACGACCGAGGGAGCGCAGGCGATCGCCGACAGCCGTCAGATCAGGACCAGTGCGTTGATGGACCGCATTCCCTATTTCACCACGGCGGCCGGGGCCATTGCCGCAGTCGCGGCGATGCGTGCCCGCAACGAGGGGTTCGGGGTGCGTACCTTGCAGGGCTGAAGCGACGCAGCGCCCGGCCGGGTCCGGGGCACCGCGTGTTGTCACTGGCTTGGGTTGGCCGGTTGATGCGCTCCGGGCATCGGGATGCATGGCCGGTTCGACAAGGCTGACGTGCGGGGCTGGTCAGTCAGGACCCGATCAGCTTTCCTGCCGCACCAGATCGGTGATCAGAACGTCATGCACCCCGGTGCCCAGTTCGGCACGGGCAATATCGCGCAGTGCCCTGCGCAGGCCGTGCAGAACTTCGCCACTGGTGAACACCCCGTCAAAGCCGCCCAGGTTGGCGTGGTCGAACATCGCCTGCAGGAACGCGGCCCGCAACCGTGCCTCGTGCCGCGCAAGCGTGATGTCCTGACCGGCCTCGACTTCCAACGCCAGACCAATCACCACCATCGCCCGCATGCGCCCATCATGAATGACCGGCACCAGAAACTGGCTGGGCAAGCGCAGGGTTTCGGTTTGTGCCGGCGCAGTATCCACCGGTTCGGTCGTGGCTTCGGCGCTTTCAGGCTCTGGGGGGGCCGGGCGCATGAACCATCCCGCGCCGGTGCCGGCCAACAGGCCGACCAGCGCCAGCAGGATGGGCAAGAGCATCGCTTTCATGGCAGTCCCCCGTGCAAGGCAGATTTAGAACGGCAGCAGGATGTCGGCGATCTGCTGGCCATAGCGGGGCTGTTGCGCCCCGCTCAGCGTGCCACGACCACCATAGGAAATGCGCGCCCCGGCTATGCGGTCATAGTCGATCTCGTTGCGCCGCGAGATATCTTCGGGGCGGATATAGCCGCTGACCAGCAACTCACGCAGTTCGTTGTTCACGCGCACCTCCTGGCTGCCCTCGATGCGCAGCACACCATTGGGCAACCGTTCGACAACCGTGGTGGCCACGCGCAGGGTCAGTTGCTCGTTTCGGGCGATCTGACCGGCGCCCTGAAAACCGGAGCCGCCACGCAGGGCCACGGCCTCTTCCATCCGGGCGCCGGCGGGCAGGCGTTCGTTCAGGCGCTGCGGCAGGCCGAACAGTTGCGGCAGGCTCATGGTCTGTTCGCCCGTCCGGTTGCGGCCGGTTGAATTGGTCATCACTGCGCGGTCGTTGATCTCGATGACGACGGTCAGGATATCACCCGTGCGGCTGGCCCGTCGGTCACCCAGCAACGAGCGTTGCCCGGATGCCCACAGAGAGGCGCCACCGGCGGGCCGGTCCGGTTCCACCTGGTCCGGCAGGGGCAGGGCATACAGCGCGCGGTGTTCGGTGCGCGGTTCCATCGGGGTGAAGTCCGGGGCGCGGCCAACAGAGTCCAGAGGCTCACAAGCGGCAAGCAAGACCGGAACGATCAGCAGCGGCAGCCGGAACAGGGGCGGCATGCGGGGGGGTGGTGTGGATTTCATGGCATGACCTGTACTGTTCCGGGGCCGGTCACCCTGCCGCTGACCGTGCTGCGCGAACCAAGATTCATGACCCGAACCAGGTCGCCCTCGCCGGCGCGGCCCAATGCGCGCCCTTCCGTCCTGATTTCCAGCCCGCCCTGCGAAAAGGTCAGCAACACCGTCTGGTTGCGCTCTACCATCGCGGGCGGTGCCAGGCTGGCCAGCGGAATCGGCCGACCGGCATACAGCGTTACTCTTGCCTCCATGCCGATTGCCTGCTGCGGGTCGGTGGCGCTGCCGGGTGGCGCCGGGGCGTCAACCAGTGTCACATCCCCCGGTTCAATGGGGGTGGCCGCGCGCAGGGTACGGGTGGCGACCAGCACGTCGGCATGCGCTGCATTGCTGGTCAGGGCCAGCAGACTGCCGCCCATCAGGCCCGTCCCGGTTGCCGCCAGCGCTGCTATCTTCAGCACCGACAAGCCGTTGCCGATGATCAGGGCAGCACGTGTCTGCACGCGGTTCATGCGTCGCGCGGGCCGGTAGCGGCGCGTTCGCCAGGCGGTGTCGCAGATGGGGCACCGGGCAGGCGCAGGCAGGGGCGGCCGCTTGGCAAGGCAGGTCATCAGCGCACCTGCGTGGTTGCGGCAAGCATCTGGTCTGCTGCCGTGATGACCTTGGCGTTCAATTCATAGCCGCGCTGAGCCTTGATCATTTCGGTCAGTTCGCGCACCGGATCGACCGAGCTTTCTTCCAGATAGCCCTGGCGCAATGTGCCAAGGCCTTCGGTGCCGGGCGCGCCCACCACCGCGGGGCCCGATGCCTCGGTTTCGACGAACAGGTTTGCGCCCAGCGCCTCGAGCCCGCGTTCGTTGGTAAAGCCTGCAAGGGTCAGCTGACCGATTCGTTCGGGTTGGACGCGATCGGCGAAATACGCCCATACCTCGCCCTGCCCGTTGACCGAGACCGAGCGGGCATCAGCCGGAATGGTCAGGCCCGGCGCCACCTCATGGCCCTCTGCGGTCACGATCAGGCCTTCGCCGGTGCGCTGCAAGGCGCCGGCGCGGGTATAGGCGGCGCGCCCGTCAGGCAGCGCCACCTCCAGCAAGCCGCGTCCGTCAATGGCGATGTCCAGGTCGCCCCCGGTCTGCACAAGGGCACCCTGGGCAATGAGCATGGAAACCGCGGCTGGCCGCGCGCCCAGGCCCAGCTGAATGCCGGTAGGCACCACCGTGCCGTCAGCGGCCGAAATGGTGCCGGCGCGGGTGTGTTGCTGATAGTGCAGATCGGCAAATTCTGCGCGGCGGGCGTTGTAACCTGTGGTTGACATGTTTGCCAGGTTGTTGGCCACGGTATCAACCCGCATCTGCTGGGCGCTCATGCCGGTGGCGGCAATCTGCAGGGCACGCATGGGAATCTCCTGTTGCTGGATCAGTTGCCAAGGGTGCGGATCACGCCGCGGATGCGCTCGTCCTCGCGTTCAAGAAAGCTCTGTCCGGCCTCATAAGCGCGTTGTACGGCGATCATGCGCGCCATTTCGGTGATCGGGTTGACGTTGCTGTCTTCCAGAAATCCCTGGTGCAGAACGGAGTCTTCGGCGGGCAGCAGGTCGCCCGTCGCCTCCAGCAGGGTGCCGCCCTCGCGGCGCAGTTCAGCCGGGTTTGCCGGCCGTACAAGACCGATCTGCGCCAGGGGTTCGCCACCGGCCGATAGTGTGCCATCCCGCGCGATGCCGATGGGGCCTGCGTCGGCGGGTACGAAGATCGGCGCGCCGCCGGCATCAAGCAGGCGGTGCCCATCCGGATTGACCATGTCGCCCTCGGCGCTGCGCAGGAAATGGCCCGCGCGGCTAAGCCTTTCGCCTGCCGGTGTTTCCAGCAGGAAGAAACCGTCGCCCTCGATTGCCAGGTCCAGTGTGCCGCCGGTCTGGGTCAGCGCGCCCTGGTCAAGAAAGGTCTGCCGCGCATTGGCCGCGGCCATCGACAGGGTTGCTTCATCGCCCTCGAGCCGGCGAACGAATTCGGAAAACAGCACACCTTCGCGGCGATACCCCGTGGTCGAGAGGTTGGCGATATTGTGCGCCAGCGCCTGCATCTCGCGCAGGAGGCCGGACTGGCGGGTCAGGGTGACATAGGCAGCATTGTCCATTGGTCAGGTTCCCGTGATGAGGGGCAGCACCTGCCCTTGGAAAAAGGCAACCAGAAGCCCGGTCATGAAGCTCATCGACACCCAGAACGCGATCAGGATGGCCAGGACCTTTGGCACGAAGGTCAGGGTCATTTCCTGCACCGAAGTCAGCGCCTGCAGCAGGCCGACGGCCAGCCCGGACACCAGTGCAGCGGTCAGGACCGGCGCCGACATGGCCACCGATACCCACAGCGCCTGGCGCAGGATGTCGAAGAAGGCGACGTCTCTCATGAAGGGATTCCCTTGTCGCAAAGGCGAGGTGATACGGGTCAGACGGGCATGCGCAGGATTTCCAGATAAGCCTCGACCACCCGGTCGCGCACGGCCACGGTTGTCTCTACCGCCAGTTGTGCCTCTGATAGCGCCGCAACCAGTGCATGCGGATCGCCGTTGCCGGCCATCACGTCGCCCGCCGTGGTCTCGGCGCGGGCCAGGGTCTGGGCAAAGGTTTCGGCAAACCGGCCCGCGGCGGTCTGGGCGCCGCCATCGGTACTGCCAAGAGGGTCCGGGGCCGTGATGGGCCGGGCCGCACCGTAAGAACGGGCGGCAAAGGCTGCGTTGAGTTCCATGACATTCTGTCTCCTGTTGCTGGGCCGGATAAAGGCCGGCACCCTTTGGTTGCTGGCGGCCGATCCGGCCGCTAGCGACGCATGAGCCCGATCAGGCTTTGTGCCATCTGTCGTGCCTGGTCGAACAGGCGCAGGTTGGCCTCGTAGCCACGTTGCGCTTCGCGGGCATCGGCGATCTCGATCAGCAGATCGACATTCGAGCCTTCGTGATGTCCGGTCTCGTCTGCCAGGATGTGCCCTGGTGCATAAATGCGGGGCAGTGGGCGCGGGTCCAGTTGCACCGCCCCGGTCTGCACGCCCGAACGTTCTGCCAGCCCGTCGCCGGCCACGCGCGCGGGATCGAAAGCCACGGTCTTGCGCCGGTATCCGGGCGTATCGGCGTTGGCGATGTTCTCTGACACATGGCGCAGCCGCGTGGCCTGTGCCTGCATCCCGGAGGCCGAGAGGGCGAGCGTTCTTTCCAGTCCGTTCATGCCGAGCCCCCTTAACGCCCAATGGAGGCGCGCATCATGTCCCGCGCCATTGCATAGATACCCAGGGCGGTCTCATGCTGTTGCCGCGCAGCCGCTGCGCGCATCATTTCATGTTCCACCGAGACGGTGTTGCCATCAGGTGTCCGTGTGGCCGGAGTGGCATCCGGCCGGATCATGGGCCGCGTCGATGACCCGGGATCGGTGCGCAGCTGGCTGTAGAAGGTACTGAACGGCACGGCATCGCGGGCCCGATAACCCGGCGTGTCGGCATTGGCCACGTTTTGCGCGATGGCCCCCTGCCGGGCGGCGGCATGGGTGGCAAAGGCCTGCGCCATGCGCAGGATATCCAGGCTGTTGAACACGGGGTTTCTCCCTTCGCTGGTCTACACGAAGCCTTAAGCCTGATTCGTTTAGAAAGCGTAATTACCGGTCCGGAAGGCCGGTCAGGCAGACGGAGCAAGCTGATGAGTGTTTTCGACCCCCTTCTGGCCGAAATAGCCGATACCCGGCCGGTGCGCCGTTTTGGCCGGTTGACCGATATTGGCGGGGGCGTGCTGCTGGCAGAAGGCCTGGCGCAATGGGCGCGGCTGGGCGACCGGGTAGAGATCACCTGGCGCACCGGCCAGACTCTTGGCGGCGAGATCGTGGCGCTGGGCCGCGGCACTGTCAGCATTCTGCCTGAGGGTCCGGAGGAGGGAATCGCTGTCGGTGACCGGGTCGAGCATCTGGGACTGAACGCGATCGCCCCCTGTGACGCCTGGATCGGGCGGGTGATCGACCCCTATGGCCAACCGCTGGATGGCCGACCGCTGCCGCGCGGTCTGGCCCCGCGGCCCGTGCGCACCGCGCCGCCGTCGGCTGCGCGCCGCCGTCGGCTTGGCAAGCGGCTTGGCACGGGGATCGACGCGTTCAACACGGTCTTGCCGCTGGTGTTGGGTCAGCGGATGGGCATCTTTGCCGGCTCTGGTGTCGGCAAGACCGTGTTGCTGGGCCAGTTGGCGCGCGGGGTAGAGGCCGATGTGGTGGTACTGGCGCTGGTGGGCGAGCGGGGGCGCGAATTGCGCGATTTCATCGAGGATGTTCTGGGCGCCGAAGGGTTGCAGCGCTCTGTCGTGATAACAGCCACGTCTGACCGCTCGTCGCTGGCGCGCAGGCGCGCCGCGCTGGCGGCCATGGCCGTGGCAGAGCATTTTCGCGATGCGGGGCGGCATGTGCTGTTGCTGTGCGATTCAATCACGCGCTTTGCCGAGGCGCACCGCGAGATCGCCCTGGCCGGTGGCGAATCGCCCAGCTTGCGGGGGTTTCCACCATCGACCGCGCATCAGATCATGGCGCTGGCCGAACGTGCCGGGCCAGGGGACGAGGGTGAAGGGCAGGGCGATATCACCGCGCTGTTTACCGTGCTTGTGGCTGGCTCTGACATGGACGAACCGGTTGCCGATATCCTGCGCGGGGTGCTGGATGGCCATGTGGTGCTTGATCGCGCAATTGCCGAAAGAGGGCGCTTTCCGGCGATTGACCTGTTGCGGTCTGTCTCGCGCAGTCTGCCGGGTGCGGCCAGCCCTGGCGAAAATGCGCTGATCGCCGAGGCGCGGCGGCTGATGGGTGCCTGGGAACGGGCAGAGATGATGGTGCAGGCCGGGCTTTATGCCACCGGTAGCGACCCGCTGACCGACCGCGCCATCAGGCTCTGGCCAAAAATCGATGATTTCCTGTCCGGCACGCGGGCCGCGTCGGCGGATGAGAGTTTTCGCCGTTTGCAAAAGGTTTTGGAGGCGTGATCTGCCAGTGACGCCTGCGTCACGCTGCGTCACAGACCGCCCAGCAACGCCTCGGTCAAATCGCTGTCTGCCTGACACAGCGGGTTGATCACACTGAAGTGGTGATGGCCGGGCGCGGCATGCCAGGGGCAGTCCCACGCCTCGGATAACAGCCTTGCCTGCCACAGGAAGGCCGGTCTTTCCTGCGCGCCGACCCAGACGGTGACCGGTAGTTCGGCGCGTGGCTGTCGCAGTGCCGGGCTCTCGGCCTCGGCCTCTGGCAGATCAAGCTGCAACCGTTCATTCATGCCGGTCTGCATCAGCGGGCGCAGGTCGGCCAGTGGCGAGATCGGCATCACCCGACGCAGTCGCGCAGCCCAGGGCGCCGACAGGTCGTTGCAGGCCATGCGCGCCGACAGATGCCCGCCGGCAGAGTGGCCGGTCACGACCAGCGGCCCGTCAGGCACCAGTGCGCTGGCTTTACTGATCGCTGTTGCAACCTCTTGCGTCATGGCGGCGATCCGCGCCTCCGGGGCCAGCGTGTAGCCCGGCATGGCGACCGCCCAGCCGCGCGCCAGTGCGCCGGCAGCAAAGCCGGACCAGTCGCCCGGCGCGAAATCCAGCCAGTAGCCACCATGGATGAACACCATCAAACCGCGTGCTGCGGATTCCGGCATGAACAGGTCCAGTGTCTGCCGCGCGCCGGGGCCATAGGCGATGCCGCATTGCGCCCGTCCGTCCAGCGCGTCGCGCAGTGCCGCGGCCTCGCCCCGCCAACGCGCCGGCAGGGCTATTGCCCCGGGGATGAAATCGGCATTGGCGTAATCGCGCGACAGGTCTGGCAGGCTGTTCATTGTATTTCCCGGCTTGATATGATGAGACTTGCGCAAAAGTAACGGGGCTGGCAAGCCCGCAGCAAACAGGAAGAGGATGCATCGCATGCTGGACAAGAGCACCAACCTGCGCGACCTGCTGAAGGACCCGTCGTTGCTGGAAACCCGCGCCTTTGTTGCCGGCGAGTGGGTTCAGGCAGACGATGGTGCCACTTTTCCGGTACGCAACCCGGCACGCGGCGATGTCATTGCCGAAGTGGCCGATCTGGGCCGCGCCGAGGCTGCACGCGCCATTGCCGCCGCCGATTCGGCACGGCGCGACTGGGGCGCATGGACCGGTAAGGAGCGTGCAGCCGTCCTGCGCAAATGGTTCGATCTGATGATGGCGAATGCCGACGATCTGGCAACGATCCTGACCGCCGAAATGGGCAAGCCCCTGACCGAGGCGAAGGGCGAGATCGCCTATGGTGCGGCCTTTATCGAATGGTTTGGCGAAGAGGCCAAGCGCATCTATGGCGAAACCATCCCCGGTCATCAGCGTGACAAGCGGATCACCGTGCTGCGTCAGCCCATAGGTGTGGCGGCCTCGATCACACCGTGGAACTTTCCGACAGCCATGATCACGCGCAAGGTGGCGCCAGCACTGGCCGCAGGCTGCGGTTTCGTGGGGCGCCCTGCCGCAGAGACACCGCTGTCGGCTCTGGCCATGGCCGTGCTGGCCGAACGCGCAGGCGTGCCGAAAGGTGTGTTGTCGATCATCACCTCGTCGCGTTCGTCAGATATCGGCAAGGAGTTCTGCGAAAATCCGTCAGTGCGCAAGCTGACCTTTACCGGCTCGACCGAGGTTGGCCGCATTCTTTTGCGTCAGGCGGCCGATCAGGTGATCAAATGCTCGATGGAGTTGGGTGGCAACGCGCCGTTCATCGTGTTTGACGATGCCGATCTGGATGCCGCGGTACAGGGCGCCATCATGTCCAAATACCGCAACAACGGCCAGACCTGCGTTTGTGCCAACCGGATCTATGTGCAGGCCGGTGTATACGATGCCTTTGCCGAAAAGCTGAAGGTGGCGGTGGAAAAACTGAAAGTCGGCGACGGGCTGGACGAGGGCACCGATCTGGGCCCGCTGATCAACGAAGCTGCGCTGGAGAAGGTGGAAGAGCATATCGCCGATGTCGTGGCCCATGGCGGGCAGGTGCTGACCGGCGGCAAGCGGCATGGCAATGGCGGCAGCTTCTTTCAGCCAACCATTGTGACCGGTGTGACTCAGGCGATGAAAGTGGCAAAGGAAGAAACCTTTGGCCCTCTGGCGCCGCTTTTCCGGTTTGAAACCGAAGAAGAGGCAATCGGCTATGCCAATGATACGATCTTCGGGTTGGCGGCTTACTTCTATGCCCGCGACGTGGGGCGGATAACCCGCGTTCAGGAGGGGTTGGAGTACGGCATTGTCGGGGTCAATACCGGCATCATCTCGACGGAAGTTGCGCCCTTTGGCGGGGTGAAACAGTCTGGTCTTGGGCGCGAGGGGTCGCGCCACGGGATCGAGGATTATCTGGAGATGAAATACGTCTGCCTGAGCGTCTGAGGCAGCAGGGGGGCGCGGCCCCCTCGGCCCGTTCCGGGCCTCACCCCCCGGAGTATTTTCGGCAAGATGAGGACGCGGTCAGGCGCTGGGGCCCTTGATATGCCGCAGCACCAAGTTGGTCTGGATATTGGCGATGCCGTCAAGCCGGAACAGCGTGCGTTCCATGAAGGCGTTGAAGGCATCCAGATCGGCGCAGAGAACGCGCAGGTGGTAATCGGCTGCGCCGGTAGTGGCGAAACAGTCGATCACCTCGTCATGACGCATGACCTCGGCGACAAAGCGCTCGACCAGGTCGCGTGCGTGGCGCGTCAGTTGGACATGGATGATGGCGTGAAAGCCAAGCCCTGCGCGGCGTGGGTCAATTTCGGCCCTGTAACGCAGGATCACGCCCGCGTCTTCCAGGGCACGCACGCGCCGCCAACAGCTTGAGGGCGACATTCCGGCGCGCTCGGCCAGTTCCTGATTGGACAGACGGGCATTATCTTGCAAAAGCGCCAGAAGCTGGTGATCGCGTTCTTCCAGATGCATGAAATATACCGGTTTGATTTTTCGGTGTCTTACATTATTTCGACAGAAATTTCCACAAGAATGCTTAAATAGCGATATCTTTGGCACCTCTTTTCGCATGACACGCGGTATTCTGTCATGGCCAGCCAACCGGAGGATGCCATGAACGCCCCCCTGCGCCCGCTTGACAACTACAGCCTGAACGACCGCTACACCCGCACCCACGGCCGCGTCTTTCTGACCGGCACGCAGGCGCTGGTCCGCGTGGCGCTGGATCAGGCGCGGCGCGACCGCGCGGCGGGGCTGAACACCGGCGGGCTGATCTCGGGCTATCGCGGCTCGCCCCTTGGCGGGCTGGATCTGGAATTGTGGCGGCTACGCGACAGGCTAACAGAGGGCCGTATAGAATTCCTGCCCGCGGTGAACGAGGACCTGGCCGCCACCGCCATTCTGGGCAGCCAGCAGGTGGAAACCGAGCCCGGCGCGCAGGTGCAGGGTGTCTTCGGCCTGTGGTATGGCAAGGGGCCGGGGGTGGACCGCGCGGGCGATGCGCTGAAGCATGGCAATGCCTATGGTGCCTCGCCCCATGGCGGGGTGCTGGTGGTGGCGGGCGACGATCATGGCTGCGTGTCGTCATCCATGCCGCATCAGTCCGACGTGGCCTTCATGGCCTGGTTCATGCCGGTGCTGAACCCGGCCTCGGTCGCCGAATTCCTGCCCTTTGGCGAATGGGGTTATGCGCTGTCGCGGTTTTCCGGCATGTGGGTGGGGTTCAAGGCGATCTCGGATGTGGTGGAATCCGGCATGTCGGTCGATCTGCCCGCCGATCGGGTTTTCGCCAGGCCGGATTTCACGCCCCCTGCCACCGGGCTACATTACCGCTGGCCCGACCTGCCCGGTTTCCAGATCGAAGAGCGGATGGAGGCGAAGAAGCGCGCAGTGATGGCCTTTGCCGAGGCCAACCCAATCGACGCCCGCATCCATGACCTGCCGCGCGCGCGGTTCGGTTTTGTCACCACCGGCAAGGCACATCTGGACCTGATGGAGGCGTTGCGCCTGCTGGGGCTGGGCCGGGACGAATGCGCGCGGCTGGGGATCGACATCTACAAGGTGGGCATGGTCTGGCCGCTGGCGCGCAGGGGAGCGCTGGATTTCGTGGCGGGCAAAGAGGAAATCCTGGTCATCGAGGAAAAGCGCGGCATCATCGAGAGCCAGCTGAAGGAATATTTCTACGACTGGGACGGCGACAAGCCACGCCTGATGGTCGGCAAGAACGACGAGGCAGGCCAGCGGCTGATCCCCTGGACGGGCGAGTTGTCGCCGCGCCAGTTGTTGCCCATCGTTGCGCGCCGGCTGGACCGGCTGTTCCCGGGCGAGGGTTTCCCGGCGCGCGCCGCTTCGGTGCTGGGCGTGCAGGCGAAGGTGCTGAACATTCCGGGCGCCACCCGCACGCCCTATTTCTGTTCCGGCTGCCCGCACAATAGCTCGACGAAGGTGCCGGAGGGCTCGAAGGCGCTGGCCGGGATCGGCTGTCATTTCATGGCAAGCTGGATGAACCGGGAGACCACGTCGCTGATCCAGATGGGCGGCGAGGGGGTGAACTGGGCGGCCTCCAGCCGCTTCACCGGCAAGGGCCATGTGTTCCAGAACCTGGGCGAGGGGACGTGGTATCACTCTGGCTCCATGGCGATAAGGCAGGCGATCGCGGCCGGGGCGAACATCACCTACAAGATCCTGTATAACGACGCCGTGGCCATGACCGGCGGCCAGCCGGTCGATGGCCCCGTATCGGTGCAGGCCATCGCCGCCATCTGCCGCGCCGAGGGGGTGGTGCGCATCGCGCTGGTGTCGGACGATATCGGCAAGTTCCGGCGCGCGGATTTCCCCGCCGGCACGTCCTTTCACGACCGGGCCCAGATGGACGCGGTGCAGCGCGACCTCCGCGCGGTGCCGGGCGTGTCGGTGCTGATCTACGAACAGACCTGCGCCACCGAAAAGCGCCGCCGCCGCAAGCGGGGGAAATTGGCGGATCCGCAGAAATTCGTGGTCATCAACGAGCTGGTCTGCGAGGGCTGCGGGGATTGCTCGAAGGAATCGAACTGCCTGTCGGTAGAGCCGATTGAAACCGAATTCGGCCCCAAGCGGCGCATCAACCAGTCGAATTGCAACAAGGATTATTCCTGCGTGAAGGGGTTCTGCCCGTCCTTCGTGACGGTGGAAGGCGCGCCCCGGTTGAAGCCGCAGCCAAAGGCGCAGACGCAGATCGAGGGTGCGCTGGCCAGCCTGCCGGAGCCTGACCTGCCGATGCTGGACCGGCCCTATTCGCTGCTGGTCACCGGCGTCGGTGGTACCGGGGTGGTGACCGTGGGCGCGCTGATCTCGATGGCCGCGTATCTGGAGGGGCGCTGGGCCTCGGTGCTGGATTTCACCGGTTTCGCACAGAAATTCGGGCCCGTGCTGAGCTTTCTGCGCCTCGCGCCCAGTCCCGACGACATCAGTCAGGTGCGCATCGATGCCGCCAGTGCCGACGCGCTGATCGGCTGCGATCTGGTGGTCTCTACCGCGCCCAAGGCTTCGGCCTGCCTGCGGCCGGGCACGAAGGCGGTGGTGACACTCAGCGAGATGCCGACGGGGGATATCGTGCTGAACCGCGATGCCAGCCTGCAGATCCCCGCGCGGCTGAAGGCGCTGGAGACGGCGATTGCCGGCCGGGCCAGCGCCATCGATGCCGGGCGGCTGGCCGAGATGCTGCTGGGCGATGCGGTCTATGCCAACATGATCATGCTGGGGCTGGCCTGGCAGCAGGGGCTGGTGCCGGTTTCGTTGGCCGCGCTGGACCGGGCGATCGACCTGAACGGGGTGCAGCCGGACATGAACCGGCGTGCCCTTGCGCTGGGCCGGCTGGCCGCCGTCAACCCGGGCCTGCTGGCCGAGGCGGCGGGCGCGCGGCCAAAGGTGCAGACGCTGGAGGAACTGATCGCGCGGCGCGCGGCCGTCCTGGCCCATTAACAGGTTGCCCCCAAATCGCAGCGCTATCGCGACCGGCTGGCACCGGTTCTGGCGCTGGGGGATGAGGAACTGTCCACGGCGGCGGCGAAGAGCCTGTTCAAGCTGATGGCCTACAAGGACGAATACGAGGTGGCGCGGCTGCACCGCGATGCGGGCTTCGCAGCGAAGATCGCGGCCGAATTCGGGCCCGGCGCCACGGTGAATTACCATCTGGCGCCGCCCCTGTGGCCCACGGGGAAGGACCATCGCGGCCGGCCGAACAAGCGGCGTTTCCCGGGCTGGGCGATGCGGCCGGGTTTTGCCCTGCTGGCGCGGATGAAGGGCCTGCGCGGCACGGCGCTGGACCCGTTCGGCTGGCACCACGAACGGAAGATGGAACGCGAGCTGATCACCTGGTTCGAGGCGCTGATGGAGCGCGCGGTGGCCGAGGCGGCGGGGGATATGGACCGCTGGCGGCAGGTGATGGCGGCGCCGATGGGCATTCGCGGCTATGGGCCGGTGAAGGCCGAGGCAGCGGAAAAGGTGCGGGGAGAGGTGGCGGCGCTGCTGGGGTGACCCGGATGGGGGGCATTGCCCCCCGCCGCGCGGGCGCGCGCCGGCCCACAGACTATTTGGGGCAAGATGAAAAGGGGAATCGGGCCACCGGTCACCACCCAGCGGGGGGGCGGGGAGGGGGCCCGCGCGGGGGCGCGACCCCAA
>JAFIED010000144.1 GCA_020832805.1 Pararhodobacter sp.
CCCGCCCCCCCGGGGGGGGGGGGGGCGGGCGCCCCCGCCAGTGTGATCCCCGCACCCCCGCTTTCCGCCAAGTTGCCCCTTGACCCGGCACGGCTTTCCACCGACCTTGCCGCGCCTGCAGCACAGATGGAACCGCATGACCGGCCGCACCCCACCCTTTGCCCCGTTCGAATGGATGATCGCCTGGCGCTATCTGCGCGCCCGCCGGGCAGAGGGCGGAGTCAGCGTGATGACGCTGATCTCGCTGATCGGCATCACGCTGGCCGTCTTTGCCCTGATCGCCACACTGGCCGTGCGCTCGGGCTTCCGGGCGGAATTCGTCGATACCATCCTGGGCGCGAATGCCCATGTGACCGTGTTCAACGCGGCCCGCCTGACCGAAACCGGGCAGTTGACCCGCGTGATCGAGGATTACGACGACATGGCCGCCCGCCTGGCCGCCGTCCCCGGCGTGACCCGCGTGGCACCGCTGATCAAGGGCCAGGTCATGGCCAGCCGCGAGGGACGTACGGCCGGTGTCGAGGTATTCGGCATCAGCCACGAGAACCTGCTGACCATCCCGCGCATTGCCAACCCCGAAGCCGCGCGCGGCGATATCATGCGCTTTGACGAGGGCATTGCCATCGGTTCCGGCGTGGCACGCGAGCTGAACGTGGCGGTGGGCGACCGGATCCGCCTGATCTCGCCCGAGGGGGTGCAGACCGCCTTTGGCACCAGCCCGCGGATCAATGCCTATGAGGTGGTCTATATCTTTACCGCCGGGCGCTATGACATCGACCGCACCCGCGTCTACATGCCCTTTGCCGAGGCCCAGCTCTATTTCAACCGCGATGGTGTCGCCGACGAAATGGAGGTCATGGTTGCCAACCCCGAACGCCTGGACCAGCTGACCACCGCCCTGTTACGTGCCGGCGGCGAAAGGGCGATGATCTGGACCTGGCGCGATGCCTCGGGCAGTTTTCTGCGCGCGCTGGAGATCGAGGACAATGTGATGTTCATCATCCTGTCGATCCTGGTGCTGATCGCGGCAATGAACATCATTTCCGGCCTGATCATGCTGGTCAAGAACAAGGGCCGCGACATCGGCATCCTGCGCACCATGGGGCTGACAGAGGGCGCCGTGATGCGGGTCTTCTTCATCTGCGGCGCCTCGACAGGGTTGGTGGGCACCGCTCTGGGGGTGGTGCTGGGCGTGTTGTTCGTGGCCTATATCGACCCGATCTTTGCCTTCGTGAACTTCGTCATGGGCGGCGGGGTCTGGGACCCGTCAATCCGCGGCATCTATGCGCTGCCGGCCGAATTGCACCTCTATGACGTGATGCGCGCGGTGGCGCTGTCTTTGGGTCTGTCCTTCGTGGTGACCATCTTTCCCGCCCGGCGCGCGGCACGGATGAACCCGGTAGAGGCGTTGCGCTATGAATGAGCCCGCCACGATACCGACCGATGAACCGGTGCTGGTGCTGGAGGGCATCACCAAGACCTATGCCCGCGGACTGGCCGATCCGGTGCGCGTGCTGGCCGGGGCCGGGCTGAGCCTGCACCCGGGCGAAGTGGTGGCGCTGGTAGCCCCCTCGGGGGCCGGCAAATCGACCCTGCTGCATATCGCCGGGCTGCTGGACACGCCGGATGAGGGCCAGGTGCTGATTGACGGGCAGAACATGGCGCGCGCCTCTGATAACGCGCGCACGGCTGCCCGGCGCGCGGAAATCGGTTTTGTCTATCAGTTTCATCACCTCTTGCCGGAATTAAACGCGCTGGAAAACGTGATGCTGCCGCAACTGGCAAACGGCACCGCCCGCGCTGCCGCCGAGGCCCGCGCGCGCGATCTGCTGGCGCGCGTCGGCCTGTCCGCCCGCGCCGATCACCGCCCGGCGGCCTTGTCTGGTGGCGAGCAGCAGCGTGTGGCGTTTTGCCGGGCGATGGCCAATGCACCGCGCCTGTTGCTGGCCGACGAACCAACCGGCAACCTGGACCCCGAGACATCGGATCAGGTCTTTGCCGTGCTGCTGGATCTGGTGCGCGAAACCGGGCTGGCGGCGCTGATCGCCACGCATAACGTGGCGCTGGCCGCGCGAATGGACCGCATCCTGCGCATGGACGGCGGGCAGGTATTGCCGGGCTGAACGGCCGGGGTTTGCCGCCTGCCCTGTCGCGCGGGAACCGCCCCTTGCCCGCAGGCCGGGCCAGAGGCGCGACAAAGCTGTGGCATTCAGGAAACAGGAAACTGTTTTTTGCGTCGATTCAGCCTCTTCGCGGCTGTTGCTGCATCAGCGCGCTTGACTCGAAATCACCCCCTTCCGCACCATGACCGCCGGGTGCCTGCCAGCACCACGCGCATCTGCGCCACGCTCTCTTGTTGTGCCTACACCTGGGGAATTTGAATGAAAGCCTTGCTCTCTTGTGCCGCGCTGGCCGCGGCCCTGCTGCTGTTGCCCGCCACCGCACAGGCAGACCGTATCGTCGCCCGCGTCAGCATCGCCACGCAGACCATGCATGTCTACCAGGATGGCATGCTGCTGCATGAATGGCCGGTGTCCACCGCCCGGCAGGGAAAGATCACGCCGACCGGCGAATGGCGGGCGCAATGGCTGTCGCGCAACCATCGCTCCAGCCGCTACAACAACGCGCCGATGCCGTATTCCATCTTCTATTCGGGGCACTATGCCATCCACGGCACCGATCAGATCAGCCGGCTGGGCCGTCCGGCCAGCGCCGGCTGCGTGCGGCTGCACCCTGACAACGCGCGCGTCCTGTTCTCCATGGTGCAGGCCGAGGGCACCGACAACATGCGTGTGGTCGTCGTCGCCAACTGACCGGCGCATCAGCCGGCGACCGAATCGCCTGACGCGGCAGATCAAGGCTGCGGTGAGTCTGCCGCGCAACAGATTCCCTCTCTTTATATGGGGGGGCGTTTTTTGTCCTACCCAACGGGTGGACGCATCCCTATAGTCCTGTGGTCACGCCAGCCCCTGTCCCGAGGGAATGATCATGCGCTGCCCGTTTTGCGGAAATGTCGATACCCAGGTCAAGGATTCTCGCCCGGCAGAGGACCATGTCGCCATCCGGCGGCGGCGGTTCTGCCCGGCCTGCGGGGGCCGCTTTACCACATACGAGCGGGTGCAGTTGCGCGATCTGGTGGTGGTCAAATCAACCGGCCGGCGCGAGCCCTTTGACCGGGACAAGCTGGAACGGTCGGTACGGATCGCCATGCAGAAGCGCCCGATCGAGCCCGAACGCATCGATCAGATGATTTCCGGCGTCGTCCGACGGCTGGAAAGCCTGGGCGATACCGATATTCCCTCAAAGACCATTGGTGAGATCGTGATGGAGACATTGGCGCGCATCGACACGGTCGCCTATGTGCGCTTTGCCAGCGTCTACAAGAATTTTCAGGAAGCCGATGATTTCGACCGTTTCGTGGCCGAGTTGCGCCCCCATCCGGCAGGCGACGAGTAATCGGCAACGCCGGGCCATGAACTGCCCCTGACCGGATGCCACTGACCCGCCGGAAACGTATTGCCGGCATGACTGTTTTATGGGCAGCGTTGCGCAGCCTTTCGATATAGATTGATGCATGATACATTTTCTTGCGACAAAGAGGCGGCATGCAGGCTGACGAGGATGCACGCTTCATGCTGCTGGCCATCGCGCTGGGGCGGCGTGGCTTGGGGCGGGTCTGGCCCAACCCTGCGGTCGGCTGCGTGATCGTTCGGCCGGGCAGGCCCGGCCAGGCACCCGTCATCGTCGGGCGTGGCTGGACCCAGCCAGGAGGCCGCCCCCATGCCGAGACCCAGGCACTGGCCCAGGCCGGCAGCGCGGCGCGGGGGGCCACGGCCTATGTCAGCCTGGAACCCTGCGCGCATCACGGTCACACCCCGCCCTGTGCCGCAGCGCTGACACAGGCCGGGGTGGCGCGTGTGGTCAGCGCCCTGCGCGACCCTGACCCGCGGGTCGATGGCGGCGGCCATGCCATGCTGCGCGCGGCGGGCATTGCCGTCGATATCGGCGTCCAGGCCCAGGCCGCGGCTGATGCGAATGCCGGTTTTCTGTGCCGTGTCCGGCTGGGCCGGCCCTTTGTCACCCTCAAACTGGCACTGACGCTGGACGGGCGCATCGCCACCGCCTCGGGCGAAAGCCGCTGGATCACCGGGCCGCAGGCGCGTCGGGCGGTGCATATGATGCGTGCGCGCCATGATGGCGTGATGGTGGGCGCCGGCACCGCGCGTATCGACGACCCCGACCTGCGCGTGCGCAACCTGGGCGTGTCGCATTCACCGGTACGCATCGTGACCGACAGCCGGCTGGGCCTTGCACTGGACAGTCGACTGGGCCGCAGTCTGGATCTGGCGCCGGTCTGGCTGATGCATGGCCCGTCGGCGCCGGCGCACAAGATACGCGCTTGGACAGCAATCGGCGCCCGCCCCCTGGCCTGCCAGCAAGATGGCATGGGTCGGCTGGACATGACGCCTGCCTTGCAGCAACTGGGCGGTGCCGGGTTGACGCGGGTGCTGTGCGAGGGCGGCGGCGGATTGGGCGCCAGCCTGATGCAGGCCGGGCTGGTGGATGACCTGGTGGTGTTCAGCGCCGGGCGTCTGTTCGGCGGCGACGGCATGGCCGCGCTGGCCTCCATCGGCATGACAACCCTTGGGCCCGGTCAGTTTACCCTTGTCGAAAGCCGGCCCTGCGGTGACGACCTGATGCACAGATGGCGGCGCACCGACCCGGCATGGCTGCCTTGAACGGCCAGCCCGCCATGTCAGTATCTTTGCCCGGTCCATGTTGTGACACAGTCTTGCAACATACCCGCCCCGTCACTTGTTGAATTTGCCGGCGCAATGCCCCAGATATTGGGCAAGCCGGGCACCACAGACCCGAGGATCATGCTTGCCGAGGTAACGGAATGACCATGCAGACCAACCCGAATGCCTATGCCGTGTTGCCGCTTCGCGACATGGTGGTATTCCCCCATATGGTGGTCCCGCTTTTTGTGGGCCGCGACAAATCGGTACGCGCGCTGGAAGCCGTGATGCGCGATGACCGCCAGATACTGCTGGTCACGCAGATCGACCACGCCGCCGAGGATCCGGGCACCGATGGCATGTATCAGATTGGCGTTCTGGCCAATGTGCTGCAGTTGCTGAAACTGCCCGATGGTACCGTCAAGGTGCTGGTCGAAGGGCGCACCCGCGTAAAGCTTGAGCAGTTCCTGGAGAATGATTCGCATTTCGAGGCCGAGATATCGCCACTTGAAGACACCATCGGCGACGAGGCGGCAGTAACCGCCCTGACCCGCTCGGTGGCGGATGACTTCGAGCGTTATGCCAAGATCAAGCGGAACATCCCCGAGGAAGCGCTCAGCGCCATCGCAGACAGCGATGATCCCGCGCGGCTGGCCGATCTGGCTGCCGGGCACCTGGGCATCGAGGTGCCGCAAAAGCAGGATCTGCTTGAAACCCTGAACATCGCCGAACGCCTGGAAAAGATCTACGCACTGATGCAGGGCGAAATCTCTGTCCTGCAGGTGGAACGCAAGATCAAGAGCCGTGTAAAAAGCCAGATGGAGCGCACCCAGCGCGAGTACTATCTGAACGAGCAGATGAAGGCGATCCAGAAGGAGCTGGGCGAGGGCGAGGACGGCCAGAACGAGTTGGGCGAGCTGGAAGAGCGGATCAAGGCCACGAAATTCAGCAAGGAAGCCCGTGAAA
>JAFIED010000156.1 GCA_020832805.1 Pararhodobacter sp.
ACGCCCATGTCGGCCAGTGCCAGGGCAGTGTTCAACCCGGTCTGACCGCCCATCGTGGGCAAAAGCGCATCGGGGCGTTCGGCCTCGATGATCTTGGCCACCACCTCGGGCGTGATCGGTTCGATATAGGTGGCGTCGGCCAGGCCAGGGTCTGTCATTATGGTGGCGGGGTTCGAATTGACCAGGATCACCCGGTACCCTTCTTCCCGCAGGGCCTTGCAGGCCTGCGCACCGGAATAGTCGAACTCGCAGGCCTGACCAATCACGATGGGCCCCGCGCCGATGATCATGATGGATTTGATATCGGATCTTTTTGGCATGCCTCACCCCGTGCAGGACCGACGCCAGCCCGGCCATCCGGGCGGCGCGCAAATTGAGGCGGGTTATAGTCATGGCCCGTGGGGGCGCAAGCCCCGTTCGGTCAGGCGCAGCGTCAGGATGCCCGGAAGCGGGGCACGCCCCGCGCCGGATCAGCGCTCGCTATGCTCTCGCTCTTCCAGCCGTGCCTCGATGGTGCGCAACCGGGCCAGCACCTCGTCACGATAGTCGGTGGTCTGCTTGTTGCTTTCCTCGGCATGGGCATCCTGCATCGAATTGACGATCAGACCAACCAGCAGGTTCACCACGGCGAAGGTTGTCATCATGATGAAGGGCACGAAGAACGCCCAGGCATAGGGATAGACCTCCATCACCGGGCGCACGATCCCCATGGACCAGGATTCAAGCGTCATGATCTGAAACAGCGAATAGGCGCTTGCCCCCAGGGTGCCAAACCATTGGGGAAAACTGTCTTGAAACAGTTTCGTCGCCATGACCGAGCCGATGTAGAAGATCATGCTCATCAACAGAAAGACAGACCCCATGCCGGGCAGGGCCTTCAGGAACCCTTCGACAACGCGGCGCAGGCTGGGCGTGACCGAAACCACGCGCAGCAGACGCAGGATGCGCAACGCGCGCAAGACGGTAAAGGCGCCAGCACCCGGCACCAGCGATATGCCGACGATGATGAAATCAAATACATTCCATCCCTGCCGGAAGAAACTGAACCGCTGTGCATACAGTTTCAGGGCGATCTCGATAACGAAGATGGTCAGACACAGACGGTCCAGGGCGATGACTGCGTCGCCCGCCATCGCCATGACGGTGGGCGAAGTTTCCAGGCCCAGAATCAGCGCATTGAACAGGATCACCCCGATGATCCCGTTGCGCACCCAGGCCAGCTCCAGAAATGCCGTTACCTTCTCGCGGTTACTCATGCTCACGCGCCTTTCCTGCCTTTCGCCGGCTCTTTGATCCTGCCCGAGATACGACGGTAGCTGCCCATGGGCGACACGGGCAGCACCCCCCGGCGGCCACCGGGCCATCAGTTGCGCGCCATATGGCCCCGTACAAGCCGCGCCGCAAGTTCCACATGCGCCGACCAGCGGAATTGATCCACCACCTGCACCCAATCCAGCCGATAGCCGACCGCAACCAGTACCGCAGCATCGCGCGCAAAGCTGACCGGGTTGCAAGACACCATCGCCACCACGTCTGGCCCCTGCCCCACCCCGGCGGCACGGGCGATCTCGGTCATCTGGGCACTGGCCCCGGCCCGTGGGGGGTCGATGACCAGCGCGTCATGGCGCGCCAGTTCATCCCCCGTCAGGGGCCTGCGGAACAGATCGCGCCGTTCTGTGGTCACGCGCTTCAGCCCGGGCGCAGCGCGCCACCCGGAATCAAGGGCCGCCAACGCAGCGGCGTCGCCCTCGACAGCATGCACCTCGGCCTGTTCGGCCAGCGGCAGCGCGAAGGTGCCGCATCCGGCAAAGAGGTCTGCCAGCCGGTCATGGCCCGCCACGGCTTCCCGGACAGCCGCCACCAACGCGGCCTCACCCTGCGGCGTGGCCTGCAGAAAAGCGCCCGCAGGCACCGGTACCTGCGCCCGGCCCATGCGCAGCACCGGCGGTGCCGGCTGCCACAACAGTTCACCCTCCCAGGTCAAGCGCGCCAGCCCATGCCGTGCGGCGATCTGCGGCAGATCGGCGCGCAAGGCGTGATCCAGTGCCCGCCCGCCGCGCGCGGCCACATCGACGCCACCCTGCAGGGCCGTTACCGCCAACGCCATCGTGCCCTTGCGCGATCCGCCTGCCACCACCAGCGCCTCCAGCGCAGGAAGCACTGCCATCAGCGCCGGTGCCAGCAACAGGCAATCCGGCACAGCGGCAATCGTATCGGACGCCCGCGCATGAAAGCCCACCAACGCGCCGGCTTTCAGCCGTCGACCGGCCAGCGTGGCCCGGCGGCGTGTACCGGCGGGCGACACATGCATGGGCCGGAACACCGTCTGCAACCCTTGCCTGGCCAATGCCTTGCGCACCACCTCCGTCTTCCAACCGGCAACGAAACCGTCATCGGCATGTTGCAACGCACAGCCCCCGCATGACTTGTAGTGGCGGCAAGGCGCCGCCACCCGCCGCGGCGAGGGCATCATGATACGGGGCTGCGCGATCCGGCCGGCCTCTGCCGCACCCGCCACCACCTCGCCCGGCAAGGCGCGCGCGACGATCATGTCGCCGGCGACACCTTCAGCGCGCAGGTTCAGACGCTCTATCGTGATCATCACCACCCCATGCCGCAGCCCCGCCGCCGGCACAAGAGCCCGAACCGCGCCACTGGCGAAGGGTTTTCCAAAACCCTTCCTGCCGGCAGAACAACCGGATGCATTTTGTCAGGGCAGCGCGATGGCGGGCGAAAAGGCATATCCGTCAGGCGACAGCACCGTCGCCTCGCGCAGTCCGTGCGGTTTGTCGGCTGGCGGCTCCAGCACCATGGCGCCAAAGGCCTCGGCGCGCGCACAGGCCGTATCGGGGCTGATTCCGAAAAGGTACAGTTGTGCCCCACCACCGCGTGGTGGGCTTTCCGGCACCATCGACAAAAGGGGATGTGCAGTGAAGCTGGCATCCGCATGCAACTGGATCAGCGCATCATGATGCCGAGCCAGCGCGAAATCATCACTCAGGCGATGAATCGAAAGGTCCAGAACCGTTTCAAGGAATGCCGCCATCTCCCGCACATCACGGCACAAAAGGTTCACGCCAAGCCCACGCAGGCTGCGCCCGAACACATCTGCCGCCACGGTTTCAAGATCCATCACGCCACCCCGTCCAGCCCCACAAACCCGCCAGACTGCCGCGCCCAGAAACGGGCATAGACCCCGCCCTTTGCCAGCAATGCCTCGTGATCGCCCTGCTCGACGATTCGACCGCCCTCCAGCACCACGATCCGGTCCATCGCGGCAATGGTCGACAGCCGGTGCGCAATCGCCAGAACCGTCTTTCCCGCCATCAGATGCTCCAGCGCATCCTGCACTTCGGCCTCTACCTCGCTGTCCAGCGCCGATGTCGCTTCGTCCAGCACCAGGATCGGTGCATCCTTCAGGAACGCCCGGGCCAAAGCGATCCGCTGCCGCTGCCCGCCTGACAACCGCACACCCCGCTCGCCCAGATGCGCCTCATAGCCCGCGCGCCCCGCGTGATCGCGCAACCCGCCAATGAAGTCATGCGCCTGCGCGGCCCGCGCGGCGGCTTCGACCTCGGCCAGGCTGGCATCGGGGCGGCCATAGCGAATGTTGTCCAGCGCCGAGCGGTTGAACAGCGCAGTCTCCTGCGTCACCATGCCGATCTGACGGCGCAGGCTTTCCTGGCTGACCCGGCGCAAATCCTGCCCATCGACCAGCACGCGCCCCGCTTCCACATCGTAAAGCCGCAACAGCAACGCAACCAGCGTCGATTTCCCCGCGCCCGAGGCGCCGACAATGCCGATCTTTTCGCCCGGTACGATATCCAGCGAAATCCGGTCCACCCCACCGGTCTGGCGCCCATAGGCAAAGCTGACCCCGTCAAAATGCACCGCGCCCCTTATCCGGCCAAGTTCCACGGCGTCAGGGGCATCAACCAGCGTGGGTTCCGGGGTCAGGGTCTTCATGCCGTCTTCAACTTCACCCAGATCACCATAGATGGTCATCACCACGAAACTGACCCAGCCCGTCATCTGCGCAATGCGGATCGCCACCGCGCCGGCGGCGGCAATATCGCCCGGGCTGGCCTGCCCCGCCGACCACAGCCATGCCGTGCCACCGATCAGCAACACCGGCAACACCCCGGCAATGGCCATCAACCAGAACCGGAAAGCCGCCTGAACATGGCCGAATGCGATGGCCCGGTCTCGAAAACGGTCCAGCGCCACCAGTGCGGCGCGATCCTCATGTTCGGAATGGGCGAACAGCTTGACCGTCTTGATATTGGTGATCGTGTCCACCACCTGCCCGGCAACACTGGCGCGCGCGCCGGCCCCCCCGCCCGCCCATTGGCGCCCCATTTGCAGAAAGTAGCGGCTAAGCGCGAAATACGCCCCCCTCACAACCCCCCCCAACGCGGCCCCCCGCAGCTCGCTCACCCTCAACAACACCACCCA
>JAFIED010000167.1 GCA_020832805.1 Pararhodobacter sp.
AGCCAGACATCGGCATTGATCCCGGGCGAGAACGCGGCGCTGGACAGCGGCGTGTACATGAACCATCCGTCGCGCGGCGCCCCGCCGAACAACAGCGCGGTCAGCATGATAAGCCCGCCGAACAGATAGCACCAGTAGCCCAGCGCGGTCAGGCGCGGAAAGGCCATGTCGCGGGTGCCCAGCATCTTTGGCAGCAGATAGATCGCCAGCCCCTCCAGCATGGGAATGGCAAAGAGGAACATCATGATGCTGCCATGCATCGTGAAGATCTGGTTATACAGTTCGGTATCCAGGAAAACGCCGTCAGGCGTGGCCAGCTGGGCGCGGATCAGCATGGCCAGAACGCCGCCGATCAGGAAAAAGACCAGCGCGGTTGCCATGAACCGCAGGCCCAATGTGGTGTGGTTGACCGCCGTGATCTGCCCCCACCAACCCCTGTCATTGGCCCAGACGCGGGTCAGTTCCCGGTGCAGGGCCAACGCGCGCCGCGGCGGGTTGTCGGCAATGGCCATGTCTGCGGGTGCTGTGCCGTCGGTTCGGGCCGGGGCGGCGCTGGCGTCAGTCATCGGTGTCTCCGGCTGTTTCGGCGGCATCGCGCAGCGTGTCGTCCCAGGCTTCGGGCGGCACCACATCGACCTCGAAGCGCATGATGGCATGGCCAAGGCCGCAGAACTCGGCGCATTGCCCCTCCAGCCGACCCGGGGTGTCGGCCAACAGGCGCAGGCGATTCTGGCGGCCGGGCACGGCATCCATCTTGCCACCCAGTTGCGGCACCCAGAACGAATGAATGACATCGGCCGAGGTGATCAGCACATCAACCGGCTGGCCGGTGGGTATGATCAGCCGGTCGCGTGTGGTGACAGGCCCGTCGGGGCCGGGCTGGGTAAACTCCCAGTACCATTGCACGGCGTGGGCTTGCACCGTGATGGCGCCGTCATCGCGCGGCAGTATCCGCTCACCCACCCACAAGCCGCCGGCCAGGGTGACGGCCAGCACCGGCAATGAAAGCCCCAGCCCCAGCCAATGCGTCCAGCGGCGTTCACGAACCGGGCGCGGGGGTCCAAAGGAAAGCGCCACCAGTACCAGAACCAGCACCGTCAGCGCGGTGGCGCCGCCCAGCATCGCCCACCACAGCCAGGCTATGTCGCGCGCTACGGGTCCTGCCGGGGCAAGGGTTGACAGCGGCCCGCCGCAGCCGCCCAGCAGGAAGGGAACCATCAGGGGGGACAAACGCTTTGGGAACAGAGTACCTATGCCGGGAACTGCAAGAGGAGTGCCGCCGTGGCCAGGCCCGAACCCGCTGACGACGACCTGACCGACCCTGTGCATGAGAACCGCGCGCTGCAGCAAACCGAAAGCCTGGTTGCCATTGCCGGGCACCCTTTGCATGCGATGCTTGTGGCCTTTCCCATTGCCTTGACCATGTGTGTCCTTGGCGCCGATCTGCTGTTCTGGTGGACAGGCGATGCCTTTTGGCCCGTTGCCGCCGGCTGGGCGGCGTTCGGTGCCTTTCTGATGGGTGTGATTGCGGGGATCACGGGCACGGTGGAACTGCTGATCGTGCCCGGTATCCGCAACCGTTCGGCAAGCTGGACGCATTTTGTGCTGGCGGTGATGTTGTTGTCCATCCTCGGGGCCAACTGGGTGCTGCGCATCGGCGATCCGCAGGGCGCAGTACTGCCGCTGGGATTGTTGCTGTCTGTGCTGGCGGCCGGGCTGACCGGCGTGACGGGGTGGCATGGCGGAAAACTCGTCTTCGATTATCAGATCGGCACCAGTGCCGGTGCCAGTTCACGCCCGCGGGGCTGAAGCAGCCAATCGGGAAGGTGGTCTGCAAGGGGGGCCAGATCCGGCTTGGCCAGGACCAGCCAAAGTGTGACCCCCATCAGGGCGAGCGCCAGCACCATGGCGGGCAGCGGTGTGGGCACGCGATAGCGGCCCGCGCCCTCGCCGGTCTTGCCGATCAGATACCCCATCCAGGCATGAATCAGCACCATCCCCGCCACCGTACCCAGCTTGGCCATCAGCCAGGGCGTGCGCAGCCCCTCCATGAAGATCAGCGCGGTGCCGGCGCTGATGGCCACGATGGCGGCAGGCGTGATCACGCCGGTATAGGCGCGATGACTGAGCAGCCGAAACTCTGCAAAACCGGCCTGATCGTGCACTTTTGCCGAACGGCCGTAGAATTGCAGAATGACCGGCAGTGCAATCAGCCCTGCGCACCAGATCGACAAAGCGGCAATATGAAGGGCCTTGGTCAGGGCGATCATGCAGATGGTCCCGCGGGTTGCTGCGGGCTGGGGGGCGCCGCAGCCGACCGCCAGGCACAGCGCAGCATCCAGCCGGCGGCCAGGGCAACCGGCACCATGCCCGGCACCCACATGACCAGCCCCGCCAGTTGCTGATCGGCCAGGGGCGAAAGCCCGAAAGATTCGGTCAACACCAGATGTTCAGGGTACAGAACCCGCGGCGCAAAGGTCAGGATGGCGCCGATCAGCCCCATCTGGCCGGCCAGAACAGCCAGATGCAGCCCGGCGCCCAGTTGAGGCGCCATCTGGCGCGGGGTGGCGAACAGGGCGCTCCAGAATGCCCAGGCCGGCAGGATCAGCGCGGCCTGCATCGCCCAATAGACCGGCACGTGATCCCATGCGGCCGCATACAGCGCCGGTATGTGCCAAGCCCAAAGCGCGCTTGACAGCGCCAGCAGCGCGGGCACGGTAGCGCGCAGGCGCAGCGGGAACGCCAGAGCCAGCGCCGGTGCCAAGGCAAAAACCACGACAAGGTGATGCAGCCCGCGCGCGGCAAACAGGGCCACGGTCAGGGCGCATAGCGGCGAAACGAAGGCCAGCAACGCCACACCCGAGGCAACGCCCCAGGCCCGCCGCCGCATCGCCGCAGCGTTACGCAGGTGCCAGACGCCAGCAGGGATTGTGACGGCCAGCACGCCCAGCAGCACCGGGTCGGCGTTCCAGGCCGTCAACAGGGTCTCTGGTGCAGGGGCCGGGCCGCAATAGGGCAGGGGCCGATCGCTGGCAAAGTCAGGAATTACTGGTGTCATGCGCCCCCTTTTCCGTCCGTCACGCCTTTGGCGTGCCCGGTATGGAACGCGCCTGCGGCCGGGAAGTTCCGCCGTGCCCGGGCTTTCCTGTGCCCTTCGGGATCAGCTCTGGCGCCGGGTTTTCACCTTGCGCAGGAACCCTTTTGTTCTGGCACCGTTATCTTTGCATGTCAAAAGACGCCGGCACCCACCCCCATGCAGCCGACCGCCCGGTTCTGGTGCGCCTGCACGCACTGGCATTGATCGCGCTGGCGGCGGCTGCACTGGCGCTGCCTTTCATGATGCTGATGCGCGGTGCGCGCCCGCCTTCGATTGATCTGGCGTGGGATTTCTCGGTCGGCCTTGGTTTCGGCGCCTTGGGGCTGATCGCGCTGCAATTCGCGCTTACCGGGCGTTTGCGCTGGCTGACGCATCCTTTTGGTGCCGATATCGTCTATCTGGCGCATCGCTATCTCAGCTGGGCGGCGCTTGGCCTGATGCTGGGGCATTTCGGTATCTTCTACATCTGGCATCAGCCGGCACTGGGCGTTCTGAACCCGCTTCAGGCCCCGTGGGAGCTGACAGCAGGCAGGCTGGCCCTGTTGTGCTTCATCGTGCTGGTGCTGACCTCTCAGTTCCGGAAATGGCTGCATCTGCCATTCGAGCACTGGCGCGTGATACATCTTTCGCTGGCCATTATCGGCTTTGCCGCGGCCATCGCCCATGTCCTGGGTGTCGGGCGATTCACCGCCGATACCGACAAGCGCCTGTTATGGCTGGGGGTGACCGCGGGTTGGCTGCTGTTGCTGGCCTGGACACGCCTGGTCGTGCCATGGCTGCAAACGCGCAATCCCTGGCGCGTGGTGGCGAACCGGGACGAGGGCGGCGGTGTTCATACACTGGAACTGGCGCCGGAAGGCCGCGGTCTGACGCGTTGGAAACCTGGCCAGTTTGCGTGGCTGGCCATTGACCGGTCGCCCTGGTCGCTGAAGGAGCATCCCTTCACCATCTCCACCGCGCCGGATCGGGGCGGGAACCTGTCATTTTCGATCAAGCCGCTGGGCGATGACACGCGCCGCCTGATCCACACCGCGCCCGGAACGCGTGCCTATGTCCATGGCCCCTTTGGTGCCTTTTCGGTTGATCGAGAGGCCGATGCACCGGGTTTCGTGATGATCGCGGGCGGTGTGGGGATCACGCCCATCATTTCGAACCTGCACGCACTGCTTGAACGGGGCGACACGCGCCCCATCGTGCTTTTCTACGCCAACAGCCAGGAGGAAGACATCGCCTTTCGCGCAGAACTGGAGGACATCCGCGACAGTCTGGACCTGACCTTGGTGCTGGTGCTGGAGGATCCGCCAGAGGGCTGGCAGGGCGAATCCGGGTATATCGATGACGCGCTGCTGTCGCGCCACCTGCCCGCTGACAGCCGCGATTGGCCGCATCTGTTGTGCGGCCCGGCGCCGATGACCGAAGCGGTGACCAAGGCGCTGCGCGATCTTGGCGTGGCGCCGCACCGTATCGACAGTGAAATCTTTGACCTGGTGTAACCCATGGATCGGCCTACCCTTGCCCTTGTCCTGACGATTGCGGCGACAGTTCTGATTGTGGCGCTAGCCGCCTGGATGGCTCTTTCACTGGACTGATTGACAGAAAGGAAAAACATGACCGACCGTGCAACGTCCCTTGCCCGGGCATTGACAGATGCGCTGCGTCGCAGCCACCCGGGCGATGACCCCTGGCTGAAGGCCGTGGAAGAGGTCGCGCGCGATGTACTGACAGTGGAAAAGGCCAATTCCGATTTCGCCGCCGCCCGCGTGCTGGAAAGACTGGCCGAACCCGACCGCGTGATCGCCTTTCGTGTCACCTGGCGCGACGATGCCGGCAACATACAGATCAACCGTGGCTGGCGGGTGCAGCAGTCGAATCTGCTGGGGCCATACAAGGGTGGTTTGCGTTGGCACCCCGGCACCTCTTTGGGGGTGCTGAAATCGCTTGCCTTTGAACAGGTGTTCAAGAATGCGCTGACCGGACTGCCGCTGGGCGGGGCAAAGGGCGGTGCCGATTTCGACCCTGCGGGACGTTCCGAGGGCGAGATCGAGCGTTTTGCCCTGGCCTTCATGACCGGGCTTGCGCCGCATATCGGGCCGGATCTGGATGTTCCGGCCGGCGACATGGGGGTCGGCGCCCATGAGCTGGGTCTTTTGACCCGCGCCTGGATGATGCAGGCACAGGCCTGGGGCGGGGCGCTGACTGGCAAGCCGCTGTGCATCGGCGGAAGCCGCCTGCGGAAAGAGGCCACGGGATACGGCTTGGTCTATTTCCTGTGTGCCATGCTGGACGATGCGGGCGACAGCATCCAGGGACGGCGCATCGCCTTGTCCGGTCGCGGGAATGTTGCAGCGCATGCAGCGCGAAAGGCCTTGGACCTGGGTGGAAAGGTCATTTCGCTGTCCAGCCGTTCCGGGGTCTGGCACGCGCCCGATGGCATGAGCGCCGATGCCATCGACTGGCTGGTTGATACCCCAGCCGAAGACGCCGAGAACCCGCCCGCTGGTTTGGGGCTGCGCTTTCGGGCGGGTGAAAAACCCTGGGCGCTGGAGCCAGACATCGCCCTGCCCTGCGCCACCCAGAACGAACTGGACAAGAACGACGCCCAGGCGCTTGTCGATGGCGGCTGCCGTTTTCTGGCCGAGGGGGCAAACATGCCGCTGACAGCCGAGGCCAATGCCCTCCTGACCAAGGCCGGCGTCATTTGTGCGCCCGGCAAGGCGGCCAATGCCGGCGGTGTGGCTGTTTCAGGCATGGAAATGCGCCAGAACGCCGGCTTCACCCGTTGGAGCGCCGAAGCAGTCGATACCGAACTTCGCGGGATCATGAAGGCGATGCACAGGCTGGTTGCCGATGAAGGGCGCGGCGGCGCTGCGCGGGGCAACGGGGCGCCGGATTATGGGCGCGGGGCCAATCTGGCGGCCTACCGCCGCCTTGCACAGGCCGTCATCGAAGGGGGCGCCCAATAGTGGCTGGCACCGCCGGAACCGACACCGGGCACGGGCGTTATCGCTGGGACCTGCGGTTACCCCAAGACAACCGCTTTCACCGATCAGGAGGCGCTCATGCGTGTCATTCTTTTGTGGTTGCTCGGCATTCCGCTGCCAATCATCATCCTGCTGTTTCTGCTGGGTGTCTTCTGACCCAGAGCCCGTGATCGCCCTTTGCGGCAGAAGAAACCGGCAGGGGCCGTTGGACGGCGTCCTGTGGCCCCCGTCAGAAGAGGCAAGGCAACCACCACCTCGCGCAAGGCGGTACAGGCGGAAGCCACCGCATGACCCTTTGCCAAGCCGACGCCGGTGCCCCCTTGCACCCGCCGATGCAATGGCTGAAGTTGATGCCACAAGGTCAGCATCAGCGGCGGGATAGGGCATGGATGCCTGGGACGAGATACGCACGGCGTGGCATGTGGCGCGTGCCGGCACCGTCAGCGGCGCTGCCGAGGCGTTGGGCGTGCACCACGCAACGGTAATCCGGCATGTTGACGCGCTGGAGGCCCGTCTGGGTGTCAAGCTGTTTCAGCGGCACGGCAGGGGCTATACCCCTACCGAGGCCGGCCAGATGCTGGCCGAGGCCGGCGCCGAAACCGATGCCCGCTTTTCACGGCTGGGTGCGCGGCTCAGTGGCTGGGCCAGCGGCATTGCGGGTGATCTTGCCATAACCATTCCGCCGGAACTGTGCGCGCTCATCGTGCCGGCGCTGCTGCCGCTGCAAGAGGATTACCCGGCGCTGGTGGTGCGTTTGCGCACGGCCCGCCGCGTGCTGAAACTGGAACAGGGCGAGGCGCATCTGGCCATCCGCGCCGGCGCCAGGCCGGAAGAGCCGGACAATGTTGTGCAACCGCTGGCTCCTGTTCAGGCCGCGCTCTATGCTTCGCCGCACTATCTGGCCCGCTACGGCAAGCCGCAATCGGATACGGATTTGTCCGGGCACCGTTTCGTTACCGACGAGGCCGAGGAAAGCCGCGTTCCCTGGTTTCGCTGGTTGGCGGGCATCGCGCCGACTGTTGCCCTGCGCAGTGACGATCTGGCGGCTCAGGAAACGGGTATCAGGGCGGGGCTGGGTATGGGGTTCCTGTTCCCGCGGGCAGCATCCGGTGATCTGGTGCAGGTCCTGCCACCGCGCGATGCCTGGTCAGTGCCACTGTGGCTGGTCAGCCATGTCGATCTGCACCGCAGCGCCAAGTTGCAGGTGGCGATGACCGCGATCAAGCGCGGCCTGGTCACGCCTGACGATGGCCCGGCGGGAGTGTAGCATGAACACCGAAAGCTGGCTGTGATCCGCGCCGCCCTGCCCGATCCGCGCGCCGAAGCGCTGCGTGGCCATGTGGCAATGCTGGCCTTTTCCGCCCTGGTGGCGGGATCGTTCAGCCTGGGTGCACTGGTTGCCAACCTGATCGACCCGGTATCGGTCACGGCGGTGCGGTTTCTGTGGGCTGCGGTGGTCCTGGCGATCTTTGCCTTTCTGATGGCCGACCGGCGCGACGGGCGCGGGCGCGGCTTTCGCCTTGCCGATTTCCGCGCGCCCTGGCGGTTCGTGGTGCTTGGCTCGCTGTTTGCCGGGTATTTCGTGCTGATGTTCGAGGGGCTGAAAACCGCAGACCCGGTGTCGGCGGGCGCGGTCTTCACCCTGACGCCGCTGATGACAGCAGGGTTTGCCTGGTACTGGCTGGGCCAACGCCTGGACGCCTGGGTGGCGGGCGCCCTTGCCATTGGCGCGGCAGGGGCTGTCTGGGTGATCTTCAGGGCTGACTGGCAGGCACTGATGGGCTTTCAGATAGGGCGTGGCGAGGCGGTTTATTTCATCGGCTGCGTGCTGCATGCAGCCTTTACGCCCCTTTTGCGCCGTTTCAACCGGGGCGAACCCGCGCTGGTGGTAACGGCGCTGGTGATGGGGGCAGGCTGCGTTCTGCTGGTGCTGGTTGGCTGGCAAGGGTTGCGCACGGTCGATTGGGCGGCGCTGTCCTGGCTGGTCTGGGTTACGATGGCCTATCTGGCGATCTTTGCCAGCGCACTGACCTTTTTCCTGCTGCAATACGCCACCCAGCGGCTGCCGTCGTCAAAGGTCATGGCCTATACCTATCTGACACCGGCCTGGATCATCCTGTGGGAAATCGGGCTGGGGCATGGCGCGCCGGGGCTTTTGCTGTTGCCAGGGGTCGTGCTGATCGTGCTGGCGCTGGTCATGTTGCTGCGCAAGGATTGACACGGCCGGTCGGGGGTGCCCTGCCCGGCCGTGCAGCTTATGAAGGCTTGTCCTTTGGCGTCACGGCGGTGTCAGCAAAGCTGGACAGCATTTGCTGAAACTCCATCGGAAACGGAAACACGATGGTCGAATTCTTTTCGTTTCCGATTGTGGCCAGCGTTGACAGATAGCGCAACTGCATGGCCTCTGGGCGCCCGCCCAGAATTTCGGCGGCTTCCAGCAGCTTTGTCGCCGCCTGCTGTTCACCCTCGGCATTGATGACACGTGCACGGCGTTCGCGTTCGGCCTCGGCTTGCCGGGCGATGGCGCGGATCATCGATTCCGTGATGTCGACATGCTTGATCTCGACATTGGCAACCTTGATCCCCCAGGAGTCGGTCTGGGCATCAAGAATTTCCTGAATGTCGGCATTCAGCTTGTCGCGCTCTGACAGCATCTCATCCAGCTCGTGCTTGCCCAACACCGAGCGCAGCGTGGTCTGTGCCAGCTCGCTGGTGGCCTGCATGAAGTTTTCGACCTGGATCGTTGCCTTTTCAGGGTCCACCACACGGAAATAGATCACCGCATTGACGCGGACCGAGACATTGTCCTTGCTGATCACGTCCTGGCTGGGCACATCCAGCACCCGCACGCGCAGATCGACCCGCACCATCTGCTGGATGAACGGAATGAGAATGATCAGCCCCGGCCCCTTGACCGAACTGAACCGGCCCAGCGTGAAGGTCACGCCACGCTCGTATTCGCGCAAGACCTTGATGGCCGAGGCCAGAAAGGCCAGCAGCAGGACGATCAGAACGCCGTAAAACGCAAGATCGCCGAAGATGGCAAAAATATCCATCAGTTGTGTCTCCTCTCAGGGATTGCGCGTGCGCTGTGCGCCCGGCAATCAGGGTTGCGTTTCGATGCTGGTGCCACCGCCGGGCAGGGGGGTGACCACCAGCGTCAGCCCTTCGATCGCGCGCACTGTAACCGTCTGGCCGGGCACGGGTTGCGGGCCGGTGTCGATGCGGGCCTGCCATCGCTCTCCATGCACGAACACATGGCCGCGCGCGCCGGCCCAATCCTGAACTTGCGCTTTCAGGTCGATCATTTCTTCGGCGCCGGTGCTGACCTTTCGCTTGTGGGACTGCGCAGCCAGCCGCGCGATGACCAGCGAAAAGGCCAGGCTGGCCGCCGCCACCGCCGCCAGCGCGGGCCAGGACATTTCCAGCCCCGGCACATCGGAATCGAACAGCAAGACGCCGCCCAGCACGATGGCCGCCGTGCCGCCTATGCCCAGAATGCCGAAAGAGGGCGAGAATATCTCGGCAATCACCAGCGCCAGACCAAGCCCTATCAACGCCAGACCCGCCCAGTTGAACGGCAGGATTGACAGGGCGACCATGCCGGTCAGCAGGCTGATCCCCCCGATCGTGCCGGGGAACAGCGCGCCGGGGTTGTACAGTTCGAACAGGATGCCGTAAAAACCCACGACCATCAGCAGCATCGCCACATTCGGGTTGGTGATGACAGACAGGAATTGCGTGCGCCAATCCGGCTGCAGCGTGGTCAGCGACAGCCCTTCGGTATCCAGCACCAGCGCGTCGCCATCCATGTCAACGACCATGCCATGCGCCGCGGTCAGCACATCTTCGGTATTGCGGGCCACAAAGTCGATCACCCCCTCTTGGGCGGCGGCAGATGCGGTCAGGGTTGCGGCCTCGCGCACGGCGCGTTCGGCCCAGTCGGCGTTGCGGCCGCGCAGTTCTGCCAGGGCCCGGATCCAGGCGACGGCATCGTTGATCGCCTTGGCATCGGTTGCACTGCCTTGCAGCGTCGGAACGCGCAGTTCGGTTTCAGTGTCGTTTTCGCCATTCCCGGGTTCGGTGTCGCCGTCGTCCTGGTCGTCATTGCCAAAGGGGCTGCCACCGCCCATGGCAACGGGCGTTGCCGCGCCGATGGTGGTGGCAGGTGCCATGGCGGCGACATGCGCGGCATAGGTGATGTAGGTGCCCGCACTGGCGGCGCGCGCACCCGAGGGCGCCACATGAACCGCCACCGGAACCGGAGAAGCCAGAATCGCATTCACGATATCGCGTGTCGATGTGACCAACCCGCCCGGTGTATCCATGCGGATCACAACCAGCGTGGCGCCCTGTTCGGCGGCGCTGTCGATACCGCGGATCAGGTAATCCGCCGTCGCCGGGCTGACGGCGCCATCCAGGGTCAACACCACCGCATGGCGCGCGGGTTCCTGCTGCGCGGCCGGTTGCCCGACGGCAAACATCAGCGCCCCCGCCAGCATCAGCAGCAGGGCTACCAATGGCCGTGACAGGCGAAAAGAACGGATAAAGGCAGACATCGGCAATCCTGTATCATGGCGCGGTGCGATGGCTCGCCGCGCAGGGCCGGTGCGCGCGCCGCGCTTTTGTTTCGAGCGGCGCGCCCCGGCAGATGCGCAACGGCCCCGCACATCAGGCTGGTGTCAGCCACGGCGCGCGGCCCCCTGGTTAGTTGTCAGATAAGCCGCCTTGCGCGTTTCGCAACTATGCCGGGCAGGATGCGCCCTTTGGCACCAAGGGTCAGTGCCCCTGTTCCTTGACCGATTCCATTGCCACATGGGTCGATGTCGAGGCTACATGTGGCAGGCTGGAAATCCGTTCCGCCAGCACTTGCCGATAGCTGTGAATATCCTCGCTGCGCACCTTCAGCAGGTAATCGAACGCGCCGGCGATCATGTGGCATTCCTCGATCTCGGGGCAGGCCTGCACGGCGGCGTTGAAGGCCAGCAACGCCGCCTCGCGCGTGTCCGACAGGCGTACCTCGACAAAGGCGACATGGCCTTGCCCCAATCGCCGGTGATCCACCAGCGCCCGGTATCCCAGAATATACCCGTCGCGCTCCAGCCGTTTCAGCCGGGCCTGGGTGGGCGATTTGGACAGGCTGATCCGGCTGGCCAGAGCGGTGACGCTTATCCGGCCGTCAGCATGCAGGATACGCAGGATGGCGCGGTCGAAATCATCAAGGTCGTGGCGGGACAACGGGCTGCACCTTGCTGCGTGAAAAGTCAATTCGGCTTTCGATTCACAGTAATCAGGAAATAGATATCACGCAATCGGGCTATCATCAGGCAATTCGACAAGCTGCACAGGTTTGCCATGACCGATCTTTCGCTGCCAACCATCGACGATCCCGTTCTGCACCCTATTCCCGCCGATGAAGATGGTGTGATTGCCGCGCTGATCCAGGATGCAGCGCTGGATGGTCCGGCGCGGTCGCGCATTGCCCGGCATGGCGCCGATCTGGTGCGCGCAATCCGGAACTCTGCGCGGCCCGGCCTGATGGAGGTGTTTCTGGCCGAGTATGGCCTGTCCACCGACGAGGGTATCGCGCTGATGTGTCTGGCAGAGGCCCTGTTGCGGGTGCCTGATTCCCTGACCATGGATGCGCTGATCGAAGACAAGATCGCCCCGTCCGACTGGGGCCGGCATCTGGGGCATTCGTCGTCGTCACTGGTCAATGCCTCGACATGGGCGCTGATGCTGACCGGCCGTGTGCTGGATGAGCGGGCACAGGGTGGGGCGGGCCATCTGCGGGCAGCCGTGCGCCGGCTGGGCGAGCCGGTGATACGCAGCGCCGTCGCCCGCGCGATGCGCGAAATGGGTCGCCAGTTTGTGCTGGGTGAAACCATCGAGTCAGCAATGCGCCGCGCTGCAGGAATGGAGGCGCAGGGTTACGGCTATTCCTATGACATGCTGGGCGAGGCCGCGCGCACCGATGCCGATGCACAACGCTATTGCGACAGTTATGCTGCGGCCGTCCGTGCCATCGGTACGGCGGCAAAGGGGGGCGACAGCCGCCGCAACCCGGGCATTTCGGTCAAGTTTTCGGCGCTGCATCCGCGCTATGAAGAAGGCCAGCACGCCCGCGTGATGGCCGATCTGGTCCCGCGCGTGAAGGAACTGGCGCGGATGGCGGCGCAACGCGGTCTGGGCTTTAACGTCGATGCCGAAGAGGCAGACCGCCTGGCCCTTTCGCGCGATGTGATCGAAGCCGTGCTTGCCGATCCAGCCTTGGCGGGTTGGGATGGTTTCGGCATCGTGGTACAGGCCTATGGGCCGCGCGCGGGGGCCGTGATCGACTGGTGGCACAGCACCGCCGAACGGCTGGACCGCCGTTTCACCCTGCGGCTGGTCAAGGGCGCCTACTGGGATACCGAAATCAAGCTGGCACAGGTGCAGGGGCTGGACGGCTTTCCGGTGTTCACCACCAAGGCCGCAACCGATATCAGCTACATTGCCCAGGCGCGCCGCTTGTTGGGCATGACATGGCGCATCTATCCACAATTTGCCACCCATAACGCGCATACCGTTTCAGCTGTACTGGAGATCGCGCGCGCCAGCGGTGTGGACAAGCAGACGTTTGAATTCCAGCGCCTGCATGGCATGGGCGAACGGCTGCATGACATCGTCAAGGCGCAGGCCGGCACGCGTTGCCGTATCTATGCCCCGGTCGGTGCGCACAGGGATCTGCTGGCTTATCTGGTACGGCGCCTGCTTGAGAATGGTGCAAATTCGTCCTTCGTCAATCAGATCGTCGATGACACGGTTCCTGCTGAAACGGTTGCCGCCTGCCCCTTTGCCGCATGGGAGGCGCGAAAACCCCTGCCCGTGCCGCGTGGGCCTGATCTGTTCATGCCGGAACGGCGCAATGCGGTGGGGCTTGATCTGAATGCCCGGCCTGACTGGGCCGCGATAGAGGCGGCGCGCGCACCCTTTGCTGCCGTTCGGTTCAGCGCCGCCCCCCGCATTGCCGGGGCCGTTTCGGCAGAGGCGGCGCTGGCCGTATATAACCCCGCGCGCCCCGGCGACAGGGTTGGCAGCGTGAGACAGGCACTGGTGGCCGATGTCCAGACAGCCCTTTCAGCCGCCCGCCCCTGGGACGTGCCCGCCGATGAACGTGCCAGGGTGCTGAACCACGCCGCCGATCTGTACGAGGCAGAGATCGGCCAGTTCTTTGCCCTTTTGGCGCGTGAGGCTGGCAAGAATGCGCCCGATTGCCTTGGCGAATTGCGCGAGGCGGTGGATTTCCTGCGCTACTACGCCGCCCGCATCACGCCTTCGATGCGGCCGCGCGGGCGTATTGCCTGCATCTCGCCCTGGAATTTTCCGCTGGCCATCTTTACCGGGCAGATCGCCGGCGCGCTGGCTGCGGGCAATGCCGTGCTGGCCAAGCCCGCCGAACAGACGCCGCTGGTGGCCGCGCTGGCGGTCGATCTGCTGCATCGCGCAGGGGTGCCGCCCCAGGTGCTGCAGTTCCTGCCCGGCGAAGGGGGCATCGTGGGCGCGGCGCTCACCCGTGATCCGCTCATCGACGGTGTGGTCTTTACGGGTTCCACCCAGACCGCGCAGACCATTCGCCGTGCCATGGCCGATCATCTGGCACCCGGCGCGCCGCTGGTGGCCGAAACCGGCGGGCTAAACGCGATGGTGGTCGATTCCACGGCCTTGCCGGAACAGGCGGTGCGCGATATCATCGCCTCGGCCTTTCAGTCCGCGGGCCAGCGGTGTTCTGCCTTGCGCTGTCTCTATGTGCAGGAGGATGTCGCCAACGGGTTGGAAAAGATGCTCTTCGGTGCCATGCAGGCTCTTGTGCCGGGCGATCCCTGGGCTCGTGACACCGATATCGGCCCGGTGATCGATGCCGATGCCGCGCAGGACATCCAGGCCTATGTTCAGGCTGCCCGCGCCGAAGGGCGCGTTCTGGCCGAGGTGGCAGCACCCGGGCTGGGGCATTTCATCGCCCCTGTGGCCATCCGTGTGGCGGGGATCGATGATCTCCCGCGCGAGGTCTTTGGGCCAGTCCTGCACATCGCCCGCTACCGCGCCGTCGATCTGCCAAAGGTGATCAGCGCCGTGAATGCGCGCGGCTACGGGCTGACCTTCGGGATGCACACGCGGATCGATTCGCGGGTGCAAGAGGTGATCGAGGCGGTCGAGGCAGGCAATGTCTATGTCAACCGCAACCAGATCGGGGCGGTGGTGGGCAGCCAGCCCTTTGGCGGCGAGGGGCTCTCGGGAACCGGGCCAAAGGCCGGCGGGCCGTCCTATGTTACGCGGCTGTCCGCGCCTCGGCCGGCACCAGATCAGGCACAGGGCCAGGCCGTTGCGCCCGCCGATCTGGCTGCCCTGGCCCGGCGGCTGGATGCGGCGCGCAGCTACGCGGTGGTAGAGACAAAAGACATGCCCGGCCCCACGGGTGAAACGAACCGGCTGACGCTGTCCGCGCGTCCACCGGTCCTTTGTCTTGGTCCCGGCGCCGCGGCGGAGGCCGCGCAGGCGGCGGCGGTCAGCGCGCTGGGTGGCCGTGCGGTGGCGGCCAAGGGCGATGTGCCTGCGGACTGGCTGTATCAGGCCGAGGGTTTCTCGGCCGTGTTGTGGTGGGGCGACACCGACAGGGCGCGCCAGATCAATCGCGTTCTTGCTGCGCGAAAGGGGCCGATCATCCCGCTGGTGACTGCCATGCCGGATGCCGCGCATGTCCTGCACGAGCGGCATCTGTGCGTCGATACCACCGCCTCTGGCGGCAACGCGCGGTTGCTGGCCGCCGCGTCAGCCTGAGGGCCCGTTGGCCGGGGCGTCTGCCGCCTGCAACGGGTCGGGCGGGTCAGGGGGAAACCCATTACGCCTGTGTCGACAGCGCCGCGCGTCACCCCCGCGCCCCGCCCAACGCATTAAGCGGCCCCCCCCCGGGCACCACAAACGGGCGGGGGCCCCCCCCCGC
>JAFIED010000172.1 GCA_020832805.1 Pararhodobacter sp.
CGGGGCGGGGGGCGGCCCCCCCCCCCTCGCCGCTGGCGCGGCTCACCCCCCGGAGTATTTCAGGCAAGATGAATGGGGCCGGGGTTTGCCTTTCAGGCGACTGTGGCGATGCGGCCAATGCCAAGCGCGTTCAGGGCGCGGGCAGCGATATCCTCGGCGGTCATGCTGGCTGCTGCATACATGCGCTCGGGGCTGTCCTGATCAATGAAACGATCCGGCAGCGTGATGGTGCGTACGGTCAGGCCCTGATCCAGCCCCCCGGTATTGGCCAGATGATGCAGCACCATTGCGCCGAAACCACCCTGCGCGCCCTGTTCGATGGTGATCAGCGCCTTGTGATGACGGGCAAGCTGCTCGATCAGCCCGGTGTCCAGCGGCTTGGCGAAGCGCGCGTCGGCAACGGTGGCGGTGATGCCGCGCCGGGCCAGCATTTCAGCCGCCGCCAGCGTTTCCTTCAGATGTGCGCCGAAAGACAGGAAAGCGACATGGCTGCCTTCGGTGATCACCCTGCCCTTGCCGATCTCGATGGTCTCGCCATAGGCAGGCATGTCGATCCCCACCCCCTCGCCACGCGGATAGCGAAAGGCGATGGGGCCGTCGTCATGGGCCGCTGCCGTGGCGACCATGCGTTGCAGATCGGCCTCGTCTGCCGCCGCCATGACGGTGAAGCCGGGCAGATTGGCAAGGTAGGCCACATCGAAACTGCCGGCGTGGGTGGCGCCATCGGCCCCCACCAGCCCTGCGCGGTCGATGGCAAAGCGCACCGGCAGCCCCTGCAGCGCCACGTCATGCACGATCTGGTCATAGCCGCGTTGCAGAAAGGTGGAATAGATCGCGCAGAAGGGCCGCAGCCCCGATGCCGCCATGCCGGCTGCAAAGGTGACCGCGTGCTGTTCGGCGATGCCGACATCGAAGACCCGGCGCGGAAAGCGACTGGCCATGATGTCCAGCCCGGTGCCCGAGGGCATGGCCGCTGTCACCGCCACCAGCCTGGGGTCGCGCGCTGCGGCTTCGGTCAGGCTGCGGCCAAAGACGCCGGTATAGCTGGGCGCGTTGGGTTTGCTCTTGTTTTGCGCGCCCGTGGCGACATCGAATGTCGACACGCCGTGATAGCAGCAGTCCGATGCCTCGGCCGGGGCATAGCCCTTGCCCTTGACCGTCAGCGCATGAATCAGCACCGGCCCGGTTGCCCGCGCCCGCGCGGCACGCAGGGTGGCCAGCAGTTCGGGCATGGAATGGCCGTCGATGGGGCCGACATAGGTAAAGCCCAGTTGTTCGAACAGGGTGCCGCTGCCGGGTTGCCCGGTGATCATGGCGCGCGTGCGCCGCGCGTGGTCGCGCAGCGGTGGCGGCAGCGCCTGTTCGAACCCCTGGGCAAGGTCGCGCAGCGCGGCGCCGGCCTGGGTGGCGCCAAGCTGTTGCAGATAGCGGCTCATGGCGCCCACGGGCGGGGCGATGGACATGTCGTTGTCGTTCAGGATCACGAACAGCCGCCGCCCTTCGGCCCCGGCATGGTTGAGCGCCTCATAGGCCATGCCCGCCGTGATGGAACCGTCGCCGATGACCGCAATAGCGTCACCCGTGGGCTGACCCATGTCGCGCCCCATGGTAAAGCCCAGGGCGGCGGAAATGCTGGTCGAGCTGTGCGCGGCGCCGAACGGGTCGAAATCGCTTTCCGCCCGTTTGGTGAAACCCGAAAGGCCGCCGCCCTGGCGCAGCCCGCCCATCAGGTGGCGGCGCCCGGTGATGATCTTGTGCGGGTAACACTGATGGCCCACGTCCCAGATCAACTTGTCGAAAGGGGTACGGAAAACGGCATGCAGCGCAACGGTCAGTTCCACCACCCCCAGCGAGGAGCCCAGATGCCCGCCGGTCCGGCTGACGGAATCGATGACTTCGCCCCGCAATTCGTCGGCCAGGGCGCCCAGTTCGTCATCGCATAGCGCACGCAGGTCATGCGGTCCGGCGACACGGTCCAGAAGCGGGGTGCGGCTTTCAGGCGTGCTCATGACAAGGTCCTTGCGTCTTGCGTGAATGAAAAAAGGTGCCGTGTGGGTTGTCCCGCACGGCACCAGTGTCCTGTTGCCATCAGGAAAGGGAACCGGGCTGATACAGGCCCTAAGTTCGGGGCGGCTTTGGCCCGAACGCCATGTGGGGGGGCGGTTCTGCCGCCGCCCGCCCCGAAACGCGGGGGCCTAGCCCAGCCGGCTGTCGAAGGGTTCGACAATCTGGCTGAAGGGCATCGGCGGGGGGGCGTTCTGGCTGTCTTCGGGGAGGAACCAGGCCACGACCCGAATTGCCCCGAGGATCAGACCGATCGCCAGCAGCACGGCCGCCGTATAGCCCGCCCCGCGCAACATTTCCGACAGGATCCAGCTGCGCAGGCGTCCCGTGCGGGTCTGGCCGGTATAGTCAAGATCGGACATCGTATTGCCTCCCTCAGTCATAGCTGGGTCCGTAGCCGCGTTCCTGCGCCCAGACGAACCAGTTGTCGACGACCGTGCCGGTCAGCAGGATACCGATGCCGCCGGTCAGCGTGGTCAGCACCGCAAACCACCAGGCCCAGCGGTGAATGCCCTCCATCGTGGCGTTGAACCCCATCGTCCAGCGCCAGAACAGGGCGGCGCGTTCGGATGCCGTGCCCCGGTCCACGATCTGTTCCAGTTCCCGGTCGCCACCAAAGCGGCTGACGGCCAGGATGGTGGCCCCGTGCATGGCAAACAGCAGCGCCGAGCCATAAAGGAACACTATGGAGAGCGCATGGAACGGGTTGTAGAACAGGTTGCCGTAGGTCAGGCTGAACAGGTTGGTCCAGTCCAGGTGGGTGAAGATGCCGTAAGGCACGGCCTCTGACCAGGACCCCATCAGGATGGGCCGGAACAGGCCCAGCACCAGGAACAGCCAGATTGCCGATGCAAAGGCCCAGGCGACATGCTTGCCCATGCCCAGTGCCTCGGCGCGCAGCCAGGTGCGCACCCACCAGGTCATGACCGAGATCAGCAGGAAAAACGAGGCGATCAGGAAATAGCCCCCTTCGGCCAGCGGCGGGATACGCAGGCCCCATTCGGGCCCCGGCGGATCAAGCGACAACCAGAAGAGATCGCGCATGAACACCGCCGGGTTGAAGCCGGCCTGATACCAGAACCACATGCCGACCATCACGAACCAGATGGCGCCGGTGGCCAGGCTGATCACCCCCATGGTGCCCAGATAGACGGGCCCCAGCTGGGCATTGCCGAACCAGCCGGCGAGGTTGGAGAAGCTCGCACCCTTGGTGCGGTTCTCCAGTTCGACCCCTTCCACCAGACCCATTTCGGGTGCGGCGCGGACCTGCACCTGGGTAAAGATATTCTGATACTCAGCCATTGACGCCTCCCGGAATGTTGGCCCACCAGGGCAGGTTCAGCCACCAATCCCACCAGAACACCCACTGATCGAACCAGATGGTGCCAGAGATGACGATGCAGACCGCCGACCAGAACCCGGCGTTGAGCGCCAGAAGCAGCCCCAGCCGGTGAATACCCAGCGTGCCCACCGAATAGCCGATCAGGTCGCGGAAAAAGGTATCCTCATGGTCGGGCGTCTTCATCTTTTCGCCCTTCTTGGGATTGGCCGCCGACAGGACCAGCGCGCCATGCAGTGCCAGCGCCAGCGTCGTGGTGAAGAAGAAGCTCACCGCGATCATATGCGCCGGATTGTAATGGAAGTTCCCGTAGGTATAGCCCACGTTCGACACCCAATCGAGATGGGTCCAGATGCCATAGGGGAACGCATACCCCCAGGCGCCCATCAGAACAGGCCGGATCACAACCAGCGTGGTATAGGCAAAGATTGCCACACCAAAGGCAAAGGGCACGTGAAAGCCCATGCCCAGCTTGCGGCAGATTTCAACCTCGCGCAGCAACCAGCTGATGAAGGCGCCATGCGCGCAAATGGTAATGATTTGCCACAAACCGCCTTCGCGCAGGGGTGCCGGGCTCAGCCCGTATTCCAGCGGCGGCGGGTTGATCGAGATCAGCCAGGGGTTCCAGGTGCCTTGCAGCACTGCCCCCCAGAGGATCAGTAATGTGCCGAGGACGGCGAAGAAAATCGTCGTGACCCCGAAAAAGCCGACATAGAAGGGTCCGACCCAAAAGTCGAACAACCTTCCACCGACAAGCGTGCCGCCCGGCACGCGGTATTTTCTCTCGAAGCTGAGCAGTGCCATGCTTCCTCTCCGCAGGTGCAGGCGGCTCCGGCCAGGCGCGGATGCGCCTGCGGGGCCGGCCGTTCAAGGAATGGCTGCGGGCGATTGATCAAGATCCGCCGCCCGCAGTCGGAACGCCTGTTGGCGTCTCAGCGGCCGTATTTCGCGGCAGCGATCTCGAACCAGTTGTAGCCGTCGCTCGACAGCAGAACCAGGTGGATCATCGCGGCCAGAAGGAACAGGAAAACGCCCTGCGCCACGAACACGCGCCGGGGATCGAAGATCAGCCAGATCTTGTAGAACTTGCTCATGCCTTGTCCCCTTTCAGAACCACGGGCGCCAGATGAACACGGCCAGATGAGCAACAACGGCTACGGCCGAAAACAGCCAGAGCCCGCTCATGTAGACCGAGTGCAGTTCCTGCGCCTGCTCATCGGTAAGACCCGTAAACGACAGGTCACTTCTCTCAGCCATATTATCCTCCGGATCGTCAGACTGATACCGCACACCCTGCGGCGAGGTTGGATACGGCGCCATGTGGCACCGCACCCGTCTTCCCCGTCTTCGGCAAGCCGTCGACGCAGGAATTCCGGTTCACGGCCTTTCAGCCGCGAAAGATCATCGGCACGATCTGATCAGCCTCGGCCTTGGCGCGCGCAAACGGCCCCACGGCCGGTTGGCGGGCATGCCGAAGGATGGACCAGCCATGTGCAGCCAGCGCGAAAGGCAGCGCCAGCAGGTAGACGGGAGCGAAATAGAGCAGATGTTCCACCCGCCCGTGCCGCGCACCTCTGTAGCGCGGTGAGTTGACGCTGAAGTCAGCCATGGTGCCTTCCCCTCCTCCTCATGGTTCCCTGCGCCCCTGGCGGGGTGCAGACTGCCCTGCCCCGGCGCCACGCAGCGCCAGAACGGTTTCCTTGACCACCCGCTCGGCCCCGGCCTCCAGCGCGGCCTTTTCGGCGGCATCGCGCAGGCTGCGGGCGGCGGATATGCGGGTCAGAATGGGGTGTTCGGCCACGATCCGGTCCAGTTCCGTCTGGGCATCGGCATCCCAGGGGAAATCGCGCCGCAGCGTGGTCGGTGTGGCGGCGGCGCTGTCCATTTCGCTGCCCAGCGGCAGGATGTGGAACAGCGCATCGAAAAGCCCGTTGCAGACCTCTTGCAGCACATAGGCCGCGCCGGCATAGCCCATGAAGGGCGTGCCGGTATGCCGGCGGATCGCGGCGCCCGGAAAGCTGGCCGGAATAAAGGCCGGCTGCGGCCCGTGGCCCGCCTTCTGTTCGGCCATGTACATCTTTTCATTGATCGATCCGAACACGATCAGCGGCCGCTTTGCGCCGATCTGGGCACGCACATCCTCGTTGTTGGTCTTGCCGCCGCGCACCCGCGCGGTGGCAACGGCGCAGGGCATGCCCAGATCGCTTTCCAGGTAATGCCGCAACCCGCGCGCATAGGTCTCGTTCGCCACCACGGCGAAACTGGCCGTGGCAAAGAAATCCTGCGTGACCGAGCGCCACAGATCCCAGACCGGCTTCAGCGTCGAATGCTTCTCGCGCGCAATGAAGGGTTCGGGGTCCAGGCCCAGCAACTCCCCCAGCTTGCGCAGGAACAGCGTGGTCGACTCCATCCCGATCGGCGCCTGCAGATAGGGTTTACCCAGCACCTCGGCCAGGCCGCGCCCGAATTCGCGGTACATGACCACGTTGACATCGGCATTCACCAGATTGCGCATCTCGGCCAGATGCGCGCCCAGCGGCATCACCATGTTGACCTCGGCGCCGATCCCCTCCACCAGACGGCGGATCTCGGCCAGGTCGGAGGGCATGTTGAACGTGCCATACATCGGGCCAAGTATATTGACCCGGGGCTTCGCCCCTTCCTCGCGTTTCTTCTCGCTCGGCATGCGGCCCTTGGTCATGCCGAATTCGGTGAAGACCCAGGTCATCGCCCGGTCCGCGGCTTCCCACTGGTCCTCGTCGATGGTGCGCGGCAGGAAGCGTTGCAGATTGGTGCCCATCGGCGTGACGCCGCCGCCGATCATCTCGGCAATCGAACCCGTCACCACCACCGCCGGCAGCGCGGGGTCCAGCACGTTCCAGGCACGCTTCATCGCGCCCTCGGTGCCATCGCGGCCCAGCTCTTCCTCGCCCAGGCCGGTCACCACGATGGGCAGTTCATGCGGCGGCAAGGCGTCGGTGTAGTGCAGCACACTGGTCACCGGCAGGTTTTCGCAGCCGACTGGCCCGTCAATGACCACCTGCAGACCCTTGACGGCGCAAAAGGCATAGACCGCCCCCCAATAGCCCCCGGCCCTGTCGTGATCGGTGACCAGCATCAGATCATCTCCTCGGCGCGCGCCGCGCGGGCGGCCTTGTCCAGCTTTTTCTGGTTCAGGGCGCGGAAATCCGGGCGCAGATTGGGGGTGCCCTGCCAGATGCCGGCACTGTCGCCCGCGCCCACGCCCTCAAAGAACTCCTTCATCCCGTCCATGCGGGCCTTGCCGGCGATGGCGGCATTGACCACCTCGCCCAGACTGCCGGCCCCCGCCGGCCCCATCAGCGGCCGGGCCGAGATCAGGTTGGTGAAATACAAGGACGGGATTGCCCGCTCCTTGGCGTGCTGCACCACCGGGGTGGTGCCGATCACCAGATCGGGGTCCAGCCCGTCGGCGGCGGCCAGATCATCGGCAAGGCTGGCGCGGAACTTCACCACCACGCCGCGCGCCTCCAGCCATTCCTTGTCAGCCTTCGACCAGGGCGATGCCGCGCAGGCGGTGCCCACATAGGCCACATCCGCCCCGCTTTCGATCAGCAGACGCGCAACCAGCAGCTCCGAGCCCTCATAGCCCGACCGCGTGATCCGCCCCCTGACCGGCGCCTTGGCCAGCGCGCCCCTGACGGCCGGCACAAAGGCGTTCTGTGCAGCGGCGATCTGCGCGGGGTTCACGTTGAAGGTCTCGCCAATCGCGGCCAGCCAGTCATGCGTGCCGTCCACCCCCACAGGCGCCGATCCCACGATGGGCCGCCCCGCCGCCTGGAATTCGCGCACGCTCGCGGCATAGAACGGATGAATGGCCGCCACCGCGCCGCTGTCCAGCGCGGCATAAAGCTCGCGCCACTCGCGCGTCGGCACAACCGGCCCGGCGGCCAGACCCATCGGCGCCAGCATCGCGCCGATCATCATCGGATCGGCCGGAAACATCTCGCCCAACAGCGCCACCGTGGGGCGGTCGGCCTTGCCACCGACAGGTGCCGGCACCGGCCCCGCTTCGATCTCGGCCCTGGCGTAATGCAGCATGGCGCCGGCCAGCACGTCCTTGGCCTCGGCATGGGTCGGCACGCCGAACCCCGGCACATCGATGCCAATGATCCTGACGCCATTGATTTCCTTGGGCAACAGCCGCAGGGGAACACCGCTGGCTGTCGGCACACAGAGATTCGTCACCACCACCGCGTCATAGCGGTCGGGGTCGGCCAGATCATGCACCGCCTCGCGGATATCCTCGAACAGCTTGCCGGTGACCAGGCTTTCGGAATTGAACGGCACATAACCGACCGACCGCCGCGCACCATAGAAATGGCTGACAAAGGTCAGCCCGTAGACACAGCAGGCCGAACCCGACAGCACCGTCGCCACCCGCCGCATCCGCAGCCCCACCCGCAGGCTGCCAAAGGCCGGGCACATGGATTCGGGCTTGTCATGCGGCCCGCGCGGATAGTCCCGGGCAAACTGATCCAGCACATCCCCATTGCCCGCCGCCCGCGCCGCCGCCTGCATCTTTTCGGCCGGCGCATGACACCCCATGCCATCTGCTGCCGCGCCCTCTGTCATCATTTTGCCTGAAATACTACGGGGGGAGTCGCCAAAGGCGACGGGGGGCTGGCCCCCCTCTGCCGCCACGGGTTCAGTCACCCGCTCCACGCGCACCTGGCCGGCCGCGTCATAGCCAACTTCGTATCCGGCCCGCTCAGACATCGTCATACACCACTTCAAGCGACTTTCTGGCCACGGCGTTCTTGCCGCGCATGTCGGCGTCCGTTGCCGGCACCAGCACCACGTCACCGCCAGTGTCCTTGCTGTCGAACAGACCCAGCAGCCCATCCTGGCTCAATGGCGCGGGGCGCAGGGGCGGTGCGGCCGCCACGCTTTCCGCCAGCCCGGCAAACAGGCTGCCCCAGCGGCTGGCATCGGTGCCAACAATCTGATAGTTGGCTGATTTCTTGCGCAAATCATCGTCTGCCGGGATCGCGGCCAGGACCGGGATATCCACCGATCTGGCAAAAGCCGCGGCCTCGCCCGTGCCGTCATCCTTGTTGATGACCAGCCCCGCCACACCGACATTGCCGCCCATCTTGCGGAAATACTCGACCGCCGAACACACATTGTTGGCCACATAAAGCGACTGCAGGTCGTTCGAGGCGACCAGGATCACCTTCTGCGCCATGTCCCGGGCGATCGGCAGGCCGAAGCCGCCGCAGACCACATCGCCCAGAAAATCGAGCAGCACATAGTCGAAATCCCAGTCATGAAAGCCCAGCTTCTCCAACAGCTCGAAACCGTGGATGATGCCCCTGCCACCGCAGCCGCGGCCCACTTCCGGCCCGCCCAGTTCCATCGCAAAGACACCCGAGCGCTTGAAGCAGACATCGCCGATGGCCACTTCCTCGCCCGCCAGTTTCTTTCTGGTCGAGGTCTCGATGATGGTGGGGCAGGCCTTGCCGCCGAAGAGCAGGCTGGTGGTATCCGATTTCGGGTCGCAGCCGATCAGCAGCACGCGCTTGCCCTGCTCTGCCATCATGCATGACAGATTGGCCAGCGTGAAACTCTTGCCGATTCCCCCCTTGCCGTAGATCGCAATGATCTGGGTCTTTTTCGTCGGCGCGCCCTGCGGCACCTCCAGCGTGGGGTCCTCGGCGGCCTCGTCGCGCAACCGCTGGTCGAAATCTTTCAGGTTGGGGATGTCGAGGGTCACTGTCAGCTCTCCCAGTCCAGAATCATCTTCAGGCAGGCCGGATCGGTAAAGGCCGTGGCGTAAGCTTCTGTCGCGTCCTCGGCGGGCCTGCGATGCGTAATCAGCCCGCCCAGCGACAGCGCGCCGGCTTCGATCAGGGCGCGCGTGGCGGTCAGATCCTCGGGTGCCCATTCGGCGGCGATGCGGATGCGCGCTTCCTTCATGAAGGCCGGCGGAAAGGCAAAGCTCAGCGGCTTGGTATAAAACCCCGCCAGCACCACCTCGCCCCCCCTGACAATGCGCCCGATCAGGCTGTCCAGCAGCCCCTCGGCACCCGAGGCGTCATAGATGGCGCGATAGTCGCGGCGCGGATCGGCATCAGGATGCACGACCGCATAGCCCTCGGCCCCCTGCGCACGGCCCGTATCGATTTCCCAGACAGTTGGCGCCGGGGCGCCTGCGGCCAGGGTCAGCCGCGCCAGCAACCGGCCCAGCACACCGTGGCCGACAATCAGATCGGGCAAGGCATGATCGAACCCCGCCAGCGCGTGGCGCGCGGTCGCCGCCAGGGCCAGAAGCGCCCCCTCGGCGCCCAGCGCCGCATCAATCCGCGTGACCCGGCCGGCATCGGTCACCAGCATCTGCGCAGCGCCGCCAAAAAGGCCGTGAACCGGCCCCAGCTCGCCAGGGGCAAAACAATTGGCGCCAGGCACAAAGACGCGCTCGCCGGGCACAAAGCCCGTCTCGCGGCCAGCCTCGACCACCTCGCCCGCGGCCTCGTACCCCGGAACCAGCGGGTACCCCATGCCGGGAAACGGTGGCATCTGCCCCGCCCAGAACAGCTTTTCGGTGCCCGTCGAGATACCCGAATGGCTGATGCGGACCACCAGATCCTGCGGGCCCGGCGCCTTCAGCCCCACCAGCCCCAGCGCCAGATCGCGCGGCCCGGACAGTATGACGGCGCTGGTCTGCACGCTTGGCTCCTCCTGGCTCTGGCGCCGACTCATCGCATTCTGCGGTTCCGGCGCCCTTCATGTCATTCTAACCTTACATCACGTGTTGTCAATCTAACTAGACAGTTTTTTGACAAAAGGCGCCGCCTGCTTCATGCCGGCCGCCGCGCCGTGATCGATGATGTCACGAATGGCCTGTAATTCCTGGCATTCGTGACAGAGCCAAAGCCTGCACTCCGCAGCATAAGGGCGATATCAGAGGGCGATCGCGTGCGTCCTGTCTGCATGGCCAGGGTGTAAACTGAAAAGTACACATCGACCTGAGGGTCAGGTTTCAATCCGCCTGACATCGGTTCCGACAGAATCAACCGCCCGCCCGGCGGCAGCGCGTCATGGGCGGCGGCCAGCAGCGCGCGCACCGTGTCATCGGCATGATCATACAGCACCCGGATCAGGCTGATCGCATCGGCATCGCCCTGCGGCAGCCCCGCCCTGAAACTGCCCCCCATCCGCGCCACATCGGCCGGCAAGGCAGCTTGTGCCACCACCTCGGGCAGATCGAACAGGGTCAGCCGCACCGATGGCGCGCGCGCGCGCACCGCACGCAGAAAGGCACCGGTGCCACCACCCACATCCATCAGATGCCGAATGCCGGACAAGGACACCTGCGCCAGCGTTTCCTCGGCCACCAGCGCCTGGCTTTCTGCCATCAGCCGCGAATACCGCGCTGCCGCATCGCTGTCGCCGGCGCCGCCCAGCACATAGGGCCAGAAATGCGCCAGCGCCGGGTCGGTCTCGCCCCGAAAGAACGCCGCCGGATCGGCAAGATCACCATAAAGAACGCGATGGTGGCGCACCATCTCGTCCAGCCCCGGCACCGCCAGAAAGGCCATGCCCCGATGCGAAAGCGAAAACTCCGCGCCGCGCCGGCGCACCAGCTCCAGCCCGGCCCCGGCCTGCAACAGCACCGCCATGCGCGCCTCGGGCAGCCCGCAGCGCCGCGCCATCGACCCGGTATCGCCGGCGCCCTCGGCCAATCGATGCAACACGCGCAGATCAACCAGCGCCATCAACACCTGGCTGCGCACGAAGCCCTGCATGATGTCAAAGATCGCCGCGCCCTCAGCGCGAACCAGACGCCGCAACACGGGCACGCGCGCGGCAAAGGCCTGAAACCGGCGCGACCCCGCAAGCCGGTGTCCCAGCGACCGTCCCGCCGGTCGTCCCAGATGATCACCCAGCGCCAAACCCGCGCCCTTTCATCTTGCCTCAAATACTCCGGGGGGAGTCGGCGCAGCCGACGGGGGGCAGCGCCCCCCTGCCTGCCCCGGGTCAGGCGCGGACCGGCGCCACGGGCGTCATGCGCTGGGCATAAAGCTGCACCATTGCCGCCAACTGGGCCTCGCCCGGGCATGACGGAATCGAGGCAATGGCACCGGCCAGAATGTCCCGCAACCGCCTGATCGCCCCCTGCACGCCCAGTTCCTGCACCGCCGAGGGCCGGGCCAGCGCCGCATCCTGCCCCACCGGCTTGCCCAGCGTTTCGGCATCATACAGCGCATCGCGCAGATCGTCGGCCACCTGGAACGCCTCGCCAATACGCGCGCCCAGCTCTTCCCAGGGTTCGGGCTCCTGCCCCGCCGCAACCGCCCCCATCTGGGTGGCGGCCATGAACAGCGCCCCGGTCTTTGACCGGTGATAGGCGCGCAGATCGACGCTCGTCTCGCTCTCCCAGCCCTGGCCGGCGCAGATACCATGCGGCATGCCGGTGTGGCGGGCCAGCAGCCGGGTCAGCGCCATCGCGCGCAGCGCATCGGCCGGCCGGTCCGCGGGCACGGCACGGGCCAGCGCCTCGAACGCGGCAATGATCAGCGAATCCCCCGTCAGCACGGCCAGCGCCTCTGAATAGGCCAGATGCACGGTGGGTTTGCCGCGCCTGAAATCGGCATTGTCAAAGGCTGGCAGATCGTCATGCACCAGGCTTGCGCAATGGATCAGTTCCAGCGCCACACTGGCGGC
>JAFIED010000178.1 GCA_020832805.1 Pararhodobacter sp.
CCCCCCCCCCCCCCCCCCCCCCCCCCCCCCCCCCCCCCTCCGCGCCCCGCTCCCTTCCCTCCGGTCCTGCCCCCCTCTTGCCCCTTGCCCTGCCCGCCGCCGGGTGCCATCTCCCTTCCCGACAAGGAGCCCTGCAATGACATCGACCAACCCCGCCCATCCCGAAGTCCTGGATTTCCTGCTGACCCGCCGTTCGCGCCCCGCCCGATTGCTGAAAGGCACGGCGCCCGACCGCGCCACACTGACCCGCCTGCTGACCGCAGCCGCCCGCGTGCCCGACCACGGCAAGCTGGAACCCTGGCGCTTCGTGGTGATCGAGGGGCCGGCCCGTGCACGGCTGGCCGCCTTGGTGCAGGCCCGCGGCACCGCCCTGGGCCGGGACCCGGAGAAGCTGGCAAAGGACATCGCCGCATGGCGGGACAGCCCGGTCACCGTGGCGGTGGTCTGCGTGCCGCGCCCCACCGACCGGATACCGGAATGGGAGCAGGTGCTGTCTGCCGGGGCGCTGTGCCTGGGCCTGGTCAATGCAGCCCTGGCACAGGGGCTGGGGGCCTGCTGGCTCAGCGGTTTTGCCGCCTATGACCGGGCCTTCCTGACCGAGGGGCTGGGGCTGGCCACGCAGGAGCGCATCGCCGGCTTCATCCATATCGGCCCGTGCACCGCCACGCCACCGGAACGCCCGCGCCCCGATATCGACGCCATCACCAGCTGGGTTGCGCAATGATTGTCACCGCCTGGCGTCTGGCCCTTGCACAGATCGGTGATCCGGCCTTCAGGCGCGTGCTGTGGCTGGGCCTGGCGCTGGCGGTGGCGCTGCTGTTTGCCATGTACGCCGGTTTGCTGCTGCTGATCCAGCTGTTCATACCCGAGACCCTGACCATTCCCCTGGCAGGCGAGGTTCAGGGGCTGGGGACACTCTTGTCGCTGGGATCGATCCTGTTCATGCTGGGGCTGTCGGTATTCCTGATGGTGCCGGTCGCCTCGGCCTTTACCGGACTTTTCCTGGACGATGTTGCCGACGCGGTCGAGGCGCGCCACCACCCTGCCCTGCCGCAGGCGCCGCGCGCACCCTTCACCGTCATGCTGGCCGACAGCGCGCGCTACTTCGCGCTGCTTGTCGTGCTGAACCTGCTGGGAATGATCGTGTTCGCCTTTTCGGGCGGGCTGGGCATCGTCGTGCTATGGGCGGTGAACGGGTATCTGCTGGCGCGCGAGTATTTCAGCATGATCGCCCTGCGCCGCCTGCCGCCGGATCAGGCCCGCGCACTGCGCAAGCGGCATCCTGTCCGGCTGTGGCTGGCCGGCGTCACCCTGTCGCTGCCGCTCAGCCTGCCGCTGATCAATCTGTTCGTGCCCCTGATGGGTGCTGCCGTCTTCACCCATCTGTTTCATCGGCTGGCCGCGCGCCAGGCGTGACGCGCCACCTGATCTGCCGCGCCGCCCGTTACCCGCGCGACGCGCGCCCGATGAAGTCGAAATCATCGACCGATACAACGCCGGACAGGATGATCGCGGCGATGATCGCCCAGATCACCAGGCTGACGGCGCTGGTAATGCCCAGTCGCCGCCGCATCTGCGGGTCGGACGGTGCCGACGACGGCGTGCCCTGCACCACATTGCCCATTTCGCCCTGCGTGGTCAGCCGGATCGGCAGCACCACGAACAGCGTCAGGAACCACACGACAGCATACAGTACGGCGCCAGAGAACAGGGTCATCAGACCTGCTCCAGTTCGACCAGACAGCCGTTGAAATCCTTGGGGTGCAGAAACAGGACGGGCTTGCCATGCGCGCCGATCTTCGGTTCGCCCGTGCCCAGTACACGCGCGCCCTGTTCCTTCAGCCGGTCCCGCGCGGCGATGATATCATCGACCTCATAGCAGATGTGATGAATGCCGCCTGCGGGGTTCTTGTCCAGGAAACCCTGGATCGGGCTGTTGTCGCCCAGCGGATACAGCAGTTCCACCTTGGTGTTGGGCAGGGTGATGAACACGACTGTCACGCCGTGGTCCGGCTCGTCCTGCGGCGGGCCAACATCGGCGCCCAGCACACCGCGGTACTGCTCTGCTGCGGCGTGCAGATCAGGCACGGCGATGGCGACATGGTTCAGACGTCCGATCATGGCTGGCTCCGTTGGCGGGGTTTTCCGGGTTTTACGATGCATGGACGGAAATGCAAGCGTCTCGCCCGCCCGTGGCGCGTTCATGGCCTGCCTTCTGCGCGCCTTGCCGGGCACCGTTCCACCCTCGATACAGGCGCCATGCCGACACAGGCGCGGCGCCAAATCGCGTCATCCGTGGCCGCACGCGGCGTCACGTGTCTTTTCACTGTCACCCCACCATGCTAGGGGGCGCGCGCAGACGCGGCACAGTGCCGCGCCCCTGACTCTGCGCCAGATCATCCGGAGAAACGCATGGCCACCGAACGCACCTTGTCGATCATCAAGCCCGACGCCACCCGCCGCAACCTGACCGGCCGCATCAACGCCAAGTTCGAAGATGCCGGCCTGCGTATTGTCGCGCAAAAGCGCATCCACCTGACAAAGGCGCAGGCCGGCCAGTTCTATGCCGTCCACGCCGAGCGCCCCTTTTATGACGAACTGTGCACCTTCATGGCCTCCGAGCCCGTGGTCGTGCAGGTGCTGGAGGGCGAAAACGCCATTGCCAGAAACCGCGAAGTCATGGGCGCCACCAACCCGGCCGATGCCGCCGATGGCACCATTCGCAAGGATTTCGCGCTGTCGGTCGGTGAAAACTCGGTGCATGGCTCGGACGCGCCGGAAACTGCCGCGGTAGAGATTGCTTTCTTCTTCTCGGGCCTTGAACTGGTGGGCTGACGGCAGCCTGCCCGGTTTTCAGCCTGCCCCGCATGCGCGCGGGGTTTCCCAAGGGGGGCGCCCCCCTCGGGGCGGGGGTCGAGGGGGCGACAGCCCCCGCACCCCGGCGCCGGCTGCCCCTGGCGCTGCGCTTTCGGTTGTTAACGGCAGTGCCGTGCCACCTCGCGCCGGGCCAGGCCGGTGGCCACCAGCATGCAGCGTTCGCGCGCCTCGTAATAATAGCCGCGCGCGTACCACATCACTGCCCGGTCGATATTGCGATCCGACACCATCCAGGCGCCGCGCAGATACCGCCCGGCGTAACGCAGGTTCACCTCTGGATCGAGCAACTCCTCGGGCTGGCCACGAAAGCCCATGGTGCGCGCCGTCTGCGGCAGGATCTGCATCATCCCCCAATAGGGGCCGTTGCGTGCAGCCGGGCGATAATCGCTTTCCCGCTGGATGACGCGATGCAGCAGCGCCTCGGGGATGCCATGCTCTGCTGCCGATCGCCGAATCATGCGGCGCAGCTCTGGCGTTTCGCCGGGATACAGCCCCGTCGGCGTTGCGCGGTCGGGCGCGGATCGGCCGCAGGCAGAGATGGCCAGTAGTGCTGACAGCGCAGCCACAATCGCCAGACGCATGCGCGACTTCCTTTCAATTCAGCGGCGCGGCGGGGGCATGGCCTGCCGTGCGGGGTCGATGACGCCGATCTCATCAAGGATTGCCTCGATTCCCGCAAGCCCCCCTTTTGCCGCGGTTGCCGCATGCGCGGCTTTCAGCGCATCGAATCGACCGCGCAGGGCGGCCTTTTCAGCGCCCTGGCAGTCGTTCCATGGCCGGCCCTGCAGCCCCATGACCAACACGTAATACCCGATGAAATGCGGCCGCACGCCCGCCTGCAGCAAGCGTGCATAGGCAGCATCCGGCCCCAGTGCGCGCAGGGTCTCGGCATCATGCACACCGGCGCGGGCAAAGGCGGCTTCCATCGCCGGGCCCAGGTTGCGGATGGTCGAGATCGGGGCGGCCATGGCGTGATCATGCCCTTGCGGCGCCGCGCCGGCAAGGGCTTGGCAGCGTGCCGGCAACCGCCTAGCCTTTGGCGCCATTCCATGTCGTGAAGGCCATCGCATGCCCAATCCTGAAACCGACCTGCCCTTTGACGGCGCCATCAGCCGCTTTCTGGCCGAAGAGGCGACCGACGCCATGCGCACCGCCATCGCCGAGGGCCGCAAGCGCGACATCATCTCTGACAAGCACCCCTATGACCGCTGGATGCCAAAGGCCGCATACGAGGCCCATCTGGCCGCGCTGCAGATCGAACTGGTCAAGTTCAAGGCCTGGGTCGAACGAACCGGCCAGCGGGTGGTGCTGATCTTCGAGGGGCGCGACACGGCCGGGAAATCCGGCGCCATCGCGCGGGTGGCGGCCAACCTGAACCCGCGCAGCGCGCGCATCATGGCGCTGTCGGCCCCCAGTGACCGCGAACGCCGGCAATGGTACTTTCAGCGCTATGTCGAACACCTGCCGCCGCAGGGCGAAATGGTGCTGATGGACCGCAGCTGGTACAACCGCGCGGTCATCGAGCATGTGTTCGGCTTTTGCACGAACGCCCAGCGCGAAGCATTCTTTGCGCAGCTTCCCGCCTTTGAACAGACACTGGTGCAAGAGGGTGTCCACCTGATCAAGCTGTGGTTCAACGTCAGCCGCGCCGAACAGTTGCGCCGTATGCTGGCGCGCGAATCGCACCCGCTGAAGCAATGGAAACTGTCGCGGATCGATGTCGAGGGACTGGGCAAATGGGATGCCTACACGGCTGCGATCGCCGAGACGTTCCAGCGCAGCGATTTTCCCTTTGCGCCCTGGACCGTCATTCTGGGCGATGACAAGTATCGCGCCCGCCTGGCGGCCATTCAGCGCATCCTTGGCGCCTTCGACTATGACGGAAAGGATGCCGGCGCCATCGGCACACCGGATGCGCAGGTCATGGGCGGCCCGGCGATCTGGCCACGGGCCTGAGTGCCTGAGTCAGCCACGCAACGGGCGGCTGCAGGCCGTCCGGTGGGGGGGCCGGGCTGATCCAGACCAGCGCACCCGCGCCGGCCACGGCGCCGCCCAGCGTGCCCCCCGTTGCGTGGTCGCCCTGCAACAGTGCCAACCGCCCCGCGGCCATCGGCCCCAGATGCCGCATCAGCAGATGCGCTGACGCTGCCGCTCTCGGTGCCGGTTTCCAGATCACCCCACGCCCCGCGCAGCCAATCAGCACACGGCCGATCTGCCGAGGCGATACCTGCGCCGCCGTCATCAGCACCACCGGGCCCGTGCCCGGCAACGCGGGTACGGCGCCAGTCGGCATGGGGGGTGGCGCGGTATCGTCAAACCCCTCGTCGCGCCGCAGACTGTCCAGCGACGTGGCCAGCGCGTCAAGGGTCTGGTACATGGCTTCGGCACCGGCCGGGGTGCCGGCCCGCGTCAGATCATCCAGTGCGCGCGCAACATCCGGCGGTTCGGCGCAGATGATCTGGCCGAACCGCGCGCCAGAGGCGCGATGCACAGGCAGATGCCGACCAGACAGCGGCACCCGCCAGTGGCCGCCGGTAAAATGGGTGAACAGCCGTTCGTTCAGTTCGGCAATGAAAAGGGCATCCATGCCCGTAGCATAGCCAGCACGGCGACAAAGAAAAGCCGCCTGACGCTGGCCCGCCCCGTATAACCTGCACATGCGCCGGGCATCGATTGCAGCGGGAAGGGCGCTGTCGCCACACCGGGCAATCGCCACACCGGACAATCCGGTGGGGTCAGCCGGCCAGCCTTTCGGCCCAGCGTCGTGCAATCGGTCCCAGGATGATGGCCAGCGGCACAGCCATCAGCCAGGCCAGCACCCAGGCCTTTGCCCAGCGCAGCGGAAAGCCCGCATCAATGCCGGTGTTCAGCATGGTGATGGCCCCTGAAATGAGAACCGACAGCATGGTACCCATGATGACCCCGGTGAGAATGCGCAGCTTCAGCATTGATGCCCTTCCTTCAATCCACCAGACTCGGCACATGTTGGCGGCCGGCCTGTCATGGCGGGCATATGCGCCGGCTTTGCCACAGGCTGCAAGCCCCCCCTACCGCCGCGCTCATTGCGTTGCGGTTGAGCCTGGCACACCACAGTTCGGCTTGCCGCAGACCAGTGCGCCACGGCTGTCACGGCGCGCAAGGTGCACCGAATGGCAACCCCACGAAAACATCCGCGCAGCGTTTTGTTGACAGAATGGGCAGCGTGTGGTCCCTTTTTCCCAATATCCAAAAAAAATGATCCGGATTCGACTTTCCTGATCGCATGAGGCTGGCAGGCGGATGGGGGGGATCGCATGACCAGACTACTTTTTGCCGGGCGGACGGATGCACATGGGGTCGAACTCTGGGTATCGGACGGCACCACCGCCGGCACCGCACTGTTGATGGATATCAACCCGGGGGAACGGGCCAGCAACCCGTCGGGTTTCACGCTTCTGGGTGACGGGCGTGCGGTCTTTGCCGCCACCGATGACACCTACGGGCGCGAACTCTGGGTCAGCGATGGCACCGCCCAAGGCACAGTCATGTTGAAAGACATCAACCCCGGCAATGCCGGCAGCCAGCCTTTCAACCTGACGACAATCGCCGACGGGCGGGTCCTGTTCCAGGCCAATGACGGCACACATGGCACCGAGCTATGGGTGACCGACGGCACCGAGGCCGGTACGATGATGGTGCGGGACATCAACCCGGGTGAAGCAAGCGGCAGCCCCGACCTGATCACCCCGCTGCCCGACGGGCGCGTCCTGTTTCGCGCGACAGATCCCGCGCATGGGCGCGAGCTCTGGGTGACCGACGGCACAGATGACGGCACGCAGCTGGTCAGGGACATCAACCCGGGCCCCGAAGATGGCGTATCCTTTCAGTTCATCGTTCTTGACGAAAGCCGGATTGTCCTTACCGCCGATGACGGCACGCACGGCATCGAACCCTGGGTCAGCGACGGCACGACCGAGGGCACCTTCATGCTGCGGGACATCAACCCGGGCCCAAACTGGGGAGCGCCGAATTCCTTTTTGCTGATGGGTGATGGCCGCGTGCTCTTTACCGCCGATGACGGATCGATCGGGCGTGAACTGTGGATCACCGACGGTACCACCGACGGCACCGAACTGGTCCAGGACATAAACCCCGGGCCGAACGGGATGTTTCCGCCCGCAACGGCAGCGCTTCGGTACGGGCAACTTCAGGACGGACAGGTGCTGTTCGGCGCAGTCGATGGAACCCATGGGGCCTAACTCTGGGTGACCGATGGCACCGAGGCCGGCACAGCGCTGGTCAGGGACATAAACCCCGGGCCTGCCGCCTCGGAACCGATCTTCACCTTTCGCAACACCATCGACGGCCAGATCGACGGGCGCGTGCTGTTTTCGGCCGATGACGGCACGCTGGGGCGCGAGTTGTGGATCACCGATGGCACCGAGGCCGGCACCCGGTTGCTGAAGGACATCAACACGGGCGGCGCGGGCAGCTTCCCCAACCAGTTCGTCACCCTGGCCGGCGCGCGCGTGGTGTTTTCTGCCGATGATGGCATCCACGGGCGCGAACTCTGGGTAAGCGACGGCACCGAGCCCGGCACCCGCCTGCTGGTCGATACCGTGCCCGGCATGCAAGGGGGCGCACCGCGGGATCTGACACCGCTAGAGCGTGATCATATCAGATAGAAGCGTATCCAGCATTTCGCATGTAGTTTGCGCATTCCTGCGACGAGAAGCTGTCGAGCAGTGCGCCGAGGCGTTTCCAGACGGCCTCGACAGTGCGCTCGGAGGCGGTGCGCATG
>JAFIED010000181.1 GCA_020832805.1 Pararhodobacter sp.
TCCGAAAAGCCGCCGCACGAACCTACCCGGAACTCTGGAAAGCCGTCGGCCATGTGTGCGACCTCTTCACCGACGAGGAATGTTACAACTTCTTCAAGGCGGCAGGGTATAGAACCGATTAAACGCGACACGCTCTAGGCCTCCAGTTCAACGTCCCAATACAGGAAATCTGCCCAGCTTTCGTGCAGATGATGCGGCGGAAAGCGGCGACCGATATCGACCAGTTGCTGGGCTGTCGGCCGATACGGGCGCCGCCGCAGTGTCAGACCGGAATCGCGCAGCCGCTTTGACCCTTTCTTCAGGTTGCACGGTGCACAGGCGGCCACGACATTCTCCCAGCTGGTCACGCCGCCCAGGGCGCGCGGCACGACATGATCGAACGTCAGGTCATGCCTGGCGCCACAGTACTGGCAGGTGAATTCATCGCGCAGGAACAGGTTGAAACGGGTAAAGGCCACCCGTTTTCTGGGCTTCACATAGTCTTTCAGCACGACCACCGACGGGATGCGAATCTTCATGCGCTGGCTGTGCACACAGGTGTCATATTCGGCAACGATATCGACCCTGTCCAGCCAGACCGCCTTGATGGCTTCCTGCCAGGGCCACAGCGACAAGGGCAGATAGGACAACGGGCGATAATCGGCGTTCAGCACCAGCGCCGGAAAGGATTTCAGCGCCGCCGGTTCATGCACGAAGTCGCGCCTGAAATCACCATCCATTTGTCGCCACTCCCGTTAACGCCGCAACGCCGGGCAAGAATGACTATATCCGGCGTTCGCGGTCTGGCAAGCCCCGCGATATGGGGTTTGCCGCACCATGGCGTGGTTGTGTAACGGTTGCGCAAAAGGCAGGCAGAAAGACGGCGCATCGCAATGGCGCCCGGATGCCGGGCCGGGCGGCAGCGGTGGTGCGTTCGTTGCGCCACAGGGCGACCCGGCCCTTGATCACCAAAGCCGGCCCATGCGGCCGCGACTGCCCGGTCAGAATCGGGGTTCAGGACTGGGCTGGCAACTTGTCGCGCAGGAAGCCAAGGGCCAGCGACAACCCGTCGGGGGCAATGCCATGACCCACGCCCTTTGACACATGGGCATAGGTCTCGAACCCGGCCTTGACCAGCGCGTCTGCGGCATCGGGCAGGGACTGTACCGGCACCATCTCGTCAGCGTCGCCGTGGATCAACAGTACCGGCGGGCGGCTTATGGTTTCGGCTTCCAGTGCTTCGGGGTTCAGCAACCGCCCTGAAAAGCCGACCACCGCAGCCAGGGGTGCCGCGCGGCGCGGCGCGATATGCAGGCTCATCATCGTGCCCTGGCTGAAGCCGACCAGTGCCAGCGCCTCGGGGGCCAGACCCTCGTCACTCAGTACCTGGTCGACAAAGCCGTTCAGGTCGTCAATCGCCGCAGCCATGCCCGCGCGCGCCGCCTCTTCGGACGAGCCATCCAGCCAGGGAATGGGAAACCACTGAAAGCCCATGGGGTTGTTGGTACAGCGTTCAGGGGCGTTGGGGCTGAAGAACGCTGTCTGTGGCAGATGCGGCGCCAGCGGATCGGCCAAACCCAGAAGATCGGCACCATCGGCACCATAGCCATGAACGAAAATCACCGCCGATGTCGCCGTTCCCTTGGCGGCGCCCTTGCGGCCGGATTGCAGTTGACGGGCCATTTGCGTCCTTTCAGCCAATGCCTTCACGGTTCTTTGCGTGGTGGTAATAGGCCCACAGCATGCCCGCCGCAACCGTGCGCCAGGGCGACCAGGCCTCGGCCATGCGGCGCAATGCGGCCTCTCGTGGGCGTTCGGGCAGGTCGAACAACAGCCGCGCGGCCTCTTGCAGGGCCAGATCGGCCGGGGCAAAGACATCGGCGCGGCCAAGGCTGAACATGGCATAGATCTCGGCTGTCCATCGGCCGATGCCGGGCAGGGCGGTCAGTTGCGTGACAATCTGCGGGGCAGGGGTTCTGCGCAGCGCAGCGAAATCAAGATCGGCGGCCGCCAACGCGCGCAAATAGCGGATTTTCTGGCGTGACAGGCCCGCCGCGCGCAGCGCCTCGTCATCGGCCGATGCGATGGCGGCGGGCTGATCCAGCCCCGCCGCATGCAGCCGCGCGGTGATGGCGCGGGCCGCGGCCGTGGATGCCTGCTGGCTGACAATCGCGCCCATCAACGCGGCAAAACCATCGTCGCGCCGGCGCAGCGGCGGCGGGCCGCAAAGCGCCAGGGCATGGGCCAGGCGCGGTTCCCTGGCGGCCAGCCAGGCGGCCCCTTCGGCCATGCAGTCAGCGGTGGAAAGGATGCGTTCGTGCGTCATGTCGCCAAGGGTTGCCCCGAGCCGCCGCCGCGCGCAACCCGTTTCCTGCGGAGCCGTCTGACAGATACCGCTTTTCTTCTGGGCAAATCATCGGCTTGCTGGCATGAAGGGCACAGAAGCTTAACAAGGCCAGATGATGCAACCCGACGACCCCTGGGCAGCGTTGAAAGCCCGTCGGCGCAAGACCGCCAACCGCTCGATCCTGTCGTTGTTCAAGGACGAGGGCAGGGCAGAACGGTTCTCGGTCACGCTTGACGATCCGGCAACGGGCCACATGCTGTTCGATTACGCGCGCAGCAACATCGACGAGCAGACCCGCGCGGCATTGCTTGACCTTGCCGAGGCCAGGGGCGTGGCCGCGCGGCGCGAGGCCATGTTCACCGGCGAAGCAATCAACGAAACCGAAGGGCGCGCCGTGCTGCATACGGCATTGCGCAACCTGGATGGTACGCCGGTCACAACCGGCGGTACCGATGTCATGCCGGGTGTTCTGGCGACGTTGGCCCGGATGGAAATCTTTGCCCGCGACCTGCGCGACGGGCGCATACGGGGCGTGGGCGGGCGCATTGCCGATGTCGTCAATATCGGTATCGGCGGGTCCGACCTGGGGCCGGCGATGGCCGTTCAGGCGCTCAGACCCTATCATGACGGGCCACGGGTGCATTTCGTGTCCAATGTGGATGCGGCGCATATTCAGGACACGCTGAACACCCTGAACCCCGAAACGACCCTGGTTATCGTTGCCTCCAAGACCTTTACGACACTGGAAACAATGGCCAATGCCAAGGTCGCGCGCGACTGGATGGCGCGCGTCCTGCCCGATCCGACACGCCAGTTCGTCGCGCTGTCCTCGGCGCTGGACAAGACCGCGGCTTTCGGCATCGACCCCGCCCGCGTCTTTGGCTTCGAGGATTGGGTGGGCGGGCGCTATTCCGTGTGGGGGCCCATCGGGCTGGGCCTGATGATCGCCATTGGGCCCGAGAATTTTCGGGCTTTCCTGGCCGGGGCCGCAGCGATGGACCGTCATTTCCGCCAGGCACCGGCAGCGCGGAACATGCCGGTGATGCTGGCGCTGACGGGAATCTGGCACCGGCAGGTCTGTGGCTATGCAACCCGCGCGGTCATTCCCTACGACCAACGGTTGGCACGGCTTCCGGCCTATCTGCAACAGCTTGAGATGGAATCGAACGGCAAGCGGGTGGCGATGGATGGCAGTGATCTTGCCGTGCCCTCGGGCCCTGTGGTCTGGGGCGAGCCGGGCACCAACGGCCAGCACGCCTTTTTCCAGCTGATCCATCAGGGTACCGAGGTGGTGCCGTGCGAATTCCTGCTGGCCGCCGAGGGGCATGAACCCGCCTTGGCCGCACAGCACCGGCTTCTGGCGGCCAACTGCCTGGCACAGGCCGAGGCCTTGCTGAAGGGCCGCACGTTGCAAGAGGCGCGCGCCGGGCTGCGTGCCAAAGGGCTGAAAGGCGCAGCGCTTGACCTGCAGGCGCGGCATCGGGTGTTCCCGGGCAACCGGCCGTCGACGCTGCTTTTGTATCCGAAACTGACACCGGCCACCCTGGGCGCGATCCTGGCCCTGTACGAACACCGGGTGTTCGTCGAAGGGGTCATTCTGGGCATCAATTCATTCGATCAATGGGGCGTGGAACTGGGCAAGGAACTGGCCGGAGAGTTGGCGCCCATGGTGTCAGGCGAGGTCGATGCCGATGGCCGCGATGGCGCCACACGTCAGGCCATCGCCTATCTGCGGGCAATCGGCGGCTGACACCCGGCTGAAGATACCGCCCGCCGGCTGAATCGCTGTCTGAGCCTTTCACTTCAGGTCATTGATCGGCAAACAGAAAAGGTGCCACCTTCATGCTGTCAGGCACCGGTGCGCCCAGCCGCGTCAACACCGTCGGCGCCAGCGCCAGCTGGTCCAGAACCGTATCCGGGGCAGGGCCAGCGGCCGGGCCGAAATAGTACAGCGCAAAATCACGCTGATCGTCACCCGTGCCGCCGTGGTGACCGCGCAGCGACTGGCCGTGATCGGCTGTCACGATCACCTCATAGCCCATCTCCAGCCAGCGTGGCAGAAAGCCGGCCAGCATCGCATCCATCAAGGCGCAGGCATGGTCCATCTGGGTGCAGTCATGCCCAAAGCGGTGGCCCATCGAATCCAGCGTGCAGGTATGCAAGATGCCATAAGCCAGATCGTGCCGTGCGCACAGGCGGGTCAACGTGGCAAAAAGATCAGCATCGCAAGGGGTTGCCTGATTGTTATGGTCGTAACCAGTCATCGTGTGAAAGCGGCCATGGTTGATGCTGGTGCTCTCTGGCTCATCATATTCGATATCGCGCACCAGATCGAAAGGCGCGCGGTTAAAGAACTCTGACCACCAGGAATGGGTCACCGCGCCGGTGACGCCACCGGCAAGGCGCACCTGCGAAAAGATGTCAGGCAGGTCAACCCGCCGGATCAGGCCGTTGGACAACACGCCATGTTCCTGTGGTGGCGCACCTGTATGGATAGAGGCATAGCAGGGCCCGGACATCGACGGCAGCACCGCGCGCATGCGCCAGACCCTTGCGTCGCCCGATTGAACCCAGCCTTCCAGACAACCGAAATAGCGCCGCCAGTTCGCCCAGGGCACGCCGTCCAGAACGATGAGCAACACCTTGCGACCGGTTGACGGAAAAGCCTTTTCTGATGGCATGACGGACCTTTCTGTGGGGATCGGGGTTGCGCGACCGCGAAGTCAGGCTTCGGGCAAATCGGCCACGATGATGTCCAGCGAAGGGCAGAGAATGCGCAATTCACGCAGCACCAGTGCCTGACGCGGCAGTTTCGGCATCAGAATCATGAGTTTGGCAGTATATCCGGCATTTGTCAGCGCCACGCCCGTATCCAGCGCATCCCAGCGCGGGCCGATAAGCGGGGTGACCACCAGATCAGGGCGGATCTGCTGCAACAAGGCTGGCGTCACCGCAGCCGGTTCCGCTACCGTCGCCGTGACGGTGGCACCCTTGCCGATGGCGCGCAGCGGTGCCATGGGCACGACCGATGCCCCCGCATTCGGGTCGATCAACAGGATGCGCTGCTCAGAGCCGCAAAACTGCATGGCCCAATCAAGTTCATGGCGCTCGCCCATGTGCCGGCATAACTTTCGAACTGCAATCTGGCGCGCACCATATCCGGAAACCCAAAGCAGTGGCGAGGGCGATTCACCCATATTCCCTCGATTACCCGAAAAGTCGGGCTTATCGTTGCGTTATTCCTGGGTCATGCTTGGTCATGGCAATACCTTTTGTTACATAATACTGATTATCGGTTAATTCAGCGGCCGGTTTGACGGCCCTCTCTGCATCGCTTACGTCCTTGCCATCGCACCCGCCACGCGCGCCGACACACAGGAAGCCTGCCATGATGCCCTTTGATCGCTCCGTAAAGATCGCTCCCTCTATCCTTGCCGCTGATTTTGCCGATTTCGGCGCCGAGTGCCGCGCGGTCGAGGCGCAGGGCGCCGATTGGGTGCATGTGGATGTGATGGATGGCCATTTCGTGCCCAACATCACCTTTGGCCCGCAAATGTGCGCCGCTATCCGCCCGCATGTGCGTACGGTCATGGATGTGCATCTGATGATTTCGCCGGTTGATCCGTATATCGAGGCCTTTGCCCAGGCCGGTGCCGATATCATCACCGCGCATGTCGAGGCCGGACCACATATTCACCGAACGCTTCAAGCCATTCGTGCAACGGGGAAAAAGGCGGGTGTTGCCCTGAACCCCGGCACCGGCGCCGAAACGGTGGAGAACCTGATCGACATGGTTGACCTGATCTGCGTGATGACGGTGAATCCGGGTTTTGGGGGGCAAGGCTTCATCGACATGACAACCAAGGTGCAACGTCTGCGCGCCATGATCGGTGACCGGCCGGTGCATATCGAGATCGATGGCGGCATCACGCCCCAGACAGCGCCATTGATGGCGCGCGCGGGGGCGGATGTGCTGGTTGCAGGGTCGGCGGTATTCAAGGGGGGCAGCGCCGCCAACCCCGCAGGCTATGGCGACAATATCCGCGCCATCCGCAGCGCGGCCGAAACCGCCCTGCCCGGCCGCGTGGCCTAGTCAACATATTCACACCTTGTAATGTGATTGCTGGCGCGTATATAGAACCTCGAACCTCGGCGCCGCTGCGCCCTCGGATTTTCGGGGAAATTGACCATGTCCAGTTTTCGTCTGTCCCTGCCAGACCTGCGCAGCTATGGCCGCGCCGGCCTGTCAGGCGATGTAATTGCCGCGCTTGTTGTTACCATCATGCTGATCCCACAGGGTATGGCTTATGCCATGCTGGCCGGCCTGCCGCCGCAGGCCGGGCTGTATGGGGCAATCCTGCCGCTCTTGCTGTATGCGGTGCTGGGTTCGTCGCCGGCCCTGGCGGTGGGCCCTGTGGCCGTGGTGGCACTGATGACAGCCGCCGCCGCAGGCACGGTGGCCGAGATCGGCACGCCCGGCTATCAACTGGCCGCGCTGTGGATCGCGCTGATCTCGGGCGGCTTGATGCTGATTATGGGCCTGTTGCGGCTGGGATTTGTTGCGAATTTCCTGAGTCATCCGGTCATCTCGGGCTTTATCACCGCCGCCGGCATCCTGATTGCGATGAGCCAGGTGCGCCATCTGCTGGGCATTCAGACCACCGGCAAGACCTTGCCCGAGGTCATCCCCTCGATCATCGCCAATATCGGCGCGCTGAACTGGATCACGCTGGGGCTGTCGGTTGCAGTGCTGGTTTTCCTGTTCTGGTCACGCAAGGGGTTGGCGCCGCTGCTGAAACGCCTGGGTCTGTCTGCCGGTGCGGCCGGCTTGCTGGCAAAAGGCGGGCTTTTCATTGCCGTTCTGGCCTCTACCGTGACAGTCTGGCTGTTCGGGCTGGAGGCACAGGGTGTGCGCATCGTCGGCGAAATCCCGCGCGGGCTGCCGCCACTGGAAATGCCGGCCTTTGACCGCGACCTGATCATGCTGTTGCTGATACCCTCGGCGATGATCGCGCTGGTGGGCTATGTCGAATCGATTTCCATCGCCCAGACCCTGGCATCAAAGAAACGCCAGTCGATCGACCCTGACCGGGAACTGATCGCGCTGGGGGCGGCCAATCTGGGCGCGGGTATCACCCAGGCCATGCCGGTAACGGGCGGGTTGTCCCGGTCCATCGTCAATTTCGACGCCGGCGCCGAAACCCGCGCCGCCGGTGCCATGACCGCACTGATGATCGCTGCGTCGCTGTTGGCCCTGACCCCGCTCTTGTATTTCCTGCCCAGTGCCACCCTTGCCGCCATCATCATCGTCGCCGTGGTGTCCCTGCTGGATTTCCGTGCGCTGCCTCGTGCCTGGGCCTACAGCAAGGCCGACGGCGCGGCGATGGCGGCCACAATGCTGGTCACACTCACGCTGGGGGTTGAGCAGGGTCTGATGGCCGGTGTGGGCCTGTCGCTGGCGCTGCATCTTTACCGCACTTCGCGCCCGCATGTGGCCGAGGTTGGCCAGGTGCCGGGCACCGGGCATTTCCGCAACATCAACCGCTATGAGGTGGTCACCACGCCAGAGGTACTGACCCTGCGCGTCGATGAAAGCCTGTATTTTCCCAATGCCCGCTATCTGGAGGAACTGGTACAGACGCGCATCGCCGAACAGCCCGAGATCCGGCATCTGGTGCTGATGTTCTCTGCGGTGAACGATGTCGATGCCTCGGCACTGGAAAGCCTGGAAATGGTGCTGGCAAAGCTGCATGCCTCCGGGGTCAAGCTGCACCTGTCCGAGGTCAAGGGCCCGGTCATGGATCGCCTGCAGCGCACCGACTTCCTGCTTCATGTCGACGGCATCTATCTGACCCAGTTTGATGCCATGAGGGCCCTCGCCCCGGCACTGACACAGGCAACCCTGGCCATGCCACGGGTCGAAAAGCGAAAGCCCGGCGCCTGAAACAGGCGCCAACCGGTTTTGCGGCGAAAACCGGTTGGGCGGCTTCGGGGGCGTCGGCAAGCCCCCGGCCCGCAATCTGTATGCAGTATACGGGAAAAAGCCCGATACACCGTTGGGCGTATCGGGCACTTTCACAGAGCAGGGTTGGGATGACTGCCCCGTGAAAAGCGATTGGTACTCAAACAAAACACCACAGGCCGTTGCCTGCAACGCCCCTTTCCGAGGCGTTGTGCAGGTTGTATCTGGATTGATCCGAAGATTACAGTAACGGAAACCTTACCTTTGATGCCGGACGGTCAGATAAAGGCGCTGGCGCCGGCTTGCCGGCACGGTGCTTGCCGCGTCCGAAACGACAGATCGCCTGTTTTCACTGCCTCGCCGGTCCCCCGCATTGTGCAGTCTGAACAGGAACTCAGGGTTACAGCTCTCCGATAAAGAGCTGGTTCAAGAACGCGGCCTTGATCACCGCATGCGCGGTGGAATCGGCGTCAAGGGTCTCGCGCGCCAGGCGCAGGTGCTTTTCCACCGTTGCGTTCGAGATTGACAGTATGCATCCAATCTCGGCCACGCTTTTCCCTTCGGCGATCCATTCCAGCACTTCGCGCTGGCGTCTGGTCAGCCGTCTGTTGTTGGCGGCGAAAGGCAATTCAGCCAGGCTGCGGTGGGCATAGGTCGCCGCAACGAACAGATCGTCGCCCAGCATCGCGCAACGCTCGTCGACATCCTGCTGATTGTCATCGCGCTGGCCAAGCAGGCCCATTACCGCCCTGCCCCGTCTGCGCAATTTGGGAACGCCGATGGTGCAGCCAGCGGTCAGCCCGACCTTTTCAAAAAAGGCCTGAGCGTCTTCGCTGACGCAAAAACTCTCGGGCATGCCCGCCTCCTGCGCGCTCATCGACCAACTGGCAATGCCGGTGTTGCGCAGGGCCCAGTTGAACGTCAGGCTTTGCCAGAACAAGCCCTTCTGAACAAAGACATTCATGGCCCGACGGTCGAGCGTTGACAGCACCAGCAGTTCCTCGGGTTCGCCGATCCGATGATCGGTGGACGTAGGGGAATAGCCGTAGATGACCCCACCAAACCCCAAAGCGTTCATATGGGTGCATGTCAGTGCCCAGACGGTTTCGATATCATCCGCGCGCAGAAGGCTGCTCAGGAACTCGCTCAGCCCCGGCGCGCCAATGCCGACCGGGCTGTTTCGCACGCTCCATTTGTCGAACTCGTTGCGTTCACCCCGTGCAAGGATACCGTGCCTGAATTCCATCAATCGGTCCGCCATATGCCACCCGGATAATACATGCTCAAATGATGATACGATACCAGTAAGGATGTAGTTGAGAAAGAAAATATTTCACCGTGCGGCAATCGGATTCTTGTTCTCAGAAACTCTGGCAGGGCCAGAAATCCACGGCCCAGGCGATGGGCGCACCGCTCAGGGAATTGCGCGCATCGATGGAAAAAGGGGCCGCGCCATGGCGCAGCCCCCCTTGATTCGTCGTCATTGTCAGCCCGCCGTTCATGGCGGCCCTGCCATCCGCCCGCGCTTGTCGCGCGCCAGCGGCGGCGCATGGGGCCTCTATTCAGCCCGCCAGGGTCTTGGCGACCTCGGCAGCAAAATCTTCCTGCTTCTTTTCGATGCCTTCGCCGACACCCATCCGGATAAAGCCCATGATCTCGACCCCGGCTTCCTGTGCGGCCTGGGCGACGGTCAGATCCGGGTTGATCACGAATTTCTGGCCGGTCAGCGTGACCTCTTCCAGAAACTTCTTCATCCGGCCCGGAATGATGTTGTTGTGGATCACGGCATCCGGCTTCGGCTTTGCGGCGGCTGCGTTCTCTTCCAGCGCCTTTTGCGTCTGCACTTCGCGCTCACGCTCCAGCACGGCGGGATCAAGGCTTGCCTCGTTCAGCGCCAGCGGCGAGGACGCGGCGATATGCATGGCAAGCTGCTTGCCGATGCCATTGTCAGCGCCTTTCAGCGCGACCAGCACGCCGATCTTGCCCATGCCATTGGCAGCGGCGTTATGCACATAGGCCGCCACGCTTTCGCCCTCGATCACGTCCATCCGGCGCAGGGTCATGTTCTCGCCGATGGTGGCGATGGCGCCGGTCAGCACGTCATCCACGCTCTTGCCGCCCAGATCGGCAGCCTTCAGCGCCTCCAGATCGTTCACACCCAGCGCCGCCCCGGTGATATCGCCCACCAGTTTCTGGAAATCGGCGTTCTTGGCGACAAAATCGGTTTCCGAGTTGATCTCGACCGCCACGCCGCGCCCGCCCTGCACGGCCACGCCCACCAGCCCTTCGGCGGCGACGCGGTCAGCCTTCTTGGCGGCCTTGGCCAGGCCCTTGGTGCGCAGCCAGTCAACAGCGGCATCCATGTCGCCGCCTGTCTCGGTCAGCGCCTTTTTCGCATCCATCATGCCTGCGCCTGTGGATTCACGCAGTTCCTTCACCATCGTTGCGGTAATCGCCATGGCGGGTCTCCTTTCAACAGGTTTCGGGCAGGGACTTGCCCCTGCCCGGTATCATTCTGATGACAAACGGTGCGGCTATCAGGCCTGCGCCGGAGACTCGGCCTCGGTCTCGGCCAGGGCCTCTTCAACCGGGGCTTCGTCCAGCGCGCCCAGATCGACGCCGGCAGCGCCCATCTGTGCCGTCATGCCATCGAGGGCCGCACGGCTGACCAGATCGCAGTACAGCGCAATGGCCCGGGCCGCGTCGTCATTGCCGGGGATGATGTAATCCACGCCATCGGGCGGGCAGTTGGTATCGACCACGGCCACAACCGGAATGCCCAGCTTCTTGGCTTCAAGGATCGCCAGATCCTCCTTGTTCACGTCGATCACGAACAGCATGTCCGGAACACCGCCCATTTCGCGGATACCGCCCAGCGACGCCTGCAGCTTGGCCTGTTCCCGCTCAAGGCCCAGACGCTCTTTCTTGGTCAGGCCTTCGGCGCCATGTTCCAGCTGTTCGTCGATGGAGCGCAGGCGCTGGATCGACTGGCTGACCGTTTTCCAGTTGGTCAGCGTGCCACCCAGCCAGCGGTGGTTCATGTAATACTGCGCGCATTTCTCGGCAGCATCGGCGACCGGCTTTGCCGCCTGACGCTTGGTGCCCACGAACAGCACGCGCCCGCCACGCGCCACACAATCACGAATGGCGTTGAGCGCGGCATCCAGCATCGGTACCGTCTGCGTCAGGTCGATGATGTGAATGCCGTTGCGGTCGCCATAGATGTAGGGCGCCATGCGCGGGTTCCAGCGCTGGGTCTGGTGGCCATAGT
>JAFIED010000183.1 GCA_020832805.1 Pararhodobacter sp.
CCTATGCGACCTGGTGGATCCGGAAGGCGATCACCCGTTCCATCGCCGATCAGGCCCGCACCATCCGAATTCCGGTGCATATGATCGAGACGATTAAAAAGCTGGTGCGGACAAGCCGCCAGATCCTGCACGAGATCGGCCGCGAACCCAGCCCCGAGGAATTGGCCGAGAAGTTGCAGATGCCGCTGGACAAGGTGCGCAAGGTTCTCAAGATCGCCAAGGAACCGATCAGCCTTGAAACGCCCATCGGCGACGAGGAAGACAGCCAGCTTGGCGATTTCATCGAGGACAAGAACGCCATCCTGCCGCTGGATTCGGCGATTCAGGAAAACCTGCGCGAAACCACGACGCGTGTCCTGTCTTCGCTGACCCCGCGGGAAGAACGCGTGCTGCGTATGCGTTTCGGCATCGGCATGAATACCGATCACACGCTGGAGGAAGTGGGGCAGCAGTTTTCGGTGACGCGCGAACGTATCCGGCAGATCGAGGCCAAGGCGCTGCGCAAGCTGAAGCATCCCAGCCGGTCGCGCAAGCTGCGCAGCTTTCTGGATCAATAGCCGCGCGGGTCAGTCGGCGACCGGGGCCATGTGCGTGGCCCGGGCCACCGCAATACCCTGCCGTGTGTAAAACAGAAAAAGCGCCCGCAATGGGCGCTTTCCCTTTTGGTTCAACGGGGCAGGGGCGTGATCAGCCCTCGGCGCCAGCCTCTTCGTCTTCCTCGGTGCCGGCCTCTGGCATCTCGTCGCTGGCCACGCCCGTGGTGAAGGTCTCATACGGATCGGGAATACGGACGAATTCGCCATCGACCAGTTCATACTCCTGGATCGTGTCGAAATCGGCATTCAGCACTCGCACCAGATTGACCGAGTCCAACTCGAGGCTGAATTCTTCCAGCTTGCCCAGCAGTTCGTCATAGACGTCTTCAAGCGTGAAATCCGGGTTGTCATCAGCCAGCTGGATGCTGATCACCGTGTTCGACCCCTCGAAATCTTCGGGATGCGGGTTGTTGGTATCCAGATAGAATTTTACCCATGCGGCGTCATCAGGCAGCGGCGTGCCAAGCGTGGTATCCCCGTCATCAATGTCGTCGCCATCCTCATCCGGCTCGTCGACCACATCCTTGTCGTCTTCGTCCAGGTCCTTGTCGTCCAGCGTGTCGTCATGCAGTTTCTTCTTCAGGCAATCCGCCTTGGCCTGAAACTTGTCGGCCGCTTTCTCAAGGCACATGGCCTTCTTCTCGCCGATCTTTTCCAGCGCGGCGGCCTTGCGCTCGCCAATCGCCGAGAATTTCTCGGCCATTTTCTGGCTCAGCCGCCCGCCCTTGCATGAAAACCTGTCGGCCAGCGCATTGTAATGGTCACGGATCGCATCGGCGCGATCCTGATAGTGATCGCGTACCGAAGCTGCCTTGTCGTTCAGGTGATCAGCGCGGTTTTCATACTGTTCGATCCGCTGTTCGGCCTTGGCCTTGGCGGCGGCGCAGGTCTTTTCAGCAGGCTTTTGAAGCGACTGTTTCGCCTCACTGAGTCTCGATGCCTTGGCGGCAAGCAATTTACGCAAAAGAAAAGACATGGGCACCTCGCACGCGAACTGAGTTGATGAAAACGTGATAGCCTTGAAAATGCCGCAATATAAGCGCGGATTCTGGAAACTCATTGTTTACGAATTGTACCCCATCGCCCCCCTTCGGGGGGCAAACGGCGCGCGCGCTCGCCCGTCAGCGGGGCACGTAGCCCAGCAGGGGGGGCGCCAGTTCACGCTCCAGCTTCCGCCGCATCGCGCGTTCGAAATCGTCATACCCATCGGCGGGTTCGACAAAGGCGCCGGCGCCGTGAATGACCTGGGCGCGCATCCAGTCGGCCAGCGGGGGGGCTGCGGGGTCGTAATCGACATGACCGGGGTACAGGGCCCCGGAAACCGCCAGGGCGTTCACCGTGATCGCGCCCAGCTGCATGCGCAGTGGCCCGGGTTCCGGGCCGTCGTTATTGATCCCGTCCCCGGCGATATCCAGGGTCTGGGCAAGACAGTCAGGCGCGCGGCCCAGCAGGGACTGACCCGCCATCAGCGCAGCGCCTACCGCCGTCATGCCGCCCCAGCCCGCTATCGGATCGCCGCGCGGCCGCGGATAGCGGGCAAGCTGGGCGGCGAAATCCTGCAACGCCGCTTCGCTGTCGATCAGCGTCCATTGCACGGCCACAGCCTGTTCGCGCCGGCCTGCCCAGACATAGGCCGCCAATGCCACGGGCAGGTCGTCAAACAGTGCGGCGCGCACCGGATCAGACAGCAGCGCGCGCGCGGTCCCCCCCATCATCAGCGCATATTCCCGCGCATCGACCGAGGCTGAGACATCCATGCCCAGCGCCAGCGCCAGACGGCATTGCGCCCCCGCCGGTGCAATGGCCAGCACGCCGACGAACGCGGCCAGCAGGGCCTGCCGCAGCCCTACCAATGACCCACGCTGGGCATCGAGACCCAGGGTTCCCGCGCCGGTTGCGCCTCGCCCTTTTGCAGCAGTTCGATCGAGATATTGTCAGGCGAGCGCACAAAGGCCATGCGCCCGTCACGCGGCGGGCGGTTGATGGTCACGCCCGCAGCCTGCAGTTCGGCGCATTTGGCGTAGATGTCGTCCACCTCATAGGCCAGATGCCCGAAATGCCGGCTGTCCGAGGGCAGGCCTTCATCCCCGTCCCAGTTGTATGTCAGTTCCACCGGGCATTCCGGCTGGCCGGGCGGTGCCATGAACACCAGGGTGAACCGGCCTTCCTTGCTGTCGTATCGCCGGGTTTCTTCCAGCCCCAGCAGGCGGTAGAAGGCCATCGATTCGTCCAGATCCTTCACGCGGACCATCGTGTGCAGGTATCGCATCTTGCGTCTCCCTTCATCCTTGCCCCAAGATAGCCCTTATCCCTCGCCCCGCAAGCACAGGTTGCCCCATGCCCCTTTCGCCCGAACAGCAAGCCGAGATCGACGCCCAGCGCGCCACCCCCCGCCAGACCCTGCGCGCGGTGTCCGAGGGGATGGAACGGCACCTGTATCTGGCCCGCCCCGTGCTGGACCACGGATTCGTGCGGGTGATCGACTACATGGGCGACGATGCCGCCATCGTGCAGGCCGCGCGGGTCAGCTATGGGGCGGGCACGAAACATGTGTCGAATGACGAGGGGCTGATCCGCTATCTGATGCGCCACTGGCATTCGACCCCGTTCGAGATGTGCGAGATCAAGCTGCATGTCAAACTGCCGGTCTTTGTGGCGCGGCAATGGATCCGGCACCGCACGGCGAATGTGAACGAATATTCCGCGCGCTATTCGATCCTGGACCGTGAATTCTACCTTCCCGCGCCCGATGCGCTGGCCGCGCAATCCACCGTCAACAATCAGGGCCGGGGCGCGGTGCTGCAGGGCGAGGAGGCGGCGCGGGTGCTGGCCATGCTGAAGGCCGACGCGGCGCAGATGTATGACCATTACCAGGACATGCTGTCGGATGAGGGGCAGCAGGGGCTGGCGCGCGAACTGGCGCGCATGAACCTGCCGATGAACATCTATACGCAATGGTACTGGAAGACGGATCTGCACAACCTGTTTCACTTCCTGCGGCTGCGCGCGGATGCCCATGCGCAATACGAGATCAGGGTCTATGCCGATGCGATTGCCGAGGCCGTGGCCGACTGGGTGCCGCTGGCCTGGAAGGCGTTTTCCGACTACCGTGTGGGCGGCGTGGCACTGTCGGCGGCGGCGGTGGATTGCCTGAAGCGACGGCTGGCGGGCGAGGCGGTGACGCAGGCGAGTTCCGGCATGAGTGCGCGTGAGTGGCGTGAGTTTGAGGAGGTTTGGGGGTGAGGGTAATTTAAACTTGGTGGAGATTTACGGATGGCTACGGCAATACAACTTCAAATCTCAGATCTTAGATCACGGATAGACAAACTCCGCCATACGGTAAACTCCACCAGCGGCGGCGTATTTATCGTAGTTGGTATAGTCGGCAGTATGGCGGCGTTATTTGGCTTTACCAAGACTCAATTCGAAGCAGGGTTCGGATTGGCAATCTCACTAATCATTGTTTTCTATGGCTTTTACAGCAATGATAAGGCGCGGAAAGCCAGCGAAGAACTTGTAATCCTTGAAAGACAACTGTCGTTGCTTGAGCAAGAATATGAGAAGGAGGAACAAGCTCGAATCCAACGAAGTATCGAATTAGACCTAGATGATGATGACTATTACTAACGTTTCATAGCTTCAGAGTAGTGTTTCCTCCCGGGCCAACGGCTCGGGAAGACCATCACGCATTCGAACCAAGGCTTCGGCAGGGGTTCGAGCAACCCCCCCAGTCACGCCCCCCTCACCCCGCCATCATCCCCCGCCGGTTCCTCTGGTGCAGCGTTCGCGACACCGCGATCAGGGCCAGGAACACCACCGCAAAGACCAGCGTGATGCTCACGAAATTCACCAGCAACCGCCCCCAGCCCAGATCCGGCAGCGACACGAAAGGGTAGGGCCAGCGGTCGATCACCAGCCCGCGCGCGACGACCCACACCGCATAGCCGATGGGCCAGATCAGCATCACCCCCGCCCGGTTCCAGCGCAGCGGCACCGGGTGCGGCCCCACCACCCACCAGAACAGAAACAGGATGGGGGCGGCGTAATGCAGGCCGGTGTCCATCAGCCGCTCTACCCCTTGCGGGTGGTGCAGCGGCGCCAGCAGCAGGATATAGGTGACCATCACCACCAGCATGCTGCCCGCCACCAGCGTGCGCCCCGTCGGCCCGGCCACCGTACGCAGCGCGGGCAGGGCGCTGGCATAGGCCAGATAGACCACGACCGCCAGCGTGTTGGTCCAGATGGTGAAGAACGAGAAATAGAAGACCAGCGCGCGCCAGAAGCCCCCGCCCTCGGTCATGCGCAGGGGGATGGTGAAAAAGGCCTGGCCGATCACCAGAACCACACCCAGCGCCGCGCCCAGCCAGGCCAGCCGCACATGCAACGATCCGTTCATACCCTACCCTCCGATCACTGCGCGCAGGTTAGTGCCCCCGGCTGGCTGCCGCAACGGGTCGAATGATGCCGGCAGGGTGTTGACAGCAGGTTTCCGGGTTCATAGATACGGGCTCGTTAGCACTCACCGAAGCCGAGTGCTAAGGTTTCAACAAGCTGCAACCTTAGGGAGTGTTCGCAGATGGCTTTCAAACCCCTCCATGACCGTGTGCTGGTTCGTCGCGTCGAAAGCGAAGACAAGACGAAGGGTGGCCTGATCATCCCCGACAGCGCCAAGGAAAAGCCCGCCGAGGGCGAGATCGTTTCGGTCGGCGAAGGCGCGCGCAAGGATTCCGGCGAGCTGATCGCACCGTCGGTCAAGTCCGGCGACCGCGTGCTGTTCGGCAAGTGGTCCGGCACCGAGGTGACGATCGGTGGCGAAGAGCTGCTCATCATGAAGGAAAGCGACATCCTGGGCATCATCGAGTGATCGCCACGCTGTCGTCTTTTCTCTGAAAACAAGCATCAACTCAGGAGCACCCAACATGGCTGCCAAAGAAGTCAAGTTCAGCACCGACGCCCGCGACCGCATGCTGCGCGGCGTCAACATTCTGGCCGACGCTGTCAAGACCACGCTGGGCCCCAAGGGCCGCAACGTGGTGGTCGAAAAGTCCTTCGGCGCACCGCGCATCACCAAGGACGGTGTCACCGTCGCCAAGGAAATCGAACTGACCGACAAGTTCGAGAACATGGGCGCGCAGATGGTCAAGGAAGTGGCCAGCCGCACCAATGACGAAGCCGGCGACGGCACCACCACCGCCACCGTTCTGGCCCAGGCCATCGTGAAGGAAGGCATGAAGGCGGTTGCCGCCGGAATGAACCCGATGGACCTGAAGCGCGGGATCGACATGGCTGTGGCCACGGTCGTGGATCAGATCAAGGCAT
>JAFIED010000186.1 GCA_020832805.1 Pararhodobacter sp.
CATGCCTGCGGCGGCCATGCCCGCCGCCTTCCCCGCGCCGGCCCCGCAGGGGGTATCCCCGGCACCGGCTGCGGTTCTCGCTCCGGTCCCGCCGCCGGTCTTGGCGCCACCGGTATCGCCCCCGGCTTACCGGCAGGCACCGCGCCCCATTGCGCCGTCTGCCCCGGTCCCGACCCCCTACATCAGCCCGTTGCCAGACCACCCCAGACCACAGGGAAATGCCATGACCGTCAAACGCCCCAGCCATGCCCATATGCGCGCCATGGCAGACCGCTTCGGCATGTCGCTGTCGGATGATGAACTGGGCCAGTTCCTGACGGTGATGGAGGGAAACCTGCAGGTTTATGACCGGGTCAACACCGCGCCGGACAACCTGCCGGTCGTGCGCTATCCGCGCAGTCCCGGATACCGCCCCGGCCCGTCCGAAAACCCGCTGAACGCCTGGTACTACAAGACCGAGGTGCATGGCGCCGTCGATGGCCCGCTGCGCGGCCGCCGGATCGTGCTGAAGGACAATGTGGCGCTGGCCGGCGTTCCGATGATGAACGGCACCGCCATCCTGGAAGGCTACACGCCCGAAATCGACGCCACGGTGGTCACCCGCATGCTGGACGCCGGCGCCATCATCATCGGCAAGGCGCATTGCGAGAACCTGTGCCTGTCCGGTGGCTCGCATACCAACGCCACGGGGCCGATCCACAACCCGTGGAAACCGGGGTATTCGGCTGGTGGCTCGTCCGGCGGAACGGCCGTGCTGGTGGCCACCGGCGAGGCCGACATGGGGATCGGCGGCGATCAGGGCGGCTCGATCCGCATGCCCGCGTCGAAATGCGGTATCGTGGGGATGAAGCCCACGCACGGGCTGGTGCCCTATTCGGGCATCGTGCCGATCGAACAGACCATCGACCACGCCGGGCCGATGACCCGCACCGTGGCCGACAATGCCCTGCTGCTGGAGGTCATCGCGGGCGAAGACGGGTTGGACCCGCGCCAGTATGCGCCAAAGGTCTATCGCTATACCGAGGCCTTGGGGCGCGGGGTGCGCGGCCTGCGCATCGGCGTGCTGAAAGAGGGGTTCGGCAGGCCCGAATCGGAACCCGATGTGGACGCCAAGGTCCGCGCGGCGGCCGAGCGTTTGTCGGGGCTGGGGGCGGAACTGGTCGAGATGTCGATCCCCGAACATGACCACGCCGCCGACCTGTGGTTGCCGATCACTGTCGAGGGATTGCAGGATCTGATGATGCATGGCAACGCCAGCGGCACCAATTATCGCGGCCTTTTTCTGCCCTCGCTGACCGATCAACTGGCCACCTGGCGCAACCGTGCCGATGAACTGACCCCCTCGCTGAAGGTCTGCATGTTCCTGGGCGAGTATTTCCAGACCCAGTATCGCGGGCGCTTTTATGGCAAGGCACAGAACATGATGCGCGGTGTGCGCGACCGCTTCATGGCCGAGATGGGCCGCATCGACATGCTGTTGCTGCCCACCATGCCCATGAAGCCGCAGCCGATCCCGCCCGCCGATTGCTCGATTGCCGAATTCATCCACCGCGCGTTCGAGATGGTGGGCAATACGGCGCCCTATAATGCACTGGGCTTTCCGGCGATTTCGCTGCCCTGCGGCATGTCCGAAGGGTTGCCGGTCGGTGTGATGCTGGTTGCCAAACCCTGGAATGAAATGGTTCTCTATCAGGCCGCCGATGCCTACGAGGCCAGCGGCGACTGGCGGCTGATGTAAAGGGGGGCGGGCCGATGTCGATCCTGAACGAAAGTCTTTCGGGGCGGATCGCGGCGCCCTACGGGCCACCGGGTACGCCGCTTGCGCGTGACATGCTGCGCCCGCAGGACGGGCGGTCATATGTCGCCGGCCATCGCAGCCCGGCGCTGCAATATGTGACCATTCCGCAGCTGTTGCGCCAGACCGTCGCGCGGTTCGGCCCGCGCGATGCGGCGGTGTTCGTGGCGCAGGGTGTACGGCTTAGCTGGTATGACCTGGATCGCCGGGTTGATCAGCTGGCGGCGGGGTTTCTGGCGCTGGGGCTGGGGCGGGGTGACCGGGTGGGCATCTGGGCGCCGAACCGGCTGGAATGGCTGCTGACCCAGTTCGCCACCGCCCGGATCGGTGCTGTGCTGGTCAATATCAACCCGGCCTATCAGCGCGCCGAGCTTGAACATGCGCTGTCGCTTTCAGGCTGTTCGGCGCTGGTGCTGGCGCGCGGGTTCAAGACGTCGGATTATCTGGGCATGCTGCACGATCTGGCGCCTGAACTGGCGCAGGCGCAGCCCGGCCGGCTGGTCTCGGCGCGGTTGCCGCAACTGCGCGCGGTCGTGGTCACCGATGACGACCCCGGCCCGGGCGCCATGAGCTTTGCCGCGCTGGAAGCGCTGGCAGGCCCCGCGCAGCTGTTGCGGCTGGCGGCGATCGACACCACGCTGAACCCCGATGATGCGATCAACATCCAGTTCACATCCGGCACCACCGGTGCGCCCAAGGGGGCCACGCTGAGCCATTACAACATCGTCAACAACGCGGCCTTTGTCACCGATCGCATGCGCCTGACCGAAACCGACCGGCTGTGCATTCCGGTGCCGCTCTATCACTGTTTCGGCATGGTGATGGGGGTCATGGGCTGCGTGACCAAGGGGGCGGCCATGGTCTTTCCCGGCGAGGGGTTCGAGGCCGAGGCCACGCTTGATGCCGTCGCCGCCGAGCGCTGCACGGCCCTGTATGGCGTGCCGACCATGTTTTCGGGCCTGCTGGCCGCGCAGTCTGCCCGCCCGCGTGATCTGGCCTGTCTGCGTACCGGCATCATGGCCGGGGCGCCCTGTCCGGTCGAGGTGATGGAACGCGTGATCGCCGAGATGCACATGAGCGAGGTGACCATCTGCTATGGCATGACCGAAACCTCGCCGGTGTCGTTTCAAAGCTTTACCGATGACCCGGTGGCCGAGCGCTGCGCCACGGTGGGCCGCGTCCATCCCCATCTGGAGGTCAAGATCGTGGGCGCAGACGGGGCCATCCTGCCGGTGGGGCAGGCGGGCGAATTGTGCACGCGGGGTTATTCGGTGATGAAGGGCTACTGGGACGATCCCGCGCGCACGGCAGCTTCCATCCGCGATGGCTGGATGATGACCGGCGATCTGGCCACGCTGGATGAGCAGGGCTTTTGCCGGATCGTCGGCCGGGTCAAGGACATGATCATCCGCGGCGGCGAAAACATCTATCCGCGCGAGATCGAGGAATTCCTGTTCCGCCATCCGCAGGTTGATCAGGCGCAGGTCTTTGGCATACCGGATCCCGTTCTGGGCGAGATCGTCTGCGCCTGGATCGTGCCCGCGCCGGGCACCGCACCGACCGAAGAGGCATTGCGCGCCTTTTGTCAGGGCCAGATCGCGCATTTCAAGGTGCCAAAGCATATCCGCATCGTGCCGGAGTTCCCGGCCACCGTGACCGGCAAGCCGCAAAAACACATCATGCGCGCGCGCATGCAGGCCATGCTGGAGGGTTAAACCGGCGCCTGTCCGGATGCGCGGCGCACCGCCTTTTCCAGCGCGTCCAGAAAGCGCGAGCGGTCGGCCTTTTGAAACCCGCGCCCGGAACCCTGCATGAACGGGTTGCCGGCGCGCAGATCGGCCATCAGGTCACGGGTCGCCAGGATATTGCCGATATTCGCCGCGGTCAGCGGCTCGCCATTATGCCGCAGCACCTGCGCGCCGGCCTCGATGCAACGTGCGGCCAGCGGGATGTCGCCCGTGACCACCACGTCAGCCGGCCCGGCACGTTCGGCGATCCATTTGTCGGCCTCGTCGGGCCCTTCGGCCACGATGATGGTCTGCACCAGCGGGTTGGCCGATGGCCGGATGCCGCCATTCGACACAATGAAAACCGTCAGCCCATGCCGCGTGCCCACGCGTTCGGCCTCGGCCTTTACGGGGCAGGCATCGGCATCCACATAGATCGCCATCGGCAGGGACCCTGTCCTGTTATCATCTTCGGCTGTTGGCGGGCGCATCTGTGTTCCCGCGATTTCGCATCGCCCTGGCGACTCACTACGCAACCGGTGTTCCGGGCACAAGCCGCGCGGCCGCGGGCCGGGGCATCAAGCCGCTAGAACAGCGCTCTTTGCGCTGTCCCGGGCGGTCAAGGGCCCCCGGTGAGCGCCCGTGCAAGGGGATCGGCCGCCTGGCCACCGCACGGCTTTCACCCGTTTGTCAGCCGGTGGATTCTGCAATTGACAAACCGACAAAAGACCCGCCATCTTGCCGCAGTGTCGGACGCTAGAGGCCGGCCAAGGGGGAACAGGGGGGTGAATGACCGACGTTCTGCGTCAGGTACCGATGTGTCGGCGCGGCAAAGGCCTGCGTCACCGCGAGGCGTTACCATGAGCGCGGATTTCCGGACATCACAAGGTGGCTATGCCTATCATCAGGTCGCCGAAGAGATCGAGGCACAGATCCTGCGTGGCGACCTGAAGCCCGGCGATCAACTGCCGGGCGAGGCAGAGCTGGGTGCGATGTTCGGTGTCACCCGCTCGACCGTGCGCGAGGGGTTGCGCCAGCTGGAAAGCGACGGGCTGGTGCACCGCCCCTCGCCGCGCCGCCTGGAGGTCCGGGTGCCGCAGGCCGATCAGCTGGTCACCCGCGCCGGGCGCGCCATGGCCCTGATGAAGGTCACCTTTCGTGAATTGTGGGAGGTCACCATGGTGACCGAGCCACTGGCGGCCCGCATCGCCGCAGAGCGCGCGGCAGAGGAAGAAATCGAATCGTTGCAACTGGTGCATGCCCAGCTTGTGGCAGCCGAGGGGCAGATGGCGCATACCATCGCCCTGGACGAGCAGTTTCATACCAGCGTGGCCGAGATGGGCCGCAACCGCGTGCTGGGCCTGGCGCGCGAACCCATCGCGCTGTTGCTGTTTCGCGGCTTCACGCGGATCGCGCCTTTTGCACCGCAATTCTACCGCCGCCAGATCGAGGCGCATTCCAACATCATCGCCGCAATGCGCGACCGCGATGGCGACAGGGCCGAGAAATGGGCGCGCAAGCATATCGAGGATTTCTGGCGCGGCGCACAGATCGCCCGGCTGGAAGATGCCATCGCCCTGAACCCGTCAGCGCTATCCTGAACCTGAAGACGCGAAAGGCAGCACACAGCACCATGACCGGCCAGACGATCACCACCGACATTGCCGATGGCGTGATGACCCTGACGCTGAACCGGCCTGACCGGCTGAATGCCTTTACCCAGGCCATGCTGGATGACATGCTGGCGGCGCTGGATCAGGCCGATGCCGATGATGCGGTGCGTGCGCTGATCGTCACCGGCGCCGGGCGCGGGTTCTGTGCGGGGGTCGATCTGGATGCGCCGGATGCCTTTACCGCGGCGCGGGTCGATCCGGCATCGACCGATCCGGCCGTCTGGGCCGCCCCGACGAACCGCGATATGGGCGGCATTCTGGCGATGCGCCTGTTCAACTGCCTGAAGCCGGTGATTGCCGCGGTCAACGGCCCGGCGGTGGGCATCGGCGCCACGATGCAATTGCCGATGGATATGCGCATCGCATCTGACAAGGCGCGTTTCGGTTTTGTCTTTGCCCGGCGCGGCATCGTGCCCGAGGCCGCCTCGGCCTGGTTCCTGCCGCGTCTTGTGGGCATGTCGCAGGCGCTGGAATGGTGCTATTCCGGCCGGGTGTTCGATGCGTCAGAGGCGCTGCGCGGCGGTCTGGTGCGGTCGGTCCATGCGCCGGATGCGCTGCTGGATGCCGCCCATGCCATCGCGCGTGAAATCGCCGACAACACGGCGCCGGTATCCATTGCGCTGACCCGCCAGATGATGTGGCGCATGGCGGGCGCCGACCACCCGATGCAGGCGCATCGCATTGACAGCCGCGCCATTGCCGCGCGCAGTTCTTCCGCCGATGCCGCCGAAGGGGTGGCAAGCTTCATGGAAAAACGCGCGCCCGCCTTCCCCGAGAAGGTCTCGCGCGACATGCCGGGCTTTTTCCCCTGGTGGGCAGAGCCGGGCTGGAAGGAAGGAGAAACATCATGAGCGATTCAATCCTGATCGAGCGGGCAGGGGCGGTCAGTACGCTGCGGCTGAATGACCCCGCATCCATGAATGCCCTGACCCCGCAGATGGCCCATGAGTTGCACAATGCCATCACGGCCGAGGCCCAAAGCGCCCGCGCCATTGTCCTGGCCGGCAGCGAGCGCGCGTTTTCCACCGGCGCCAACCTGAAGGCTGCGATGCCCGCCGACATGCAGAATTTCGATGTGGGCCAGACCTTGGAAGAGGATTACAACCCCCTGATGCTGGCAATCCGCGATCTGCCGGTGCCGCTGATATCGGCCGTGCAGGGGGCGGCGGCGGGGGTGGGGGCCTCGATCGCGCTGGCCTGCGACATCATCGTGGCCGGGCGCAGCGCCTATTTTCTGGAAGCCTTTGCGCGGATCGGGCTGATCCCCGATGGCGGGGCAACCTGGCTGCTGAACCGCGCGGTGGGCCGTGTGCGGGCGATGGAGATGATGTTGCTGGCCGAAAAGATACCCGCCCCGCAGGCGCATGACTGGGGGCTGATCACCCGCCTGACCGAGGATGACGCGGTAGAGGAAACCGCGCAGTCCATCGCGCAGCAACTGGCCCGGGGGCCCCGCCGCAGCTATGCGCTGATCCGCAAGGCCGCGTGGCAGGCAGCTGACGCCGACTTCGCCACGGCGCTGGAAACAGAGAGGAAATTGCAGAAACTGGCCGGAGAGACGCCTGACTTTGCCGAAGGGCTGGCGGCGTTTCAGGAAAAGCGCGCGGCGCGGTTTTGACGACTGTGCGTCGGGTAATGCTTGATTCCGGCAACAGGCACGGACAAGCTTGAATGGCTTGTCATAAAGAGCGACGCCCGCCGCGTTGGCAGGGCAAAGCAGACCGATCATGGCAATACGGGAGGAAGTAACCATGAAGACCACTATCACCACGCTCCTTGCGGGTGCATCGATGCTGGGTATGGCCAGCACTGCGGTGCTGGCCACCGCAGGCAGCGCCGATGCAACCACGCTGCGTTTCGCCAGCGGCTGGCCCCCGGGCGCGACGCCCTCGCGTTTGCTGGAGGAATACGCCGTCGCGCTGCGCGAAGCCACCGATGGCGACCTGACCATCCGGGTTTTCCCGCTGTCCTTGCTGAACTTCGCCGAATCGAATGCCGGCGTGCGCGACGGCGTGGCGGACATGACCTTCAACCTGATGGCCTATTTCCCGTCGGATTTTCCCAATATCAACATGGCGTCCGAGTTCTCGCAGATCGCCGAGCTGGAGCAGTTCGCCAGCGAACTCAGCTCGACCGCCTTTACCGGAGCGATCAACGAGTTCATCATGCTGCACTGCCCCGACTGCATGGCCGAAGTGGCCGAGCAGAACCAGCTGTATCTGGGCGGGCTGTCGACCACCACCTATGCGCTGCAGTGCATGATGCCGCTGGAAACCGCCGATGATCTGCGCGGCAAGCGTATCCGCGCTGCCGGTGCCTTCTGGTCGCGCTGGATTGAATCGGTCGGCGCCACGCCGGTGTCGATGTCGATCAACGAAACGCTTGAGGCACTGAACCAGGGCGTGGTCGACTGCACGGCCTCCAACACCGCCGACTTCGTCAACTTCGGCCTGATCGACGTGGTGCGCTATGTCCATGTCGGCCTGCCGGGCGCGCAGTTCCTGGCGCCGATCACGATGAACCTGGACAGCTGGCGCGACCTGAGCGACGAACAGCGCGAGCAGGTGCTGCGCTTCAGCTCTGACGTGTCGGCCGCCGTCACCTGGGCCTATATCGAAGAGGCGCGCTCGGGCCGTGAGCGGGCACCCGAACTGGGCATCGAATACGGCATTGCCAGCCAGGAACTGCTGGATCTGAATGCCCAGCTGATCGAAGCTGACCTGGAACTGGTGGCCAGCGTCTACCAGGAGCGGTTCGGCATCGAGAATGGCGACGAGGTGGCTGCGCAACTGACCGAGCTGATGGAGCGCTGGACGGCGCTGACCAGCGAGGTTTCCAGCGCCGATGAACTGGCCGAGATCTATTACAACGAGCTGTTCTCGCGGGTCGACCTGGCCACCTTTGGCCAGTAAGTCCGTCTGACAGCTGAAACAGGCCGGGCGCCGACAGACAGGGCGGCGCCCGGCCCCTGATCCGACTTTTCCTGGCGGAGGCGCTTGCCATGTCCTCGATCGGCGCGACTTTCCATAAGATTCACGCAGCGCTGGGCGCTGTTGCCTACTGGATCGGCAGGGGGCTTTCACTGCTGTCCAGTTCGGCCTCGGCCATCGGCGCGCTGTGCGAGGTGCTGAAGATGCTGCATGTCACCGCCGATGTGATCGGGCGCTATTTCTTCAACGCCCCGCTGACCGGCACGATCGTCATCGTGGCACATTTCTACATGGTGATCCTGGTTTTCCTCGCCATCGGTGTGGCTGAGGAGAAGCGGGCCCATATCTCGGTCGAGATCGTATCCGACCTGTTGCCGAAAGTGGCGCAAACCGGGCTGGGGGTGTTTTCCGGCATCCTGACCGTCGGGGTGATCAGCCTGGTGATGATCGGCGGATATACCGAGGCCGTCACGCAGACACGGCGCGGCGCGACGATGGAACAGGGGTCGGCCCTGATTTCCGTCTGGCCGGGTTACTGGGCGGTGCCGATCGGTGCGGGACTGATGATCGCCATTGCCGGCTATCGGGTGGTGACCACGATCGCCGCCTGGCGCAGCGGCTTGAACGAAACCGATATGAATGCGAATTTCCTCAATGAGTGACGTTGAAATCGGCCTTGCTGGCCTTGGCGTACTGATCGGTCTGATCGCGCTGAAAGTGCCCATCGGGATTGCCCTTATCGGGGTGTCCTTTGTCGGGCTCTACATCCTGATGGGCCCGCGCGTGGCCTGGGGGGCGATGAACATCGTTCCCTATCGCTTTACCTCCAGCTGGATTCTCAGTTCGATACCGATGTTCCTGTTTCTGGGGTTCATCAGCTATCACACGCAACTGACCAAGGGCATGTTCAACGCCGCCCGTATCTGGCTTTCCGGCCTTCCCGGCGGTCTGGCAATCGCGTCGATCTTTGGCTCTGCGGGGTTTGCGGCGGTGTCAGGGTCATCGATTGCCTGTTCGGCGGCGATGGGGCGCATTGCCATCCCCGAGATGATGAAACACCGCTATCACCCCGAACTGGCCACCGGCACGGTGGCGGTGGCCGGCACCATCGGCGCGATGATCCCGCCGTCGATCATCCTGATCCTGTACGGGGTGATCGCGCAGGTAAACATCACGCATCTTTTCCTGGGCGGCATGGTGGCAGGCATCATGACGGCACTGGGCTATGTGGCTGTCGTGTTGATCCGCGTCTGGCTGAACCCCGCGCTGGCGCCAGAGCGCGGCAAGGGCTACACGATGCGGGAAAAGATCCTTGCGCTGCGTGATACCTGGCCGATCCTGCTGATCATCGCAGGCATCTTTGGCGGGTTGTTCAGCGGCGTCTTTACACCGACCGAGGCGGGCGCGGTGGGCGCATCACTGGCCTGTCTGGTGGCCATCATGACCGGCGAAATGACCTGGGGCCGGTTCCTGGCGGCGGCGCGCGAGACCTTGATGACCACCGCCGCGCTGCTGATCATTGCCATCGGCGCCAGCATGCTGACCCGGTTTCTGGCGATTTCCGGTGCGGGCGATTTCCTGTCTTCGGGCATTCTGTCGATCGCCACCAACCCGCTGGTGCTGATCCTGGGCATCGTGGTTGTCTATCTGCTGATGGGCATGTTCCTGGAACCCATCGGCGCCATGCTGCTGACCCTGCCCATCATCCTGCCCGTGGTGGGCGATGCGGGCTGGAGCTATCTGTGGTTTGGCATCGTGCTGGTGAAGCTGCTTGAGATCGGCATGATCACCCCGCCTATCGGGATGAATGTGTTTGTCATCAAGAGCGTGGTCGGCAACCTGGTCAAGACCACCACCATCTTCAAGGGCGTGGCGTGGTTCATCGTGATGGATTTGTTCCTGATCGGTGTGCTGGTGGCCTTTCCGGGGCTGGTGCTTTGGGTGCCGGGCTTCATGGGCCGATGATGCCGGGCATGGTGCCGGGCCGTTGACCCTGACCGCTGACGTTACCGCCTGTCCGGCATGACACCGGGCAGGCGGCAGCCAGAAAACCGAGAGTGACACAGATGAAAGACAGCCAACTTATCCGTCAGGCACGCAGCCAGCAACTGGGCGACCTGCCGCGCCGTTCGGCGGCGCGGGCACCTGGCAAGACCGCGCTGGTGTTTCGCGGCGAGGCCGAGACCTATGCCCAGCTTGACGCCGCCGTGAACCGCGCCGCCAACGCGCTGGCGGCACGCGGTATCGTCAAGGGCGACCGGGTGGCGCTCTTGTCCCATAACAATCGTGCCTTCGTGGTGCTGCGTTTTGCCATTGCGCGGCTGGGTGCGGTGGTTGTGCCGATCAACTTCATGCTGAACGCGCATGACGTGGCCTATGTGCTGACCCATTCCGGTGCGCGCCTTATCCTGGCCGAGGATGCGCTGTGCGAAACCGCCGATGCCGCCATGGCCGAGGCCGGGCTGGCGCTGCCGCGCTTTGCCATTCCCCATGCCGGCACACCGGCCCCGGCGGGCTGGGAACCGGCCTCTGCAATCCTGGATCACCCGGACGCGACCGCGGTCTGGACCGATGTGTCGCCCGATGACCCCATCCAGATGATGTATACCTCGGGCACCGAATCCCGCCCCAAGGGCGCGCTGCTGACCTCGGCGGCGCTTTACGCGCAATGGACCAGTTGCATCATTGATGGCGAGATGAAGCCCGATGCCATCGAATTGCACTGTCTGCCGCTGTTTCACTGTGCGCAGCTTGACTGCTTTCTGACCCCGGACATGTATCTGGGTGCCACCTCGATCCTGCACGACAAGGCCGACCCGGCCGAGATGCTGGCCGCGATCGAGGCGCATGGCGTGACCAAGCTTTTCTGCCCGCCGACGGTCTGGATCGGCCTGTTGCGCCACCCCGATTTCGACACGCGTGACCTGTCCAGCCTGCAGGCGGGCTATTATGGCGCGTCGATCATGCCCACCGCGGTGATCGAGGAACTGGCGCAGCGGCTGCCCAACATGCGGCTGTACAACTTTTACGGCCAGACCGAGATGGCGCCGCTGGCCACCATCCTGCTGCCAGAGGAACAACTCAGCAAGCTGGGGTCTGCCGGGCGCCCCGCGCTGAATGTCGAAACCCGTGTCGTCGATGACGAGGACAACCCCGTACCCGTGGGCGAGGTGGGCGAGATCGTGCATCGCAGCCCGCATCTGATTACCGAATACTACAACGACCCCGAAAAGACGGCAGATGCCTTTCGCAACGGCTGGTTTCACAGTGGCGATCTGGGGCGGTTCGACGAGGATGGCTATCTGTATGTCGTCGATCGCAAGAAGGACATGATCAAGACCGGCGGCGAGAATGTCGCCAGCCGCGAGGTCGAGGAAGCGATCTTTCGTCACCCCGATGTGGCCGAGGTTGCGGTGTTCGGCGTGCCGCATCCCAAATGGATCGAGGCGGTGACGGCGGTTGTGGTGCCCAGGGCGGGCGCGTCACTGAGTGCCGATGCGGTCATGGCCTACTGCCGTGACACGCTGGCCGGTTTCAAGGCGCCCAAGCATGTGGTCATTGCCGACAGCCTGCCAAAGAACGCCAGCGGCAAAATCCTGAAGCGTGACTTGCGCCAGGACCATGCCGCGCTTTTTGCGGCGCAGTAACCCGGATGTCATGGTCGGGCAGGGGGCGGGTCAGCCCTGTGCCCGGCCTGTTGTACCCGCGCCACCGTCGCCCGGGGTGGCCGGTAGGGCAGGGCCTGTGGCCGCCGCCGCCGTCAGCGCCGCCTCGATCCTGTCGCGGCACAGGCGGATGCGGTTTAGATAGCGCGCGGCAAAATCGGGTGCGGTCAGCGAGTCACGCAACCATGTCGTGTTGATCGTGCCCACCGGGCGCCCCTGAAACCGGATCGGCAGCGCCAGCGCCGACAGCTGGTCATGGGCCAGAATCTCGCCGCCATAGCCGGGCTGGCGCAGCGCGTAACCGCGCGCGCGTGTCTCGGCCAGCATGACCAGAAATGCCGCTTCATCCATGCGAAACCGGCCCGGCCCCAGCGCGGGGTCGTCAGCCAGTCGCCGATGCAGTTCCAGCGCCTCGGCCTGCGGCAGCGCCGCCAGCCAGGCCCGGCCAGAGGCGGCGCCGAACATGTTGATCAGCGTGCCGATCCGGCCCTGCCACAGTTTGTACGGTGTCAGCGCGCGGGCGCTTTCGATCATCAGCATGGCGCGTTCGCGGGGCACCTGCAGATCGCTGGGCCAGCCGATATCCAGCGTCAGCGCCTGCATATGCGGCCAGGCCAGGGTGACAAAGCGCGCCTCGTGCCCCCGTCCGGGCTGAAACCCGGCGCCGGGCATGGCCACCACCGACCGATAGCGCCCATCCTGCCGAGAGCGATGCACCACGCCGCGGGCCATCAGCGTGGCCAGTAACCGCCGCAGACTTGATTTTGGCAGCCCGGTGGCGCGATGCAGCTCGGCCAGCGTGGCGGGGCCGGGCCGGGTCAGCACCTCCAGCACCGTCAACCCCCGGTCAAGCGAACGATTGCCCAGGTCCTGCACGTGCCGCGCCCCCCCCGTTTCGCCGGCCTGCCGTCAGACCACCGCGTGCCGCCTGCCGGCACGCAAGGGCGAAATATCATGCATCCACAACGTCGGTCCAGCACAGTTCGATCAGGGAGGAGTCAGGCCATGCCTCAGGCGACGTCACAGGCGGCGCGGCGCATCGCGCATGGATTGCGTGCCGCCATTGCCGCAACCATCCAGCTTTGTGCCGTGGCACTGGCCGCGCTGGCGGTGCATGCGGCGGGGTTCGGCGTGTTCGATGTCACCTGGTTCACCGCCCTGGCGGTGGGGCTGGCCACGACCATCGGTTTTCTGATGCTGGCGCTGGGAGAGACCACGACAGCGGGCGACGACCCGGTGCCGTCGTCATTGGCCGGACCCGGCGGCGAACTGTTGCGCATGGCCCTGCATCTGGCGCTGGCCGGGTTCATGATCTGGGCGCTGTGGAACTGGGCCGATGTGATGATCCGGCAGGAAGCCTTTTTCATCCGGATCGCGCCGGCGCAGTTCGCCACCGGCTGGGCGGCCATCGCGGTGCTGGGCTATCTGGTCTGGCGGCGCTTTGGCCTGGTCATGCTGGCGGTCTACGCACTGGCTGCCCTCTATATCCTGACGCCAACCGACTGGGGCGGGGCAGGGGCCAGCTGGACGCGGGTGGCCAACAACCTGTGGTTTTCCACCGATGGCGTTTTCGGCCGCCCGGTCGAGGTGGTCAGCCGCGTGGTGCTGGTGTTCATCGTGTTCGGCGCCGTGCTGCAGGCCTCGGGCGCGGGGGATGTGCTGTTGCGCATGGCCTTTGCCGCCACCGGGCGTTTTGCCGGCGGGCCGGCGCATGCGGCAATCCTGGGGTCCTCGGCCTTTGGCACGCTGTCCGGCTCGCCCATCGCCAATGTTGTCTCTACCGGTGTCTTTACCATTCCGATCATCAAGCGCGCAGGCTTTCAGCCTCGCTTTGCCGGCGCGGTCGAGGCCGCGGCATCGACCGGCGGGCAGATCATGCCGCCGGTCATGGGCGTGGTGGCCTTCCTGATGGCCGATGTTACCGGCATTCCCTATTTGCAGATCATCACCGCGGCGCTGATCCCGGCGGTGCTTTACTATGTTTCGCTTTTCGCCGTGGTCTATATCGAGGCACGGCGGCTGAACCTTGCCCCGCCAAAGCCGTCCGAGTTGCCGCGCATCGCCGGGGTGGACTGGCTGCGCAGCCTGGCGTTCTGGTTGCCGCTGGGGGTGATCATCTGGGTGCTGATGACCGGGCGCACCGCGCAGAACGCGGGTTTCTATGCGCTGGGCTCGGCCATGGTCCTGTCGCTGGCTTTCTTTCCGGCCTTTCGTCACCCCGCGCGCTGGTGGGCCGCGCTGGTCGACGCCGGGCGCACGGCGGCCACGATCATGATCATCGTTGCCGCCATCGGCTTCGTCATCGGTGTGATCAACATGTCCGGCATCGGGCTGCGCTTTGCCGAAGGGGTGCTGTCACTGGCCGATACCTCGCTGTTTCTGGCGCTGGTGCTGGTGGCCGGGGCCTGCCTGATCATGGGCATGGGGGTACCGCCCGGCGCGGCCTATCTGCTGATCGCCATCGTGCTGGGCCCGGCGCTGCAGCGGCTGGGCGTGCCGTTGGTGGCGGCGCATCTGTTCGTGGTCTATTTCGGCGTGCTCAGCGTCATCACCCCGCCGGTGGCGCTGGCCGCCTTTGCCGCTGCGCCCATCGCCGGGGCCGGGCCGATGGAAACCGGCTTCACCGCGCTGCGCCTGGCCATTGCGGGCTTCGTCATTCCCTTCCTGTTCGTGCTGCACCCCGATCTTTTGCTGATCCTGCCGGGTTTCAGCCTGACTGGCCTGGGCTGGGCGCTGGGCGCCTTTGCCGTCACCACCTGGATGCTGGTCACCGGCCTGGGCGGGTGGGAGGGCCGGCGCCTGCCGCTGCCGCTGCGCCTGTGCCGCCTTGGCGCCGGCCTTGCCGCCATGTCGCCCGATACCGCCATCGCCCTGGCCGGGCTGGCTGCCGCCGTCGTCCTGGTCTTGCTGAACGCGCGCGGGCTGCGGCGCCTTGCGGCATCATCGCCGGCGCCTGCCGCCGCGGCCCCGCCACACACTCAAACCGGCACCCCCGTTCAACAAGGAGGAAAGACCCCATGAACCAACTGATCAAGGGCGCCCTTGCCGGCGCCTGCATGGCCGGCATGGCCGCCACGGCCCAGGCCCAGGAAACCCTGCGCATGGCCACCATCGCGCCCGGCTCGTCGGCCTATCTGGTGATGACCACGATGGCCACCCTGGTCAATCAGGCGCAGGGCCAGTACCGCATCAATGTCGATGCCACGGGCGCGGCCACCCGCCACCAGATCGAGGTCGCCATGGGCGAGCTCGATTTTTCCATGACCTCGCCGCAGATCTATCTGTTCATGCGCGAAGGCCGCGCCATGTATCAGGAACTGCCCGAGGCGCCCGAACTGGCCGAGAACCTGCAACTGGTCTTCTGGTTTCCCTATGGGCAGTATCACTATGTCGTCTATGCCGACAGCGGTATCGAAAGCCTTGATGATATCCGCGGCCGGTCGGTCTTTCTGGGGCCGCCGGGGGGCGGGGCATGGAACTCGGCCCATGCCTGGATCGAGGGGTTGACCGGCATGCGCGCGGGCGAGGATTACGAGAACGTGCGCGGCTCCTGGTCTTCGGCGCTGCAGGGGTTCCAGGACCGGCAGTTCGATGTCTTCGTGAATGGGGGCATCGCGCCCTTTCCGCAGGTCGATCAGCTGGCCCAAACCGCCCGGCTGCGCCTGCTGGGCCTGACCCAGGCAGAATTCGAGGCCAGCGAACCCGCGCAGGCCATGACCAGCCGCACCGGTGCCGAACCGGGGGTCATTCCCGCCGGCACCTATGGCGATGGCGTGGTCAATGCCGATGATGTCTATACCCACGGGGCTGCCGTGGGGGTGACGGTGCGTGCCGATCTTGATGATGACACGGTCTATCTGATCACCCGCACCTTCTGGGAACAGGCCGAGGCCGCAGGCGAGACCCAGCCCTGGCTGCGCAACATCAGCCTCGACTATGCCGTGCACGATGGCGGCATGCGGCTGCACCCCGGTGCCCTGCGTTATTACGAGGAAATCGGCCTCTCCATCCCCGACGGCTCGCGCTGATCGCGCCCGGCGGGGCGCGCGCCCCGGCCTGGGCGCACAGCCCGCCTCTTCATCTTGCCGCAAATACTCCGGGGGTGAA
>JAFIED010000190.1 GCA_020832805.1 Pararhodobacter sp.
GCGCGGCCAGATCGGCGCGGCCGGACAGAAGCGCGGCAAGGGTGTCGTCGTAGCCTTTGGTCAGCAGCAGCCGGCTGCGCGGCGCCTGCTGCCGGATGATGCCGGGAAGCGGGCCGCTGGCCGGGGTGGCGATGACGGCCGTGCCGGCGCAGGTCAGGGCCGGTGCAGTGCCGCCGGCCGCTACAAAGAGGGCCGCCGCAGTTTGCAGCAGCGGTTCGGAAAAGGTGAGGAGACCGGCGCGCGCGGGGGTCATGGCCTTGGCGGCGATGGCGTCGATCTGCCCCGTTGCCAGCAGTGCAGGCAGTTCGGCCAGGTCACCCGGCTGCCAGTCGATCGACACGGGATTGGACAGTCTCGTCTCCAGCGCATCGATGAAACTGCCCCTGGCCGTGTTTCCCTCGCGCCAGCAAAAGGGGCGGAACGGATCAAGGTAGCCAAGCCGAAGCCGCGTTGTCATGCGCGGCATCGGCAGACCGCCCACCGCCGACCTGCGATTGGGGCGCCGTGGCTGCCGGGCCTTTCGACCTGTTGTATCGACTTGCGCATGGGGTACCTTGTGCCGGTGCTGCCTGAGCCCATCATGCCGCAGAAAGGAAAGACGTGCCATGCATCCATCCACCCTGCCTGATGACCTGCAGGCGCATCTGATTGCCCGCCATGGCCGGTTGCACCGCTTTGCCCCCTTGCCGCCGGCGCGCTGTGCATTGGTGGTCATCGACATGCAGCATATCTTTTGTGCGGAAGGGGCCTTGCTGGAGGTGCCGATAGCGCGCGCCATCGTGCCGGCGATCAACCGGATGGCGCGGGCAATGCGGGCGGCAGGGGGCGCTGTGGTGTGGGTGCGTTCGGCGTTTCCCCCCTCACAGCGCGACTGGCATGTGATGTTCGACGCCGTCATGCCCCCGGACTTTGGCACCAGGATACGCGATAGCCTGCAGCACGGGCGCCCTGAACATGCGCTGTTCGATGGCCTGACGCCCGAACCCGAAGACATCGAGGTGGAAAAGGACCGCTTTTCGGCATTTCTGCCGGGTGCCTGCCCTTTGCCAGACATGCTGCGCGCGCGCGGGATCGACACGGTGCTGATTGCCGGCACGATGACCAATGTCTGCTGCGAAAGCTCGGCGCGCGATGCGATGATGGAGAATTTCCGCGTGATCCTGTTGTCGGATGCCAATGCGGCGCGGTCTGATGCCGAGCATATGGGAAGCCTGATCACCATTGCGCGGTCGTTCGGTGATGTGCAGCAGGTGGACGAGGCGATCGGCTATCTTTCCTGACGCCTGCGTGGCGTTTGGCGGTTCATGCTGGACTTTCGGTCGAAATTGGTTATCTTTTCTTACCAATGCAGGGGGGGATCTCCGTGGAAATGCCTGAACCGAACCCGGCTGTGCTGGCCAGGCGCGCCCAGATCGTGGCCCGGCTGCAGTCGGTGCTGCCGCCCGATGCCGTGATCCATGATCCGCACGAGACACGCGCGTATGAATGCGATGCGTTGACGGCTTATCGCTGTGCCCCTCTGGCGGCTGTGCTGCCTTCGACCACAGACGAGGTGGCCGCCGTTCTGCGCATCTGCCATGAGGAGGCGGTGCCCGTGGTGCCGCGGGGGTCCGGCACATCGCTGGCGGGCGGCGCAATGCCGACGGCAGACAGCGTGATTCTGGGTGTGGCGCGCCTGCGGTCGGTTCTGCAGATCGACACGGCCAACCGTTTCATCCATGTGCAGACCGGTATGACCAACCTGTCGGTCACTGGCGCGGTCGAAGGCGATGGGTTCTTCTATGCCCCTGATCCCTCCAGCCAGCTGGCCTGCGCGATTGCCGGCAATATCGCCATGAACTCTGGCGGGGCGCATTGCCTGAAATATGGTGTGACCACCAACAATCTGCTGGGCGTGACCCTTGTGCTGATGAATGGCGAGGTTGTGACGCTTGGTGGTCCGTTCGTTGATGCGGCCGGCTATGACCTGCTGGGCGTGGTCTGCGGTTCAGAGGGGCAGCTTGGCGTGGTGACCGAAGCGTGGTTGCGTATCCTGCCCAAACCGGAAGGCGCGCGGCCCGTGCTGATCGGCTTTGACAGCAACGAGGTGGCGGGGGCCTGTGTCACCGATATCATCAAGGCCGGCATCCTGCCCGTGGCGATCGAATTCATGGATCGGCCGTGCATTCGTGCAACCGAGGATTTCGCCAAGGCGGGCTATCCGGATTGCGAAGCCTTGCTGATTGTCGAAGTCGAAGGGTCCGAGGCTGAAATCGACGCGCAACTGGGCCTGATACGGGATATTGCGGCACGGCATGACCCGGTCGAGTTTCGAGAAAGCCGCTCCGAGGTGGAATCGCAGAAAATCTGGCTGGGTCGCAAGTCGGCATTCGGGGCAATGGGGCAGATCAACGACTACATGTGCCTTGATGGCACGATCCCGGTATCGGCCCTGCCGCATGTGCTGAAGCGGATCGGCGAGATGAGCCGCGAATACGGGCTGGATGTGGCCAATGTCTTTCACGCCGGCGATGGCAACATGCATCCGCTGATCCTGTTCGATGCCAACAAACCCGGCGATCTTGAACGCTGTGAGGCATTCGGCGCCGATATCCTGAAGCTGTGCGTCGAGGTGGGCGGTTGCCTGACCGGCGAGCATGGCGTGGGCATCGAAAAGCGTGATCTGATGACAGTGCAATACGCGCCCGATGATCTGGAGGCACAGATGCGGGTCAAGGACGTGTTCGACCCGCGCTGGCTGCTGAACCCGGCCAAGGTGTTTCCGCTGGTGGTCAGCCAGGCCCGCAGGGCGGCGTGAACCAGGTGGCACATGGCCGCATGCGCGGCCGAGCTACCCTCTTCGAACAAAGGAAGCAGCAGCATGCGGCCAGGCACAGAGGCTGAACTGGCAGAGGCAATACAGGGCGCCACCGGACCGCTGCGTCTGCGGGGTGGGGGCACACGGCCGGTTGGCCGGCCGCTGACCGGTGCCGTGCTGGAAACCGGTGGTCTGGCCGGCATCAGGCTGTACGAGCCTGGCGCGCTGACTGTGGTTGCGGGCGCCGGCACAACGGTTGCCGACCTGGAGGCGCTGTTGCACGACTCCGGCCAGCGCCTGCCGTTCGAACCGATGGATCATCGCGGTCTGTTCGGCACCACCGGCGCGCCAACGCTGGGCGGCATGGTTGCCGCCAATGCATCCGGCCCGCGTCAGGTGCAGGCGGGGGCCTGCCGTGACAGTCTGATCGGGCTGCGTTTTGTCGATGGGCAGGGTGCCGTGGTCAAGAATGGCGGGCGCGTGATGAAGAACGTGACCGGCTATGACCTGGTCAAGCTGATGGCGGGCACATGGGGCACGTTGGGGGTGATCACGGAAGTGGCGTTCAAGCTGTTGCCGGCGCCAGAGGCGGCAGCGACGCTGGTGTTCGACAGCCACGCGCCCGAACAGGCGGTTCAGGCAATGGCCGCAGCGCTGGGTTCGCCCTATGAGGTGAACGGCGCCGCACATTTGCCTGATGGGCGCACGGTGCTGCGGATCGAGGGGTTTGCGGCCTCGGTGCGCTACAGGGCGGGCGAACTGGCGGCGTTGCTGGCGCGATTTGGTGCCGCGCGTCTGCTGGACCGCGAGGAAACCGCCGCGCTGTGGTTGCAGGTGCGTGACGTTGCGCCCTTTCACGCGCCGCCGGGCGATGTGTGGCGCGTGTCCTGCACACCGTCCGATGCCCCTTTGCTGGCAGCGCGGGCGCAGGGAAAGGCGTTGTTTGACCGGGGCGGTGGCATCCTGTGGCTGCTGGTGGACGAAGGCACTGATCTGCGTGCCCGGCTTGGGCCGTTTGCGGGCCATGCCACGCTGATCAGGGCCAGCGAGGAAACCCGCCGCGCCTTGCCGCCCTTTCACCCCGAACAGCCCGCCGTGGCGGCGCTTGCCGCAGGGCTGCGGCAACGGTTCGACCCGCGCGGTGTGCTGAACACCGGGCTGATGGAATGAGCCGGGGCGGGCGTCGATCAGGCCTTGGCGCCGGTTATGGCAACAGTTGGGCCTACATCCGGTGCCACCCGGCGAATTGGGGTTGCCGTTCGCCAGGTGAACAGGCGCAATGCGCCTGTCCGGCGAGCAGCGCCGGGATTGTGTTCGGAGGGTGTTGATGCGCGCTGTCGGGTTTCTGGTCTATGCCACTGTTGTCACGCTGTTACCGGCGGTGATGGCGCTTTTCCATCATGGCGCCAATGCGGCATTCATTTTCCTGACGGGCGATGCCTATCTCTATCTGGGCATTGCCCGCCATTCACCGCCGGATTTCTACAGTTTCGATGGCATGCGCGCGACCAACGGATTTCATCCGTTCTGGCAATATCATGTCTGGCTGATGACCGAGTTGTTCCGCGACAGGCCGCTGATGGTGATGAATGTGGTGGCCTGGTCGGCGATCGTTCTGGCCTGGGTCGGCGCGGTGCTGGGCGGGTTGGCGGCGCAGCGGCTTTCCGGATCATGGGCATTGGCCTGTCTGGTGACGCCGGGTGCCTATTTCCTGCTGATCGGCCAGTCGATGGGCAACATGTCGGTCTGGGAAATGTTCAACGGCATGGAGGCAGGTCTGAGCTTTGCCCTGGCCGGTGGTATCATGCTGCTGGCGGCGCAGGCATCGCGGTATGGTGAGCGGTTGTTGTACTGGCTGGTCATGGGCGTGTTGCTGGCTGCGCTGGTCTTCTCTCGGCTGGACGAGGTTTTCGTTGTCGCCGCCATCATGCTGGCGCTGGTCCTGTGGCCGGACCGCAGCCATTGGCGCGGGGGGGTGCAGGCCGTGGTGCTGGTCTTGCCGGTAGCACTGATGCTGGCGCTCTATTTTGCCTATAACCTTGATCAGGTTGGCACGCTGATGCCGGTCAGCGGGGCGGCAAAGGGCGAGGGCAGCCTGTTCAGCAACAGTTGGGTCACGCTGCTGACGTTCTTCTCGCCGGTGGTGGAACTGCGCGAAGGCGTCACGGCCTATTCCGCCGACCGTGTGGCGCTGGGCGGCGCGGCCTTCCGGGTGGCGCAACTGCTGGTGCCGGCCTTTCTGGCGGTTTTGTTGTTGCTGACGATCCTGCGCTTTTTCGCCGCGCGTGCCTGGGCGCCCATTCTGGCCGGGGCGATGGGCGGGATCATCATCAAGGCGCTGTACAGCTTTGTCTTTGCCGGCTACTGGCATCAGGCGCCGTGGTATTTCGCCTTTGCCTGCATGGCATTGTCGGTCACGTTGGCGGCGGTGCTGGGACCATCGTTTGCCCGGCTTCACGGCGTGGCACCCGCATTGACGCGCGGTATCGCGGTGTTCCTGGTGGCTTTTGGCCTGTTTCATGCCAGCAAGCCGGGGCTGCAGGCGGCCGAGCGGATGACCGACACCGATGCCGGCGAGCGGATGGCATTCTGGAACGCGCGCGCCGCATTGGAGCAGACCCTGCGCGCCGCCGAGCCTGACATCCGTTTGCTGGAGTTCGGGGATGGCATGCTGGGCTTCAGCCTCGATTTCCCGACGCGGCACGGTTTCGTCTTTGCCGGCGATGTCGGCAGCCTTGCCGCGCTGCAGGCCGGGCGACTGCTGCGTGACAGCTATGCAGACGGGTTTCGCGTGCTGGCCGCCTATGAATACCTGCGCGTCCCGCCTCAGGCCGCAGCCTGGGGGTCCGAACAGATCAGGGATTATCTGGCCGAATCGCATCTGGACCCCCGGATCAAGGCCGAACTGCCCCTTTTCGATTTCGAGATGATCCATATCGACGCGCCAACGGGCATTGGCTTTATCAGGATGATCGAACGCGGTGCCGAGGCGGGCACAGCAGATGCCATGATCGACACCGACGACACCAACCCCGACCAGGACGCTGTCCGCCCCTGATACCCGCCCCCGACCACGCCGGAGACACCGCATGCAGACCACCTTCAGCGAAGCCCAGTTGCGCGACCCGGCCATCGCCCGGTCGAACGAGGTGTTGCGTGCCTGCGTGCATTGCGGTTTCTGCACAGCGACCTGCCCCACCTATGCGGTGTTGGGCGATGAACTGGACAGCCCGCGCGGGCGCATCTACCTGATCAAGGACATGCTGGAGAGCGGTCGCGCGGCCGACGAAAAGACAGTCAAGCACATTGATCGCTGCCTGTCTTGCCTGGCCTGCATGACCACCTGCCCCTCTGGCGTGCATTACATGCATCTGGTCGATCACGCCCGCGCGCATATCGAGGCAACCTATCGCCGCCCCCTGATGGACCGGCTGTTGCGCTGGGTTCTGGCCAGGGTGCTGCCGCATCCTACCCGCTTTCGCCTGGCGCTGCTGGGCGCGAAGATCGGCCGGCCCTTTGCCTTTCTGATGCCCGATGCCCGGCTGAAGGCGATGCTGGCCATGGCGCCACGGCGCATCCCGCCGGTCAGCCGCAACGATGACCCGCAGGTGTTTCCGGCGCAGGGCGCGCGCCGTATGCGCGTGGCGCTGATGACCGGCTGTGCGCAGCGCGCCCTCAATACCGATATCAACGATGCCACCATTCGCCTGCTGACCCGCCTGGGCTGCGAGGTGGTGATTGCACGTGGTGCCGGGTGTTGCGGCGCGCTGACCCATCATATGGGGCGCGAGGCCGAGAGTCATGCCAGCGCGGCGGCCAACATCCGCGCCTGGGCGGCCGAGGCGCGGGAAGGCGGGCTTGATGCGGTGGTCATCAACACCTCAGGTTGCGGCACCACGGTCAAGGATTACGGGCATATGTTCCGCAATGATTCCGCCCTGGCCAGGGATGCAGCGATGGTGTCCGGCCTGGCACGCGATGTCAGCGAGGTATTGGCCGATCTGCAGCCCCAGGGCCATGTACCGCACCCGCTCAGGGTGGCCTATCACGCGGCCTGTTCATTGCAGCATGGCCAGAAGATCAAGGCCACACCAAAGGACCTGCTGAAGCGTGCGGGCTTTGATGTGCTGGAACCCGCCAACAGTCATCTTTGCTGCGGTTCGGCCGGCACCTATAACCTGCTGCAGCCAGAGATTTCGGCCGAGCTGAAACGCCGCAAGGTCGCCACGCTGAATGTTCTGACGCCGGATGTGATCGCTGCCGGCAATATCGGTTGCATGATGCAGATCGGCAGCGGCACCGATGTGCCGGTGGTGCATACCGTCGAACTGCTGGACTGGGCAAACGGCGGTCCGAAACCGGCGGCACTTGCCGATTGAACGCCCCTGTGCGACGCTTTTTGCCGGTCCGTTCCTGCCGGCAGGCTGGCGTCCGCTTTCGCAGACGGCGTGCCCCATTTCTGACGCACTTGGCAGGCACGGTCTTTTGCGACACGCATTGCCCGGACAAGATCATGCTGCCATGCTGATTCGAAACCTGATCGCTGCCGCCCTTGTCATGATGCCGGGGCTGGTGCCGTTGGGCGCGTCTGCGCAGATGCCGGGCGACAGCCGCCTGCAGATGCTGGGCACCAGCGATGCCGGCAGGGGCTGGATGGCCGTGGGGCGGCTGAACATTACCGCGCGCAGCTTCTGCACGGCCACGCTGATTGCGCCGGACCGTATCCTGACAGCGGCGCATTGCCTGTTCGACAGCAATACCGGTGCGCGCGTCGATGAACGGGCGATCGAATTTCTGGCCGGATGGCGCACCGGGCGGGCCGAGGCCGCCCGGGGCATACGGCGCGCGGTGATCGAGCCGGGTTTCAGCATGCAGGGCGGGCAATCCCTGCAGCGGGTCGCCAACGATCTGGCAGTTCTGGAACTGGATCGGCCAATCCGCATGACAGGCGTGCAGCCCTTTCCAATGGCTGGTCACGCGCCGGCGGCAGGGTCGGCGGTGGCGGTGGTATCCTATGCGCGCGAGCGGGCCGAGGCGCCATCGCTGCAAGACCGCTGCACCGTGCTGGACAGGCGGACGGACGGCATTCTGGTCATGTCCTGCGCCATCGATTTCGGCGCGTCCGGGGCACCGGTCTTTGCGCTTGACGGGGGGGTGCCGCATATCGTGTCGGTCATTTCGGCCATGGCCGACAGCGACGGCAGCAGTCTGGCGCTGGGCATGCAACTTGGGGCGCGGGTCGAGGCCCTGATGGCTGAACTGGATAACCAGGGCGGGACGCCAAGGCGCCTCGGCCTGTCACCCACACCCGAAAGCGATGGTGCACGCGGCAGCGCACGGTTCGTGCGGCCCTGACAGGCGCAGCTGCCGGATGCCGTGAGGCGTGGTGCCGGACCTGCGCCTCGGGCTCGACGGATGCCGGCCTGCGCAGGGTTGGGCGCGCAACGGCACTTGCCCCGCGGGTGGTAAAGCGGGGGCACTTGAAACCCGTCACAGCCTTTCCCACATCACGGGTGTCGGACGCCATGACGGGTCCGGCGGTACCCATGCCTGGCCGGTCATCCGGCGGGCGCAAAGACAGCATCGCTCGATGGAGGATGAACATATGCGCAATTTCGACCCTACCCCCCTGTTTCGTGCCTCGGTCGGTTTCGACCAGATCGCAGACCTGATGGACCGGATGCTGGCAGCAGAGCCTGCCCAATCGGGCTATCCCCCCTACAATATCGAGAAAACCGACGAAAACGCCTACCGCATTTCGGTTGCGGTGGCCGGTTTTTCGGCCGATGACCTGACCGTCGAGGTGAAGGAGAACGCGTTGGTCCTCACCGCGCGCAAGTCGGAAGAAGATACGGGTCGCACCTATCTGCACCGCGGCATCGCCACGCGCGCCTTTGAGCGCCGTTTCCATCTTGCCGACCATGTGAAGGTCAACGGCGCCACGCATGTGGATGGCATGCTGCACATCGATCTGGTGCGCGAGATTCCCGAGGCGCTGAAGCCTCGCCGGATCGAGATTGCAAGCGCGCCGCCGGCCGGCAAGCTGGTGGAAGCCAGCGCTGCCTGACGGTTCTGCAGGGTTTGACCCTTGGGGGCGCATCTGCCGGTGCGCCCCTTATTTGCATGAGGTGTCCTGCCTGGGCGGGTGAGGGCATCAGGGGGGCGCTGCCCCCCTCTGGCCTGCGGCCATTCACCCCCCGGAGTATTTCAGGCAAGATGAAGGAGCGCCGTTTGCCATGGCACTGGTATGGCGGATGTTTCAGGTTTATATCGCCGCGCATGAGTGACGCTGCACCCCTGGATGGCCTTCCCTTTCGCAAGATGCACGGGGCGGGCAATGATTTCGTGATCATCGATTCGCGTGGGCGCGCCGCGCGGATGGTGGCGGAACTGGCCCGGGCGATCGGTGACCGGCATCGCGGCGTGGGGTTCGATCAGTTGGCCGAGATCCGCGATGGGGGTGACGGCGCGGATCTGGCGCTGGATTTCTGGAATGTCGATGGCAGCCGGGCGGGCGCCTGTGGCAATGCCACGCGCTGTGTGGCTGATCTGGTGATGCGCGAGACCGGGCGAGAGCGGCTGAGCCTGCGCACCATACGCGGCGTGTTGCGGGCCGAAAGGCGTGACGGACAGATCTGGGTAAATATGGGTGCGCCATTGCTGGATTGGGCCGATGTGCCATTGGCCGGCCCGGTTGATACCCTGTCCCTGCCGATTTCGGGGTCGCCTGCGGCGGTGGGAATGGGCAATCCGCATTGTGTCTTTTTTGTTGATGACGCCGAAGCCGTGCCGCTGGAAAGCCGGGGGGCGGTGATGGAGCATCATCGCCTGTTTCCGGAGGCCACGAATGTGGAATACGTCAGCCTGTTGGGGCCTGACCGGCTGCGCATGCGGGTGTGGGAGCGTGGCACCGGAATCACCCTGGCCTGCGGCTCGGGTGCCTGTGCCGTGGCGGTAGCGGCCAGCCGGCGCCTGATGGCCGGGCGGCGGGTAGAGATTGTCGCGGACGGCGGGGTCTTGCGCGTGGACTGGCAGGATGACGGTGTCTGGCTGGCGGGGCCGGTGGCCGATGTCTTTGCGGCGGAACTGACGCCCGGTTTCCTGTCGGCCGTGTCATGACCGCACCTGGCAGGATTGCGCCGGTCTTTGCCACGCTGGGCTGCAGGTTGAACGCCTATGAGACCGAGGCGATGAAGACCCTGGCGGCGCAGGCCGGGGTCGGCCCGCTGGTGGTGGTGAATACCTGCGCCGTGACCGCGGAGGCCGTGCGCAAGGCACGGCAGGAAATCCGACGCCTGCACCGGGTGCATCCGGATGCTGCCATCGTGGTGACGGGCTGTGCGGCGCAGACCGAGCCGGAGACCTTTGCCGCGATGCCTGAAGTGGCCCGCGTGATCGGCAACCACGAGAAGATGCAGCCACAGACATGGGCTGCCCTGACCCCTGATCTGATTGGCCAGACCGAACGCGTGCAGGTCGATGACATCATGTCGGTCCGTGAAACGGCGGGTCATCTGATTGACGGTTTCGGCACAAGGGCGCGGGCCTATGTACAGGTCCAGAATGGCTGCGACCATCGTTGTACCTTCTGCATCATTCCGTACGGTCGCGGCAACTCGCGCTCGGTGCCGGCAGGCGTGGTCGTCGAGCAGATCAAGCGGTTGGCCGGGCAGGGGTATAATGAAGTCGTGCTGACCGGAGTTGACCTGACCAGCTGGGGCGCCGATCTGCCGGGGGCGCCGCGGCTGGGCGATCTGGTGCGGCGCATCCTGAAACTGGTTCCCGGTCTGCCGCGTCTGCGCATCAGTTCCATCGATTCGATCGAGGCTGATCCGGCACTGATGGAGGCTATCGCCAGCGAGCCGCGCCTGATGCCGCATCTGCATCTGTCACTGCAGGCGGGCGATGACCTGATCCTGAAGCGGATGAAGCGCCGCCATTTGCGCGAGGATGCGGTCCGCTTTTGCCACGACGCCCGCCGGCTGCGGCCAGACATGGTGTTCGGCGCGGATATCATCGCGGGCTTTCCGACAGAAAGCGAGGCGATGTTCCTCAATTCGTTGAAGCTTGTGCAAGAGTGCGGGCTGACCTGGCTGCATGTCTTTCCCTACAGTCCGCGCAAGGGCACGCCGGCCGCGCGTATGCCGCAGGTGCCCGGGCCAGCGGTGCGGGACCGCGCTGCCCGGCTGCGTGCCGCGGGTCTGGCGGCGGCGGCGGCGCATCTGGATGCTCAGGTGGGGCGGCGCCACAAGGTGCTGATGGAAAGTGCGCGCATGGGGCGCACAGAGCAGTTTGCCGAAGTGGTGTTTGCTGCCGATCAGCCGGTGGGGGGCGTGGTGGATACGGTGATCGCCGGGGTCGAGGGCGCGCAACTGCTGGGGCGGTAGCTGGCGCCTAATTCACGCCATCGCCGAAGACCATTCCGCCGCGGGCGACCTGGCCGGCGGGGCTGTCGGGGTTGATGGCGTGGGGCGGAGTGATCAAGGTGAACTGCCGCCAGAGCGCGTCGGCGCGCGGGTCGTCGCGTCGGCGCAGTCCCTGCCATTCGGCAGAGAGGGCGCCAGCCACGGGCCGCGCGGCTTGCGCCGGGGTAAGGCGGGTCAGGTGGGGGTCGGCCTCGGGCGGCATCGCGTCCAAGAGGTCGGCATAAAGCCGGTCACGCTCCGGCCCGACAAGGAAGCGCGCGGTCCCGGCGATCACCGCGCGATGGGTGCGCGGGGCGAGGTATTCGATCAGGGGGTGATCGTCGGTGTTGACGGGGGCATGGGCGAAGATCCCTGAAGCCAGGTTACCTGCGTAGAATTTCAGTGCCCGGTCGACCAGCACCGCGTCGGGCGTGTCCTCGCCCGTCATCAGCCGCCACTGGGCGGCCAGCGTGGCTGGGTCCAGCGGGGCGGAGTCATCGCGGCCGACCAGTGCCAGGATCGAGCGTTCGGGATAGAGATCCCCGCGCCACAGGGTCAGTTCCGGGAACACCTGTGCCATGGTATTGGCGATGATCTCGAACTCGGTGCGCGAGACCTGATAGAGCGGCATCCACTGCACATAGGCCCCGCCGGGGTTCAGGCGGCTGGCGGCGAGGTGGTAGTGTTCCACCGTGTAGACATTGCCCACCCCGGCGCGCCAGGGCGTGAACAGATCGGCGATGATCATGTCATAGGTGGCGGGTGAGCGGGCGAGGCATT
>JAFIED010000207.1 GCA_020832805.1 Pararhodobacter sp.
ATCCCCGCCGCGCCGCTCAGCCGTTCCAGGCCCGGTCACCCGCGGCGTCGCGCACCCGCGTCGGCAGGCCGATCCGGTCGAGGATGGCGAAGAAGGGCCTGGGGTCCAGCTCCTCGACATTGACCATGGTGCCGGTGTCCCAGGTACCATCGGCGATGAGCATCGCGGCGGCCACGGGGGGCACCCCGGCGGTGTAGCTGATCCCCTGGCTGCCCACTTCCAGATAGGCCTCCTTGTGATCGGCCACGTTGTAGACGAAGGCCTCGGCGGGCTGGCCGTCCTTCAGGCCCCTGACCAGCGTGCCGATGCAGGTCTTGCCGGTATAGTCGGGCGCAAGGCTGGCCGGGTCGGGCAGCACCGCCTTGACCACCTTCAGCGGCACCACCTCCAGCCCCTCGGCCGTGGTGACGGGCTTTTCGGACAGCAGGCCCAGGTTCTTCAGCACGGTGAAGACATTGATGTAATGGTCGCCGAAGCCCATCCAGAAGCGCACATCGGCCTGGGGGTAGTTGGTGGCGAGGGAGTGCACCTCGTCATGCCCGGTCAGATAGGCTTTCTGCTGTCCTACCACCGGCAGGTCCCAGACCTTGCCCACCTCGAACATGGTGTTGGCCTGCCAGGCGCCGTTCTGCCAGGAATAGACCGTGCCGGTAAATTCGCGGAAATTGATCTCGGGGTCGAAATTGGTGCTGAACCAGCGACCGTGGGACCCTGCGTTGATATCCACGATATCGATCGACTGTACCTCGTCCAGATAGCTGTCGATGCCGAACCGGGCATAGGCATTCACCACGCCGGGATCGAAGCCCACGCCCAGAATGGCGGTCACACCCTTTTCGGCGCAGGTATCGCGCCGCTTCCATTCGTAATTCGCATACCAGGGCGGGGTCTCGCAGATCAGGTCAGGCTCTTCGTGGATGGCGGTGTCCATATAGGCGGCGCCGGTTTCGATGCAGGCATCCAGTACCGGCATGTTGACGAAGGCCTGCGCCACGTTGATCACGATCTGCGCGCCCGTCTTGTGGATCAGCGCGGCCACTTCAGCCGTGTCACGGGCATTGACGGCATGAGCCTGAAGCACGCCCTCATTCTTCATCGAGCCCTTTTCGTGGATCGATGCAATGATGGCCTCGCATTTCGCCAGCGTCCGGCTGGCAATATGGATGTCGCCCAGGACATCGTTGTTCTGGGCACATTTATGCGCCGTGACCTGGGCCACGCCGCCTGCGCCGATGATGAGGACGTTCTTTTTCATGGCGTCGCTGCACCTCCTTTGGATTGCCGTTACGCTGGGATTGACTTCACGAAAGGGCGGCGGCGAAATCGTGGTAATCGAAATCGCGCACCAGCCGTTCGGTTCCATCCAGTTCACGAATCGCGATGGCGGGCATCTTGACGCCGTTGAACCAGTTTTTCTTGACCATCGTGTAACCTGCGGCGTCCTGAATGCTCAGCCGGTCGCCGGCGCGCAGGGCTTCGGGAAAGCGGAATTCGCCGAACACATCACCGGCCAGGCAGGACTTGCCGCAGATCATGAATTCATGATCGCCGGCATCGGGCAGCATCCTGGCGCTGGTGCGATAGATCAGCAAATCCAGCATATGCGCCTCGGTCGATGAGTCGACAATCGCCAGATGCTTGCCGTTGAACAGCGTGTCCAGCACCGTGACCTCCAGAGTGGCCGCGTTGGTGATGGCGGCTTCGCCAGGCTCCAGATAGACCTGCACCTCGTTCTCGCCGGCAAATCGCTTCAACCGCTCGGCCAACCGCTCAAGCGGGTAGCCTTCGCCGGTAAAATGAATACCGCCGCCCAGCGAAATCCATTCCCTCTGCAGGATCAGGAAGCCGAACCTCTGTTCGATATGCCCCAGCATCCGGTCGAAGCGGTCGAAATCGGCATTTTCGCAGTTATTGTGGAACATGAAACCGGAAATACGGTCCGCCACGGTGGCAATCTGATCGGGGTCATGTTCGCCCAGCCGCGAAAAGGGGCGCGCCGGGTCGGCCAGATCGAAATCCGAGGTCGAAACACCGGGATTCACCCGCAGCCCGCGCACATGCCCGGCGCTTTGCGTGTCGAACCGTTGCAGCTGGCCGATTGTGTTGAAGATGATCTTGTCCGAATGCGCCAGAACCTCGTCGATCTCGTGATCGGCATAGGCAACGGAATAGGCGTGGGTTTCCTTGCCGAACTTCTCGCGCCCCAACCGCACCTCGTAAAGCGATGAACTGGTGGTACCGTCCATGTACTGCGCCATGAAATCGAAAACCGACCAGGTGGCAAAGCACTTCAGCGCCAACAGCGATTTCGCGCCGGAAGCGTCGCGCAGACGCGCAATCTTTTCCATGTTCGGCAAAAGCCGCGCCTTGTCGATCAGATAGTAGGGGGTCTGCAGCATCCCGGCCCTCCCGGCTGTCAAGGGGTCGAAGACGCGCGGCGCGCGCGCGGTGCTGTTAGCGCCTCGCGCGCCGCCTCACAACCGTTTTCTGCGCGCGACGCGCCCGGGCCGGTCAGTGCGCACTGACCGGCGAGAGGTCGTTTTGCCGTGCCAGCACAAAGGCCAGCCGGCGGTCGCGCGCCAGGGCCAGGCAGGCACCCTCGGCATCATGTACGCCGTAAACCTGCGCCACCCCGGGCAGTTGTGCTCTGATCTCTTCGGGCAGGGCATGAACCGGCACTTGCCTGATATAGGCAATGCGGCCTTCGGGCATGTCAGGGAAAGGGGTTTTCATGCACAATCCTCCTTGCACGGGCGCCGTTCAGTGTGGCGTCAGGGGCTGATTGATGGGAATGCGGCGCACGACGGATTCGGGCTCTCGCCGTTCCAGGACCACGCTCAGCAGCCCGTTCTCCAGCTGCGCGCCAGTGACCTCTACCGCATCGGCCAGGGCAAAGACCCTGCGGAACTGCCGGTTGGCGATGCCGCGGTGCAGGAAAACCCGCTCGGCGCCCGGGTCCGATTGCTGGCCGTGAATCACCAGTTGGCGGTCCTCCACAGTTATGGTCAGATCATTCGCGCTAAACCCTGCCACAGCCAGCGTGACCGTATAGCGCCCGGGCTCGGACAATTCGATGTTGAACGGCGGGTAGCCTTCGGCGCCGGCACGGGCGGTCCGTTCGACCAGCCGCTCCAGCGGTTCGAAACCCAGCAGCAACGGGTGCGAGGGAAAGGCAAATTTGCTCATGTTCGGGCCCTTTGTCAGCGACACGTGCACCGGGCCCCCGCAGCCGCAGCGAGCCCGGCACGATTCAGATATGGGTGTATGCCCAGCCCCTTGCAAGGGCGGTGCAGGCTTTGCGCAGGGCGGAAAAGGCGTTATCCTGCGCCTTGGCATTTTTTGGAACAGCGCGAGTCAAGGCGAATGAACGCACCGGAAAGACTGGATCATGAGGCGGTGTTGCGCGTTCGGCTGGAGGTGCTGAGGCGCGAACACCGCGATCTGGACGAGGCCATTGCCGCAATGACCGATCTGGCAACAGCCGATCAACTGACGCTGAAAAGACTGAAAAAGCGGAAATTGCTGCTCAAGGATCAGATCGCCCGCATCGAGGACGAACTGACACCGGACATCATCGCCTGACAGGGACGCCTTTGCCCTACGGCGCTGTATGCACCGGTCTGGCTGCCCTGGACGGCGCCCAGCAAAAGCAGGCGGTGCAACATGCCCCGCCCCCGGCTTCAACCCTTGCCACCATCACTGTCGAGTAACCGCACCGCGCCGTGGTCCGGCACGTTGCGCCTGCCCGGCGGGCCGCTATAGTGCGCGCGATCCGCCCCGGATGCTGGCGGATGCAGCGGAGGGCGCGATGGACGGGGTGAAAGTCGGCATCATCATGGGCAGCCAGTCGGACTGGCCCACCATGCGCGAGGCGGCTGCGGTGCTGGATGAACTGGGCGTTGCCTATGAGGCGCGCATCGTTTCGGCCCATCGCACGCCGGACAGGCTGTGGGAATATGGGCGCGGCGCCGCGGCGCGCGGGCTGCAGGTCATCATTGCGGGGGCCGGTGGGGCTGCGCATTTACCGGGTATGGTGGCATCAAAGACCCGACTGCCAGTGGTCGGCGTACCGGTGCAGACCCGCGCGCTGAGTGGCCTGGACAGCCTTTATTCGATCGTGCAGATGCCGCGTGGCTTTCCGGTGGCGACCATGGCCATCGGTTCTGCCGGGGCGGCCAATGCCGGGCTGATGGCGGCGCAGGTTCTGGCTCTCTCTGACCCGGCGCTGGCCGAGAGACTGGAACGCTGGCGCGCCGACCTGTCGGCATCGATCCCCGAGGTGCCCTCGGATGACTGAGCCGCTGCTTTCTGGTGCCGTTATCGGCATTCTGGGCGGCGGGCAGCTGGGGCGCATGCTGTCAGTCGCTGCCAGCCGCCTGGGCCTGCGCTGCCATGTCTATGATCCCATGCCGGAACCGCCTGCCGGGCAGGTGGCCTGGCGCGTGACCACCGCCGCCTGGGACGATGTCGCGGCATTGAAAGGCTTTGCCGCATCGGTCGATGTGATCACCTATGAGTTCGAAAACATCCCCGCCGCCGCGCTGGACCTGTTGGAGGCGCATCGGCCGGTACGCCCTGGCCGCCGCGCGCTGGAAGTCAGCCAGGACCGGGTGGCAGAAAAGGACTTTCTGTCTGGTCTGGGGTTGGCCGTTGCACCCTATCGGCCGGTTGACGATGCCGCCGCGCTGACTTCGGCGTTGGGCGCGATCGGCGCGCCGGCCATTCTGAAGACGCGCCGGCTGGGTTATGACGGCAAGGGGCAGGCGCGGATCATGGCGCCGGATCAGGCAGATGCCGCTCTTGCGGCGATGCAGGGCGCGCCGGCGGTGCTGGAAGGCTTCATCCCGTTCGAGCGCGAGGTTTCGGTCATTGCCGCGCGCGGCCTTTCGGGTGCCGTGGTGTGCTATGACCCGGGCGAAAACGTGCACGAGGCCGGGATTCTGCGGCGGACCACCGTGCCGGCCACGCTGGGTGCGGGCCAGCAGGCCGAGGCCGCGCTGATGGCCGGACGGATCCTGAACGCGCTGGACTACATCGGGGTGATGGGGGTCGAGCTGTTCGTGGCGCCGCAGGGGCTGGTGGTGAACGAGATTGCACCGCGGGTGCACAATTCGGGGCACTGGACACAGGCGGGTTGTGCCGTCGATCAGTTCGAACAGCATATCCGCGCGGTGGCCGGTTGGCCGCTGGGCGACGGTCGACGTCATGCCGATGTGGTGATGGAGAACCTGATCGGTGCTGATATGGAGCGTCTGCCGGCCTTGGCGCGCGAAAGCGATCTGCAGATCCATCTTTATGGCAAGACCGAGGTTCGTGAAGGCCGCAAGATGGGGCATGTGAACCGTATCCTGCGGGGGTGATTGCCTCGGGGACGTCTGCAAGGGGGGGGCGCCGCCCCCCATCGCCTGCGGCGATTCTCCCCGGAGTATTTCAGGCAAGATGATGGGGCGGCGGTTTTGTGCGCTGTTCAGATATCGTCAAAACGGCCGCGGCGACCATGGCCGGCAGCGAAACGTGCTGCGCCGCTGACGCCTTCGTGCATGACAAGGCGTACACTTTCCCATTCACGCCGCAACCGTTTTGCCAGCTCTGCCGGGGCCAGCCGCGCCGACAGGTGATCGGCACGCAGGCAGCCCTGGGGGAAACGTGTCAGGCTTTCTGCCAGTGCCATGGCTGCGGGCAGTGCCTGATCGCCTGGCACCACGCGGTCTGCCAGCCCCATTGCCAGCGCCTCGGACGCGGGCACCGGGCGGCCGGTCAGGATCAGATCGTTCGCCCTGCCCTGGCCGATGGTCATGGGCAGGCGGACGGTGCCGCCGTCGATCAGGGGAACGCCCCAGCGCCGGCAGAAGACGCCGAATTGCGCGGTTTCCGCCATCACCCGCATGTCGCACCACAGCGCCAGTTCCATGCCCCCCGCTACCGCGGGCCCGTCGATGGCAGCGATGACCGGCTTTGTCAGCATCAGCCGCGCAGGCCCCATGGGCGAAGGCAGCGGCTGGTCCATCGGGTCTGCCCAGCCCGGCGGAATCTCCAGCGAGGCAATCCAGTCGGCAGCATCCCCGGCAGCGGCAGACTTCAGGTCGAAGCCGGCGCAGAATACGCCGTTTGCGCCGGTCAGCACCGCCACATCAACCGATGGATCGGCCTGAAACGCCAGCATCGCGTCATACAGCGACCGGGCAAGCGCGGGATCGACGGCATTGCGCGCCTGTGGCCGATCCAGCGTGACCAGATACACGCGGTCATGTGTCTCGACCCTCAGCGACACGGCGTCGGGCATGTCAGATTTCCTCGACATCCAGAACACCGTCAACCGCGCGTAACCGGGCGCGGGTGGCGGGAGTGGCGGGCAGTTTTTCGCCCGCGTCGATCTCGATCTCGCCGCCGGTATCGGGGTCTGGCAGGCAGATCACCAGCGGGCCGAAGCTGCGTGTCGGCCCCTCCCTTGCCTCGGCCACGGCGGCGCCAAGGGCTGCCACCGCCTGCGCATCGGCCAGACGGACACGCAGCCCGCTGGCCCCGGCATCGGCGACCACGCTGTCTACTGGCTGGACCCCCCGCGCCAGCAGCTTCAGCGTGTCGGCCTCCATTGTGGCCTCGACCGTCAGCACCACCGCGTTGCCGGGTTCCAGATGCGTGCGCGTGGCTTCCAGCACATCGGAAAACACGGTCACTTCGTACAGCCCGGTTGGATCGGACAGTTGCACAAAGGCAAAACGATTGCCTCGCGCCGACTTCCGCTCTTGCCGGGCGGATACGGAGCCCGCGATTCTGGCCACCATGGGCCCGGCCAGTGCCTGCCGTTCTATATCGGTCAGGCTCAGTACCTGCTTGCGCTTCAGCGCCCGGGCGTAATCGTCCAGCGGGTGGCCGGACAGATAGAACCCCACCGCCTGATGTTCGGCCGCCAGCCGTTCCATTGGCAACCAGTCGGCGCCAGCGGTCAGGCGCGGCGGTGGCAGGTCATCACCCCCGGCACCGAAAAGCGACGACTGCCCCGAGGCAGCCTGTTCCAGAACGCTGGCCGAATAGGCCACCAACGCGTCCAGCGCGTCAAATACCCGGCGCCGGTTGCGGTCCAGCACGTCAAAGGCCCCGGCGCGCGCCAGCATTTCCAGCGGGCGTTTGCCGATGCGTTTCATGTCCACCCGGCGCGCAAAATCGAACAGGTCGGCAAAGGGTGTTTCGCCGCGCGCCGCCACGATCAGCTTCATCGCCTCGACACCCACGTTCTTCAGCGCGCCCAGTGCATAGATCAGCGCGCCATCGGCCACACTGAACAACGCCTGGGATCGGTTCACGCAAGGCGCGACAACGGGAATCCCCAGCCGGTCGACCTCGCGCTTGGAGACATTCAGCTTGTCGGTCAGGTGGATGTCGCAATTCATCACTGCAGCCATGAATTCGACCGGGTAATTGGCCTTCAGATAGGCCGTCTGATAGCTGACCACGGCATAGGCGGCGGCGTGAGACTTGTTGAAGCCGTAGTTGGCGAATTTTTCCAGTAGGTCGAACACCTCGCCGGCCTTGGCCTTGTCC
>JAFIED010000210.1 GCA_020832805.1 Pararhodobacter sp.
CCCCCCCCCCCCCCCCCCCCCCCCCCCCCCCCCCCCCCCCCCCCCCCCCCGCTTTTCGCTCTTGCCCCAGGCGTCACAGGGCGGCGCCGGGCGCGGCCACCCGCCGCACGCCACGCCATCACAGCGGCCACCACCTCGGCCAGACAGGCCAGCCAGTCGGCATCCGCCGGCCCGGAAAAGCGCGCCTGCGGGCGGGCCAGCGCCGCCGACATCAGCGTGCCATTGCCCAGACGCGGATGCAGCCGCCCGGTGCGCTGGCCGTAACGATGCGCCCGGTCGGCCTGCCGGATCATCGCCCGCATCACCTTCGCACGCCGGTGCGCGGGCACCGCCATCAGCGCCCGCGCCGCCACGGCCAGATCGCCCAGCCCCACCGGGCTCATGGCCGCCTCATCCCTCGACTGGCAGCGTGGCAAACGGGCCCGTGCCCCAAAGGGCCGACACCTGCGCCACCGCCAGTACAAACGCCCCGGCAATGCCATCCGCCGCCTGCATCGCCGGCGTATAAATCCATTCCGCCTCTGACACCGTCACCTCACGCAGCACCGCCCCCGCCGCGAGCACGCGCACCTGATAGCGCTCGCTCTCCTCGCCCAGCGGCACCTCCGGCCCGTCCCAGCCATCGCCGCCGATCCGCGTGCGCCTGATCCAGCGCAGCACCATCGCCCCGTCCTGATCGTGCACCCGCAGATGCACCGGCGCATAAGGCCGCAGCCCCACGCCGCGAAACGCCTCGACCCGCTCGACATAGGCGATATCGTCCAGCGGCAGCGCCGCCGGGCCAATCCGCCACCGTCGCGCCAGCCCCAGCCCGGCCAGCGGCAGGTCCGGCTGCACCAGCGCGCCATCGACCCGCGCCACCGCCGTTCCCGGCGGCCAGACCAGCGGCATCACGGCATCGGTGCCGAACTGCCCGCGCAGGAAGCCAGACAGAATCCACCGCCCCGGCGCAATCAGCGTGGCATGCTCGAACTGGATCAACTCCCAGTCCACCCCGTTGCCCAGCGCCAGCAGGTTCGCCCCCGCCAGAACCGCGCCACGCGTGGCATCGGCCAGCCCGCCCGGCCCCTGCAACCGTACCTCCAGCACCGGGCCGCGCTGCCAGCGCCCGGGCCGCGCGGCATCCAGCGGCGTCAACGTCACCCCCAGGGTTGCCCGCGCCGCGATCTGGCGGTTCAACGCCAGATCGCCATTCTCCAGCGGCGCATCGTAGACCGCCACGCTACCTGGCCATGGCCGCGCGCTGACCGCCAGATGCGGCGCATGTGCCACCTCGTCGCCCCGCATCAGGGGCAGATCCAGAAACACCGGCTGCACCGGCGCCGGCGCCAGAAAGGCGCGTGCCGGGGCGGGGTCATCCTCCAGATCCGTGCCCCGGTAGACGCCGGCTTCAACGCGCACCGCCTCGACCGCCCGCGCCCCGGTCAGTTCCATCCGGTCAATGCGATAGGCCCCGCCCCCCGGCAGCGCCAGCACATCCCCCACCACCCAGGGCGCCGAAGGCGGCAGCGCAAAGCGCGCCGTTTCGCGCGCCACCCGCGCCTCGGCCATCCAGCGCTTCACCGTGCCGCGCGCCTCGCCGCGCGTCAGCGCCAGCGGCAGATCGGCCTGCGTCACCTCGCCCCCCCGCGCGGCATCCGGATGAACGGTCTCGGCGCTCAACACCTCGAAATCCCCTTCGGCATCGACATAGCCAAGCCGCACCCGTGCCGCTGTCTCGGGCTGCGCGGCGCGCACGCGCGTTACCGACGCCCCCTCGCCCGCCACCAGTGCCGCTGCCGCCACGCTGCCGTCCACGCGCCCGTCACGCATCCGGAACACCAACTTTCCGCCCCGTTCCACCGCCTCGATGCCATGCGCCAGCATCAGCGGCTGCAGCATCGCGCGCGGCGTGTCGGTCGATGCCACGGCATAGCCCCGCACCACCCCGTACAGCCCCGAAACATCGGCATCCGCCACGCCTGCGCGCGCGCAGATCTCGGCCACCACGGCGGCCAGCGGCTGGTTGGCCGCCCGCCCCGTGATCCAGTGGCCCCGCGCCCAGTTCGCCGCATCGTCCCACAGCGCCGCGTTGCCGGGAAACCACGGCCAGGGCCGCGCATCCCAGGCCCAGACATGCGCGCGCGCTCAATCCACCATCGGCGCCCCGTAAACCGGAGACACCGGGTTATGCGCCGGGTCCTGCCAATACTCGGCCATCGCGCGCAGATACTGCATCTGGATCACGTCATCGCGCGCCCCGGTCGAAAAATACGGCACGAAGGATTCAGACGATTTCGGGTCCAGAAAGACATTCGGCTGGTTGGTGCCCTTGTCGATCGCCGCGCAGCCGAATTCGGTAAACCAGACGGGTTTCGATGCGGGCGCCCAGTCGGTCGGCTCGGCCACGGGCACCCCACCGATACGGTCGACATGCGCGTTGCGCCACCAGTTCAGCAGGTCCTTGTACCGAAACACCCAGGGCTGGGCATTGGCGCCATCGGTAATCGGCACGCGGTCCTGCGCGCGGCGCGCGGGCGTGTCCGGGTAGAACCAGTCATACCCCTCGCCCCCGGCCACATTGGCCTTCAGGTAGTCGATGTCATAGATCGACCGCCAACCGGCCCGGGCGTCCGCGTGGTCATCCCCCTCGCGCCAGTCCGACAGCGGCATGTAGTTGTCGATGGCAATCACGTCGCAGTCGTCATCGGCCCAAAGCGGGTCCAGATGGAAATAGCGGTTCCCCTGCCCGTCGTTGTAGCCCCAGTATTCGCTCCAGTCGGCGGCATAGGTCAGCTTCACCTCCGGGCCCAGCATGGCACGCACATCCCCCAGCAGCAGCCGCAGCGCCGCCACCGCCGGAAAACTGTCGCCCGCGCCCCGGATCTGCGTCAGCCCCCGCATCTCCGAACCCACACAGAACGCATCCACGCCTCCGGCGGCGGCGCACAGGGCGGCCTGATGCAGAATGAAGCGGCGATAGGACCATTCATCCGGGCCCGTGTAGGTGACCGCACCGTCACCGATGGTGAAATCACCGGGCTGCGCAGTGCCGAAGAATGCCGCCACCTCGGCTTCCGCCGCCGCCGAGCGATCCGGCGTGCCCGGCAGGCCGGGGGCCAGCGCGGTGGTGATCCGCCCGCGCCAGGGCAGGGGCGGCTGGCCCTCCTCGCCCGTCCAGGGGTTGGGCAGGCTGTTGCCTTCCATCACATCCATCAGGATGAACGGATAATAGACCACCGCCTGCCCCGCCGCCTGCAACGCATGGATGGACTGGATCACCGACTGGTCCGAGGGCGTGCCGCCATAAACCGGCCCGCCCCCCAGCCGCGCCAGTTCCGGCACATCGCTGCGCGAAAGCCCGCCCAGCCGCCAGGGCTGGTTGGGACTGTCGCGGTCGCCATATTCGACCTTCGGGCGGATGGTGCAGTCTGCGCATCGCAGATCGTCGCCAAACCAGCTGACAATCAAGAGCCCGGATTGCACCAGCGGCAACGCCGCCTGCAACGCATCGACCGAGGCGGCAAGATCGCTCTCGCCGCGCGGGCTGTTCACATTTGCCACCCGCTGCTCGGCCGGCAGGCCGGGCACGCCGCCGCTCTCCTCCACCAGCACCGGCTCGGTGGCCAGCGCATATTCGCCTGACCCCGGCATCCAGGCCACTGCCCGCACCGCATCCTGCAGCGTGGTCACGCCCGGCGCCTGCGCGGCGCGGATCACCTCGAACGCCAGGCTGGGCAGCCGGTTGCCCCAGGGGCCCAGATCCATGTCCTCGATCACCACATAGGCCGTCCCGCGATAGGCCGGTGCCATGCCCGCGCCCTCTATCGCCTCGATCGCGGGGTCGGGGGCCTGATCGTCGGTACCGTGGTAAAGCCTGATCACCATGTCACGCGGGGCGATCTCCACCCCATTGGCCCAGATCCGCCCCAGCCCAGTGATCGGCCCCTCGCACAACGCCACGGCCAGGCTGATCACATAGCGCGATGCCTCGGTCTGATGCGGGCCAAGCCCCCCCTTGCTGCGGCGCGAACGACCCGGCAGTTCCTGAAAATCAGAGGCCCAGATCACATGCCCCGGCACCCGCATCCGGCCCCAGACGCGCGGCAGCGCCACGCCCTCGCCCGCGCCGGTCAGCCGCAACCGCTCGATCCGGCCGCCAGGCACCGGCGCCGAGCCCAGACCCAGCAACCGCTGATCGATCGCCCTGCCCAGCACGGCGCCGGCCGCGCGCCCGACCACCGCGCCAGTCAGGCCCAGCGTGCCGCCCAGAAAGGCGCCGGTGCCGACGCCGCTGCCGATGGCGGCACCGGCCGCCGACAGAACCAGTGTTGCCATCGTTCAGGTTTCCTTGTTGCCAATCGATCGGTTCACGCCTGATCATCCACCGCCATGCCGGCGCCGCCACCCATCACCCTGACCGGCGCGCCGCGCCCTGCGCGTGTGCCCACCGGCAAGCCCGCCGATGCCTGCGCGCGGGCCGGTCGGTCCCTTGGCGGCCGCCCTTTCATTTTGCCCGAAATACTCTGGGGGGAGTCCCGCCGCGCCTGCGCGGCGGGGCGGGGGGGCAAACCCCCCCCCCCCCCCCCGCCCGGGTT
>JAFIED010000213.1 GCA_020832805.1 Pararhodobacter sp.
TGGGGCCGGGGGGCGGCGTCTTCTTGGCCAATCGACTACAGCGCCTGCGCCCCGGCGGACTTGCGCGGCGCTATCTCGGCGGGGCGCGCCGCACGCCCCTCGTCCCCCGCGCCGGGGGCAAGCTGCGCCAGGATCGCCTCGGCGACCTGCCTTGCGTCGCCGACGATGCCAACCGAGACTTTCTTGGTCAGCCCGATCCGGTCGGGGTTGATGTCAACCTGGATGATCCTGGCATCCTTGGGCCAGTAGTCGATGCCATAGCCCGGCAGGGTGCTGAACGGGTTCAGCCGGGTGCCCAGGCACAGCACCACATCGGCCTGCGCGATCAGCTCCATCGCCGCCTTTGACCCGTTGTACCCCAGCGGCCCGGCAAACAGCGGGTGCCCGCCCGGAAAGGCGTCATTGTGCTGATAACCCACGCAAACCGGGGCATCCAGCCGCTCGGCCAGCGCCTGGCTTGCAGGGATCGCCCCCCCAATCACCACGCCCGCACCATTCAGGATCACCGGGAAACGCGCGTCGGACAGCAGCCTTGCGGCCTCGGCAATTGCGGTGGCACCGCCGGTCGGGCGCTCGAATGCCACCGGCTCTGGCAGGTCGATATCGATGACCTGGGTAAAATAGTCCCGCGGCAGGTTGATCTGCGCGGGCGCTGACAGGCGGCGGGCATTGGCGATCACGCGGTTCAGCACCTCGGCAATGCGGGACGGGTCGCGCACCTCTTCCTGATAGGCGACCATGTCGGCAAACAGCGCCATCTGCGGGATTTCCTGAAAGCCGCCCTGGCCGATGGTCTTGTTCGCCGCCTGCGGCGTGACCAGCAGCAGCGGCGTGTGGTTCCAGTAGGCGGTCTTTACGGCGGTGACGAAATTGGTGATGCCGGGGCCGTTCTGGGCGATCATCATGCTCATCTTGCCGCTGGCGCGCGTGTATCCATCGGCCATCATGCCGCCGGAACCCTCATGCGCGCAGTCCCAGAAGGTGATGCCGGCGCGCGGGAACAGATCGGATATCGGCATGAAGGCCGACCCGATGATGCCGAACGCATGCTCGATCCCGTTGCGCTGCAACACCTTCACAAAGGCTTCTTCGGTGGTCATCTTCATCGTCGTCATCCCCGGCAAGGTCACGGGGCGGCCAGACCGCCCGATCTGCACAGCATCGCGGATCGGCACGCAAAAGTTTAGGGCCAGAGGCAGGGCAAGAATATTGCCAGAACCGCCGCTTGCCCCGGCGCGCCCCTTCTGCCACCCTGCCACCCATGACCGAATTGTCCGACATCGACTTCCTGATCATCGGCGGGGGCATCGCCGGCCTTTCAGCCGGGGCTGCGCTGGCAGGGCTTGGCCGCGTGCTGGTCGTCGAGGCAGAGGCGCATCTGGGCCATCATGCCTCTGGCCGGTCTGCCGCGCTTTACGAGGCCGATTACGGCGCCCCTGCCACCGTCACGCTGGCACAGGCCAGCGGCGAGGCTCTGGCCGGCATGGGCGCCCTCAGCCCCCGCGGCTTGCTGCTGGTTGCCCAGGCCCACCAACAGGCGGCCTTCGAACGCGATTGCGCCGATCTGCGCTTGACCCGACTGTCATTCGCCAAGGCGCAGCAGATGGTGCCGATCCTGCACCCGGACCGCGTGGCACTGGCCGCCCATACCGATACCGCACAGAATATCGACACCGATCTGGTGATGCAGACCTATGCCCGCCGCATCCGCGAGCAGGGCGGCGCCATCCGCACCGGCTGCCCGGTCACGGCGATCCGCGCCAGGGGCGCGGGTTGGGCGGTCACGCTGGGGCATGAGGGCGAAACCACGGAAACCCGCCAGATCGTCAACGCCGCCGGCGCCTGGGCTGACCGGGTGGCGGCACTGGCCGGCCTGCCCGGTCTCGGGTTGCAGCCCCTGCGCCGGTCCATCGCCCAGTTACCCGCGCCGGACGGTCATGACATCCGCGCCTGGCCCATGCTGATCAATGCAGGCGAAACCTGGTATGCCAAGCCGGCAGCCGGCAAATGGCTGGTCTCGCCGGCCGAAGAAGACCCGGCAGAGCCCCATGACGCCTGGGCCGATGACATGGTCCTGGCCGAAGGGTTGGCGCGCTATGAGACCATGGTCACCGTGCCGGTCACGCGGGTGGAAACCTCATGGGCAGGGCTGCGCAGCTTCACGCCGGACCGCGCGCCGGCCCTGGGCCGCGACTCGTTGAACCCCGCCTTCCTGTGGTGTGCGGGCCAGGGCGGGCAGGGCTTTCTTTCGGCGCCGGGCGCGGCCCGCGTCATGGCCGAGGCCGCAGGTGGCGCCTCTGCCGGCTTCCCCCCCGAGATCATCGCGGCGCTCAGCCCTGCGCGGTTTCGCTGATGCGCCGCCTCTCGCTGCCTGACAGCACCGCACCGGCTGACGGCCCGATCCGCCACGCGCCCTCGGCCGCGCGCAACCTGGAACCCATTGCCGAAGTGCTGGCCCGTTACCTGCCGGCCGCTGGGCGTGTGCTGGAACTGGCCAGCGGCACCGGCCAGCATGTCGTGGCCCTTGCGGCCCGCTTTCCCGCGCTGCACTGGCAGCCCTCCGATATCGACCCGGCTGCGCTGGCCTCGATCGCCGCACGCAGGGAACAGGCGCCACGCGCCAACCTTGCGCCGCCTGTCAGGCTCAACGGCTGCGCACCCGGCTGGGCTGCCGTACACGGCCCCGTTGACGGCGTCTGCCTGACCAACCTTCTGCACCTGATCTCTCAGCCGGAAACCGACATCCTGCTGGCCGAGGTCACGGCCGCCCTGGCCCCCAGCGGCACGTTCTGTCTTTACGGACCCTTTCGCCGGGGGGGCGCCCTGATCACCGACGGAGACCGTGCATTTGACGCCAGCCTTCGCGCTCAGGACCCGGCCATCGGATACAAGGATATCGATGCCATCGCAGCCAGCCTTGCCCTGCACGGCGCGGCAGAAGTTGCCCGCCATGCCATGCCCGCCGGCAATCTGATGCTGATCGCGCAGCGCACCGGCCTGACTTGATCCATGTCAAGGCAAGGGCCAACGCCGCATGTCACGCGAAAGCCTCTATATTCACAAAGAGGAATACCATGGATTACCCTGCCTATATCGCCCGCACCAGGGACCAGAGCCGCGCACTGGCCAAAACCATTCCGGATGCCATGAAAGGCTTCGGCAGCCTGTCGCGCGCGGTCAAGGAAGGCGGCACACTGGGCATCAAGGAAAAGGAATTCGTGGCCCTCGGCATCGCTGTTGCGGTGCGTTGCGAAGCCTGCATCGCCTTTCATGCCGAGGCACTGTTGAAAGCCGGTGCCACGCGCGAGGAACTGGGCGACGTGCTGGCCATGGCCATCCAGATGGGCGGCGGCCCGGCGGTCATGTATGCCGGCAAGGCGCTTGATTGCTGGGATCAGCTCGCCGCCACCCGGGCGTAGGCACGCGCCCCTTCATTTTGCCAGAAATACTCCGGGGGGAGGCGCCGCAAGGCGACGGGGGGCAGCGCCCCCCTCCCGCTCAGGCCGCCCCCAGCCCCCGTCCCTTCAACAGCGCCGGCCCGCCGGGCATGCGCCCGCGAAAGGCGGTGTATAGCACTTCGCCCTCTTCGGTGCCGCCTGCCGACAGGATATGCCGCTCCAGCCTTGCGGC
>JAFIED010000214.1 GCA_020832805.1 Pararhodobacter sp.
TGGGGCAGGCCACGCGTTCCAGAATCGCCAGCTCGGCGTCTGAGTAATTCCCGGCCTGATGCTTGCCTACCGCCTCGAACACGTCCTGCACGGTCACGTCCTGCCCGTTCAGCCGCCCCGGCAGGATCGACCCGCCATAGATGAAGACCGACGGCACGTTCAGCCGCACCATCGCCATCATCATCCCTGGCAGCGACTTGTCGCAGCCCGCCAGCCCCACCAGCGCGTCATAGCAATGCCCGCGCATGGTCAGCTCCACCGTATCGGCAATGGCTTCGCGGCTGGCCAGCGACGAGCGCATCCCCTCATGCCCCATGGCAATGCCGTCGGTCACGGTGATGGTTGTGAACTCACGCGGGGTGCCGCCGCCGACCTTGACGCCTTGCTTGACCGCCTGGGCCTGACGGTTCAGCGCGATGTTGCAGGGGGCGGCCTCGTTCCAGCAGGTGGCGACGCCGACCCAGGGCTGGTGAATCTCCTCCTCGGAAATCCCCATCGCATAGAAATAGCTGCGATGCGGTGCGCGGGCCGGGCCCTCGGTCACATGGCGGCTGGGTAGCTTCGACTTGTCGAAACGCTGGCTGGTCATCGCGGTTCCTCCCCGGGCAATCTGGCTGGCCCAAGGGGATAAAGCGGTACCGGAGCCGGGGCAAGGGCCGGGATGCAATGCCGCACGCCGCCTTGCAAAGGCTGCGCGCACAGGCTACCCGCCAGGCCATGACCCGCGCCCTTGCCTTGCTTGATCGCCTGCCGCTTTCCATTGCGCTGATCCTGGGCCTTGGCCTTGGTCTGTCGCCTTTCGTGCCTGAACCGCATCTGTGGGAGAAGTTGAAGATGCTGGCGGCGGGCACACTGTCCCGGCCCATCGACATTCTTGATCTTTTCTATCACGCCATCCCCATGACCCTGCTGCTGGCCAAGCTTGCGCGCATGGCCTGGGTGGCCAGGGTGCGATAAGCTCTCGACAATCATGCATTTCGGCGCTACGCGATAGCGCATGATCGATTTCGCCATCCGCATCACCCTGCCGCGACGCCGACGCACCCGCGTCTGACGATCGATCCTGCCTGCCTGGCAGGCGCCAAGCCCCCCTATACAAGATTGACTTGCCCCGGCGCCTTTGGCACCACTCGGGCTTTCCGCAAGGGCCTTGCCATGATTTCTTCTGTCCTGCCTACCTACAACCGTGCGCCGCTCAGTTTCGTCAAGGGCGAAGGGTCCTGGCTGACCGAAGCCGACGGTCGCCGTTTTCTTGACCTCGGCGCCGGCATTGCGGTCAACGCGCTGGGTCATGCCCATCCGGCGCTGGTGGCGGCGCTGACCGCGCAGGCCCAGGCGTTGTGGCATGTATCGAACCTGTACCGGATTCCGCAGCAACAGGCGCTGGCCGATGCACTGGTCGCCCATACCTTTGCCGACAGCGTGTTCTTTACCAACTCGGGCACCGAGTCGGCGGAACTGGCCATCAAGATGGTGCGCAAATACTGGCACGACCGGGGAGAGGACCGGCAGACAATCCTGACTTTTGAGGGCGCCTTTCACGGCCGTTCCACCGCCGCCATCGCCGCTGCGGGGTCAGAAAAGATGACCAAGGGGTTCGGCCCCTTGATGCCGGGTTTCAAGCTGCTGCCCTGGGGCGACCATGATGCCCTTGATGCGGCCCTTGATGACACCGTCGCTGCCGTCATGATCGAACCCCTGCAGGGCGAGGGGGGTATCCGGCCGCTGCCCGATGTCTGTCTGCAAGGCTTGCGGGCAGCCTGTGACCGCACTGGCGCCTTGCTTGTGCTGGACGAGGTGCAATGCGGCATGGGCCGCACGGGGCGGCTGTTTGCGCATGAATGGGCCGGCATCGAGCCCGATATCATGATGGTGGCCAAGGGCATCGGTGGCGGCTTCCCCCTGGGTGCGGTGCTGGCCCGCGAGCACGCTGCCGCCCCTATGGTGGCAGGCACGCATGGGTCGACCTATGGCGGCAACCCGCTGGCCTGTGCGGTGGGCATGGCCGTGATGGAGATCGTTGCCGAGCCAGCCTTTCTGGCCGAAGTGGGGCGCAAGGCCGGGTTGATGCGGCAAAAGCTGGAAGGGCTGATCGCCGCGCACCCCCAGACGTTCGAGGAAGTGCGCGGCCTGGGCCTGATGCTGGGCCTGAAGTGCCGCCGGCCAAACCTTGATGTCACCGCCGCGGCCCGCGATGCCGGCCTGCTGGTGGTGCCGGCCGCCGACAACGTGATCCGGCTTTTGCCCGCGCTGAACATTCCCGATGACGATCTGGCCGAGGCGGTTACGCGGCTTGATCGCGCGGCAGCCGCACTGGAGGCGGTGTAAGGTGCCGGTATCGGCAAGAACCCTGGCGGTGCCGCAATCCCACAGCAACGCTTTTCTCAATTTCGAGTAGACCCCGATGAACCACTTTCTTGACATTCATCTGACAGACCCCGCCGATCTGCGGGCCATGATTGATCAGGCGCGGGCGATGAAATCCGCCCGCAACGGCCGTGCCCGCGCCGCACCGGACGATGCAACGCCGCTGGACGGTCGCATGGTGGCGCTGATCTTTGAAAAACCCTCTACCCGCACACGGGTCAGCTTTGACGTGGGTGTGCGCCAGATGGGCGGGCAGACGATGGTTCTTTCCGGTTCCGAGATGCAATTGGGTCATGGCGAGACCATCGCCGATACCGCGCGCGTCCTGTCGCGCTATGTCGACATGATCATGATCCGCACCTATGAGGAATCGGTGCTGCAGGAACTGGCAGAATATGCCGATGTGCCGGTCATCAACGGGCTGACCAACCGCACGCATCCCTGCCAGATCATGGCCGACATCCTGACCTACGAAGAGCATCGCGGCCCCATTGCGGGCAAGAAAGTGGTCTGGGTGGGCGATGGCAACAATGTCTGCGCGTCATTCCTGCATGCGGCGGGACAATTCGGTTTTGACCTGACCTTTACCGGGCCACCACCGCTGGACCCCGAGCGCGAGTGGCTGGATTTCGCGCGCTCCAGGGGCAGCGTGGTCGAGGTGGTGCGCGATCCGGCGCAGGCTGTCGAGGGGGCCGATCTGGTGGTCACGGATACCTGGGTCAGCATGCATGACAGCCAGTCCACGCGCGAACGCCGCCACAATCAGTTGCGCCCGTATCAGGTGAACGAGCGCCTGATGGCGGCGGCAAAGCCTGATGCGCTGTTCATGCATTGCCTGCCGGCCCACCGCGAGGACGAGGTGACAAGCGCGGTGATGGACGGCCCGCAATCGGTGATCTGGGACGAGGCCGAGAACAGGCTACATGCCCAGAAGGCGATCATGCGCTGGTGCCTGGGCGCATAGGCCGGCCATGGGCGCCCCGCCCGAAAGGATGACGCAATGACCACGACGAACCCGCTGCTGGCTGAATGGACCGGCGACTTTGCCCTGCCCCCCTTTGATGCGATAGAGGATGCCGATTTCGCCCCGGCTTTCGATGCAGCCCTGGCCGAAGGCCGCGCGTCTGTGGCCCTGATCGCGGACAATCCTGACACGCCTGGCTTTGCCAATACCATTGCGGCCCTGGAACTGGCCGACGCCCGGCTTGACCGTGTGGCGGGGGTGTTCTTCAACCTGCTGGGCAGTGACGCGAACCCCGCGCGCGAGGCGCTGGCACGCGATCTGGCGCCAAGGCTGTCGGCCTATGCGTCCGAGATCACGGCGAACAGGGCGCTTTTTGCCCGGATCGAAGACCTGTGGGCGCGGCGCGATACGCTGAACCTTGATGCCGAGCAGGCGCGGGTGCTGATGTTGTATCGGCGCATGTTCCTGCGCGCGGGTGCCGCACTGGATGACGCCGGCAGCACGCGGATGGCCGCGATCAAGGCGCGGCTGGCCAGCCTGGGCACGCAGTTCACCCAGAATCTGCTGGCAGACGAGCGGGCCTGGTTCATGCCGCTGGATGACCTGTCGGGGCTGCCGGATTTCGTGGTCGATGCCGCGCGCGCCGCCGCCGAGGAACGGGGCCGCACGGGGCATGGCGTGACGCTGAACCGTTCGCTGATCGTACCCTTTCTGCAGTATTCGCCGCGGCGGGACCTGCGCGAGAAGGCGTATCGTGCCTGGGCGGCGCGTGGCGCCAACGGGGGCGAAACCGACAACCGCGCCATCGCCGCCGAAACGCTGGCGCTGCGTGCCGAGCGGGCGGCGTTGCTGGGCCATGACAGTTTTGCAGCCTACAAGCTGGAAACCGAGATGGCACGCACGCCGCAGGCGGTGCGCGACCTGCTGATGCGCGTCTGGGCACCGGCCCGCGACAAGGCGCTGCAGGATGCGGCAGCGATGGAGGCAATGCTGCAGGCCGAAGGCCACAGCGGCCCGCTGGAGCCCTGGGACTGGCGTTACCATGCCGAGAAGCGCCGCCGTGCGCTGCATGATTTCGACGAGGCCGACCTGAAGCCCTATCTGTCGCTGGATGCGATGATCGCCGCCGCGTTCGACGTGGCGCATCGGTTGTTCGGATTGCAGTTCCGGCCGCTGGATGTCGTGCTGTACCACAAGGACGCGCGGGCCTGGGAGGTGACGCGCGACGGGCAGCACATGGCGGTGTTCATCGGCGATTACTTCGCCCGGCCCTCCAAGCGTTCGGGCGCCTGGTGTTCAACCTTTCGGGGCCAGCGAAAGCTGGGGGGCGCGGTGCGCCCGGTGGTGGTGAATGTCTGCAATTTCGCCCGCGGGAACCCGGCGCTGCTGTCCTGGGACGATGCGCGCACCTTGTTTCACGAGTTCGGCCATGCCCTGCATCAGATTCTTTCGGATGTCACGCATGGGTTTGTTGCCGGCACCGCGGTGGCGCGCGATTTCGTCGAACTGCCCAGCCAGTTGTACGAGCACTGGCTGGAAGTCGACCAGGTGATCGAAACCCATGCGCGCCACTGGCAGACAGGTGTACCCATGCCCGCCAGCCTGCGTGAAAAGATGAAGGCGGCAAGCACCTGGGACCAGGGATTTGCAACGGTGGAATATATCGGCTCTGCGCTGGTCGATCTGGCCTTTCACGAGGGCGTGCCACCGGCCGACCCGATGCAGCGGCAGGCGGCGGTGCTGGAAGAGATCGGCATGCCGCGCGCCATCGGCATGCGCCACGCCACGCCGCATTTTGCGCATGTGTTTGCCGGCGACGGCTATGCCGCCGGCTACTACAGCTACATGTGGTCAGAGGTCATGGACGCCGATGCCTTTGCCGCCTTTGAAGAGGCGGGCAACCCCTTTGACCCCGAACTGGCCGCAAGGCTGGAGCGGCATATCCTGTCGGCAGGCGGCACCGAAGAGGGCGAAGTGCTTTACACCGCCTTGCGCGGGCGCAGGCCCGGCGTGACGGCGCTGTTGAAGGGCCGGGGGCTGGGGGCGGCCTGAGCGGGAGGGGGGCGCTGCCCCCCGTCGCCTTGCGGC
>JAFIED010000217.1 GCA_020832805.1 Pararhodobacter sp.
CATCGCCGGCGGGGCCACGGTGGGGTTCGGCGTGGTTATGATGTTTAAACGCCCCGCCGCCTTTTTGGCCCGCCGCGCGGGCCGGCCCATCGAAATCACCGCCGTCTGCGCCAGTTCGCGCCACAAGAACCGCAGCGCCGATATTTCGGTCTATGGCTGGGAGGATGACCCCGTCGCGCTGGCCCGGCGCGATGACGTTGACCTGATCATCGAACTGATGGGCGGCGAAAACGGGCCGGCCAAGGCCACGGTCGAGGCCGCGCTGGCCGCCGGCAAGGATGTGGTCACGGCGAACAAGGCCCTGCTGGCCCGCCATGGCCAGGCGCTGGCCGAACAGGCCGAGGATGCGGGCCGCGCGCTGCGCTTCGAGGCGGCGGTGGCCGGCGGCATTCCGGTGATCAAGGCGCTGGGCGAGGGGCTGGCGGGCAATGAGATCCAGCGCGTGATGGGGGTAATGAACGGCACCTGCAACTACATCCTGACACGGATGGAAAGCGCGGGCCTGCCCTATGAAACCGTGTTCGAGGAAGCCCGCCAACTGGGCTATCTGGAGGCCGATCCCGAACTGGATGTTGGCGGCATCGATGCCGCACACAAACTGGCATTGCTGGCTGCGCTGGCCTTTGGCTGCCGCGTCGATTTCGACGCCATCGACCTGCAGGGGATCGGCGCCATATCGATTCACGATATCAGGCTGGCGCGCGACATGGGCTTTGCCATCAAGCTGCTGGGTGTCGCCCAGATGACCGGCCGCGGCCTGGAACAGCGCATGACCCCGTGCCTGGTGCCGGAAAGCCACCCTTTGGCACAGCTGCAGGGCGGCACCAACATGGTGGTGATCGAGGGCGATGCGGTCGGTCAGGTGGTGTTGCGCGGCGCCGGTGCGGGCGAAGGGCCAACCGCCAGCGCGGTGATGGGCGATGTGGTCGATATTGCGCGCGGGTTGCGGCTGCCGGTCTTTGGTCAGCCCGCCTCGGGGCTGATCCCCGCCCCACCCGCCGCGGTCAGCGCCGCCGCGCCCTGGTATCTGCGCATGGTGCTGCTGGACAAGCCCGGCGCCCTGGCCAAGATTGCCACGGTGCTGGGCGAGGCCGGCATTTCGATCGACCGGATGCGGCAGTACGGGCATGAAGATGCCCATGCGCCGGTGCTCATCGTCACGCACAAGGCGTCAAGCGATGATATCCGCCACGCGCTGGAGGGGTTTGCCGCCACCGGTGTGCTGGTGGGCGAACCCGTTGCCCTGCGCATCGAAGAGGTCTGAGCCGCACCGGGCCCTTGCCCTGCCCAAGGCCCGGCCGGCCCGCCTGCCCGGGCATGCGGCATGCCGTGCCGGCCGGCGATCCTTGCCATGAACGGGGGCCAGGGCATGAGTCAGTCACCGAAGGCCGTTGAAACAGCCCTGGGCGATCTTATGCGCCACAAACGCTGGGCCGAGGCGCAGGCGTTCTGCGATCGTCACGCCGCGCTGCTGGAAAGCTCGTCGATGCACTGGGCCGCGCGCCATGTCGCCGCCTGTCTGGCCTTGCCCGAAAGCGCCGCACATGGCGCGCTTGTCACGCATGATGCCGTGGCGCACCGGCTTTCGGACATGAAGCCGAGTTTTGCGCTGGAAAGGGCCGAGACGGTGCCTTTCGGCTATATCGCGCTGTCCTGTCTGCGTCTGTGGGGGCGTGACAGATCGACCGGCAAGCCTCTGGCATTGTTCGAAAAGATTTACCCCGCCTATCGCCTGCCGATGGTCGAGCGCGAAATCGCGCTGTTCGATGCCATTGATGCCGATGCGCTGATGGCACCGCGCCTGCTGGCGCATCACCGAACCGATCACGTCATCGCCGTGCTGTACGAGAACGCCGGCCAGGCCATGCCGCCCACGATCGACATGGCAACGCTGGACCGGATCAGGGCGCGGCACTGGCAGGCCCATCTGCCCCCACCCCTGCGCGCGCCGGTCACGCGCCATCACAAGCGGCTGTTCGACCCGCAGACACTGTTGCAGCGCGGCACGCGGGCGCAGGCAGATCCCGGACAGACCGCCGCGCTGGCCGCCCGGCTGCCCCTGCTGGCGCGCGCCTTCAATGCACTGCCACAGTTCCCCCTGCACAAGGACATGAAAGCCGCCAATATCGTGCTGTCCCGCCAGGCTGATGCGCCAGTGTTTGATACGCCTGTGTTTGATACGCCTGTGTTCGGTCACACGCCTGACCGGTTGCGCGTGGTCGATTGGGAAAAATGGCAGCCGGCCCCGGTGGGCATGGGCATCAGCCTGTCCGAGCAGGCGTTACAGGATCCGGCCTGGCGTGCACAGCTTGACGCGCAGCATCCGGACGCCGCGGCGGTGGCCATGCTGTATGCCCTGCACCACGACAAAGGGCCGGAGGCGGCCACCGTGCACAGCCTGATCGCCGCCTTGCTGAAAGCAACGGCGGGGCGCACCGACTGACGCCCGCTTGCGCGCGCGCCGCCCGTCGCGCACCGGCACAGCGTATCGCAGCATATTTGCGCCCGCTTGCCGTGATGGGCCCTTGCCCGTGCTGGCAAACCGGCAAGGGATTGGCTAGAACGAGGGCCTGTCATTTCAGGAAGGATCTGCCCCATGTCCGTTTCGCCCGAGTTTCATGATCGGCTGCTGTCTCTGGGCCTGGCCCGCGTATCCGAGGCCGCAGCGCTGGCCTCGGCTGATTTCGTGGGGCGCGGCGACGAGAAAGCCGCCGACCAGGCCGCCGTCAACGCCATGCGCACACAGTTGAACATGCTGGATATCGAGGGGGTTGTGGTCATCGGCGAGGGCGAGCGCGACGAGGCCCCGATGCTGTACATCGGCGAGGAAGTGGGCACCGGCAGTGGCCCTGCCGTCGATATCGCGCTGGACCCGCTGGAAGGCACCACGCTGACCGCCAAGGACATGCCCAATGCGCTGACCGTCATCGCCATGGCACCGCGCGGCACCCTGCTGCATGCGCCCGACGTCTATATGGACAAGCTGGCCATCGGCCCCGGCTTTGCGCCCGATACCGTGACGCTGGACATGGAGCCGGCCGAGCGGGTGCGCGCCCTGGCCCGGGCCAAGGGCTGGCCGGCCGAGGAAATCACCGTGTGCATTCTGGAACGTCCCCGCCACGAAGACCTGATCCGCGAGGTACGCTCCACCGGGGCGGCGATCCGCCTGATCACCGACGGCGATGTTGCCGGCGTGATGCATTGCGCCGAACCGGACCTGACCGGGATCGACATGTACATGGGCTCTGGCGGCGCCCCCGAAGGGGTGCTGGCCGCCGCGGCGCTGAAATGCATGGGTGGGCAGATTCAGGGCCGGCTGATGTTTCGCAACGACGACGAGCGCGGGCGGGCGGCCAAGGCTGGTATCACCGATCTGCACCGCATCTATACGCGCGACGAGATGGTGACCGCCGATGTGATCTTTGCCGCAACCGGCGTCACCGACGGCTCTATCCTGCCCGGCATCCGGCGCGAGCCGAACTGGCTGACCACGGAAACCTTGCTGATGCGGTCAAAGACGGGCTCGGTGCGGCGCATGACCTATCGCACCCCGGCCAAGTGATCGCCCCTTGACCGCTGCGGCACTGCCAGAGGCCGCGCCCTTTCTGGGCGTGGCGCAATCACTGGGCGGGCGGCGCTGGCTTGGCCCGACGCTGGAAGAGACCCGCCAGGCCGAGGCCCTGGCCCAGCAGACCCGGCTGCCACCCGCCCTGTGTGCGATTCTGGCGCGGCGCGGTGTGGCGCCCGAAGCGGCGACAGATTTTCTGACCCCCTCTTTGCGGGCGCTGCTGCCTGACCCGATGAGCCTGCGCGACATGGGCATGGCTGCCGACCGGCTGCTGACCGCGCTGGCGCGGCGCGAACGGATCGCCGTCTTTGCCGATTACGATGTCGATGGTGGCGCCTCGGCCGCGCTGATGCTGACCTGGCTGCGCGCCATGGGCCATGATGCCACGCTTTATATCCCTGACCGAATCGACGAGGGCTATGGCCCCAACGAGGCCGCAATGGCGATGCTGGCGCGCGATCACGCGCTGATTGTCTGCGTCGATTGCGGCACCCTCAGCCACGGGCCGATTGCCGCTGCACAAGGCGCCGATGTGCTGGTGCTGGATCATCATCTGGGCGGCGAAGGCCTGCCGCCCGCGCTGGCCGTGGTCAACCCGAACCGGCAGGACGAAAACGGCGATCTGGGGCATCTATGTGCGGCGGGCGTGGTGTTTCTGCTGCTGGTCGAGGCCAACCGGCGGCTGCGCGGCCGGGGGGGCGCCCAGGGGCCTGACCTGATGGGCATGCTGGATCTGGTGGCGCTGGCCACGGTGGCTGATGTCGCGCCGTTGACCGGGGTCAACCGCGCCTTCGTGCGCCAGGGGCTGGTGGTGATGGCACGCCGGGCCCGCCCCGGGTTGCGCGCGCTGGCCGATGTGGCGCGGCTGGATGCCCCGCCCGCACCTTATCATCTGGGCTTTGTGCTGGGCCCGCGGGTCAATGCGGGCGGGCGTGTGGGCGCCGCCGATCTGGGCGCACGGCTTCTGGCCACCGCTGATGACGCCGAGGCGGCGCGGCTGGCCGCCGAACTGGACCGGCTGAACGGGGAACGCCGCGAGATCGAGGCCCAGGTGCGCGACGAGGCACTGGCACAGGCCGAAGCGCGCGGGCTGGATGGCCCGCTGGTCTGGGCGGCGGGCGAAGGCTGGCACCCCGGCGTGATCGGCATCGTTGCCGCCCGGTTGAAGGAAGCCGCGAACCGCCCCGCCGTGGTCATCGCGCTGGATGGCGCGCTGGGCAAGGGGTCTGCGCGGTCGGTCGCCGGGGTCGATCTGGGCGCCGCGGTGCAAAGGCTGGCCGCCGAGGGGTTGCTGGTCAAGGGGGGCGGGCACCGCATGGCCGCGGGGCTGACCGTTTCGCGCGATGGACTGGCGGCGGCAATGGACCGGCTGGGCGCGCTGCTGGCACGGCAGGGGGCAAGTCTGGGCGGCAAGGCCGATCTGCGGCTGGACGGGCTGTTGATGCCGGGCGCCGCCACACCCGAACTGATCGAGGCACTGGAGGCCGCGGGCCCCTTCGGCCAGGCGGCCCCTGCCCCGCGCTTTGCCTTTCCCGCCCTGGCCGTGCGCGATGCCCGGCCGGTCGGCTCGGGCCACCTTCGGCTGCGCCTGGCCGACAGCACCGGCCCCACCCTGGAGGCGATCGCCTTCAATATCGCCGACTCGGCGCTGGGCCACGCCCTGCGGCATCCGGGCAGCCGGCGCTTTCACGTGGCGGGCCGGCTGGAAATCAACAGCTTTGGCGGGCGCAACCGGGTCCAGCTGCGCCTGGATGACGCCGCAGAGGCCTGAAACTCTGGCAAAAAATTGTTGCCGGACAGGGCATGCGAAAACTGTGCCGAAACGCGGAATACCCCCTTGCGCCCGTGTTTCGGCTGGCCTAAATACACCCCGACGCCAAGCGCGGCCCGTTCGTCTATCGGTTAGGACGCCAGGTTTTCAACCTGGAAAGAGGGGTTCGATTCCCCTACGGGCTGCCACTTTTCATTGACATGCATCTGAATATCGGGCCGTTCACCCTGCCCTGAAACGCTGTGCCGCTATTGAAACAGCGGCCTTTCAGTGTTGTTCCCGGGCTGGCAAAGCGCGGGGGATACCGCGTGCAGCATTGCGCGATCCGACCGCCCGGCCCGGGTTGCACCCTCGAAGCAGGTGCCTAGATTGCCCTGACACAACAACAGGGAATCCGGACCGTGACCAATCAGATATCACCCACCCAGCGCAGCCCGGTGCAGGGCTGGTTTGCCGTCGCGGCGGCGGTGGCGCTGGTTCTTGGCGCCCTCTGGATAGCCGGAGCGGCGACCGGGCGGCTGGCGGCGCTTTTCCTGCTCGGTGCGGGCCTGGGCTTTGCGCTGTATCACGCAGCCTTCGGCTTTACCGGGGCGTGGCGCGCCCTGTTTGCCACCGGGCGCAGCGGCGCGGTGCGGGCGCAGATGGGGATGCTGGCGGTGGCGGTGGCGATCTTCTTTCCGCTGCTGGATGCGGGCAGCCTGTTCGGCCAACCCGTGCGTGGTTTCGTCTTTCCAGCGGGCTGGGAGGTGGCGCTGGGGGCGTTCCTGTTCGGCATCGGCATGCAGATCGGGGGCGGCTGCGCCTCGGGCACGCTGTATACCACCGGGGGTGGCGATACGCGCACGGCCATTACCCTGCTGTTCTTCATCGTCGGCATGACGCTGGGCGCATGGGATGCCGAGCGCTGGGCCACCCTGCCCGCCCTGCCCCCGATCTCGTTGCCGGCAAGCCTGGGTCTGTGGCCGGCGCTGGCGTTGAACCTGACGATCTTTGCCGCCGTGGCCCTGGCCCTGGCGGCGCGCGAACGGCGCCTGACCGGCGGGGTCGAGCCGCTGTTTCGCCGTGCTGGCGCCAACCTGCTGACCGGCCCCTGGGCGCTGGCCTGGGCGGGGCTGGCGCTGGCGCTGCTGAATGCGGTCACGCTGGTCCTGGCAGGGCGGCCCTGGGGCATTACCCAGGCCTTTGCCACCTGGGGCGCGCGCGCGGGCGAAACGCTTGGCCTGGCCGACCCGGTGTTCTGGTCCTATTGGGAGGACCCCACGCGCATCGACCTGCTGCACCGCCCGCTGGTACAGGACGCGACGCATCTGATGAACCTGGGGCTGGTGCTGGGTGCCTTTCTGGCGGCAGCCCTGGCCGGACGGTTCGCGCCGAGGTTGCGGATCGGCTTGCGCCCGCTCGCCGCCGCCATACTGGGCGGCCTGATGCTGGGCTACGGCGCGCGCATGGCATTCGGCTGCAATATCAGCGCGTTCTTTTCGGGTGTTGCATCGGGCAGCCTGCATGGCTGGGTCTGGATTGCCGCCGCCCTGCCCGGTAACTGGCTGGGGATTCGCCTGCGCCCCCTGTTCGCCCTGGACGGGCCGCGAGGCCGTTGAAACATCGTCCCGAAACTGGCATCGAAACCGGAACGCCGTCACGACGGGTTGTTGGAAATCAGACCATTCGTCCGGGCTGAAAATTTGCAAAATATGAGCTTTTCATTTAGGTTAAGCCCAACACACCGTGCGGCAAACGGCGCCGCGCGCGTGATGTCCGACAAGGGGGAAACCATGAGACCAGCCCATTTTCTTGCTGCCAGCTTCTTTCTGGCGGTGGCCACGTCACCGGCCATTGCCGATGCCAACGGCATGATGCTTGCCCAGTCCTGCGCGGGATGCCACGGGCAGGATGGCGCGGGCCAGGGTGCCGTGCCCGATATCCGCGGCTATGACCGCGAGGCGTTCATGCGCATCTGGGAAGGGTTCCGCACCGATGAACGGCCTGCGACGATCATGAACCGGATCGCGCCGGGATTCACCGAGGCCGAGGTTGCCGCCCTGGCCGACTATTTTTCATCGCTCGAGTGACGAGGACGCCATGACACATCTGACCCGCCGTGCCTTTGGCGCCCTTCTTGGTGCCGGTGCCGCCACACTGGCGGCGCCCGGCCTTTTGCGCGCCCAGACCAGTGGCCGCCTTGTCATCATCGGTGGTGGCTTTGGCGGTGCATCGGCAGCACGCTTTGCCCGCATCCACTACCCCGATGTCGATGTCACGCTGGTTGAACCGCAGACCAGCTTTGTCACCTGCCCCTATGGCAACCTGATCCTGGGCGGCAAGCGCCAGCTGGGTGACATCAGCCATTCCTATGACGGGCTGCGCGCCCGGGGGGCCGAGGTGATCCATGACCGCGCCACCGAGATCGACGCCGAGGGCCATCGCGTCGCGCTGGCCGGCGGTCAGGTGCTGGACTACGACAAGCTGATCGTTTCGCCGGGGATCGGCCTGCGCTGGAATGCCATCGAGGGCTATGACGAGGCGGCATCCGAGGTATTCCCCCATGCATGGTGGGGCGGCGATGGCAGCCAGATCACGCTGCTGCGCGCGCAACTGGAGGCCCTGCCAGAGGGGGGCATCGTGGGTCTTGCGATACCGGACAACCCGTTCCGCTGCCCGCCTGGCCCCTACGAGCGGATCAGCATGATCGCGCATCACCTGAAACAGGCCAACCCCACCGCCAAGATCCTGGCTTTTGATGCCAAGGAGGGCTTTTCGAAACAGGGCCTGTTCCAGGATGCCTGGGAAGAGCTGTATGGCGACATGATCGAATGGGTGCCGGGCAATGCCGATGGCCGCATCGTGCGTGTGGATGTTGAAAACAAGCTGTTCATCAGCGAGTTCGGCGAGGAACACCGGGTCGATGTCGGCAACGTCATTCCACCCCAGTATGCGGCCTCGATCGTGCGCGATGCGGGTCTGGCCAATGACACGGGCTGGGTGCCGGTCGACTCGCGCAGCTTCGAGGCCGCGGCGGCGCGCGACATCCATGTGATCGGCGATGCCAACATCGCCCCGCCCATGCCGAAATCGGGCTATGTCGCCAATTCCACGGCCAAGACGGCCGTGACCGCAGCATTGGCTGACATGACGGGGCGCCCGGCCTGGGACGATCCGGTCTATTTCAACACCTGCTACAGCCATGCCGGCGACAACTACGCCTTTTCCGTTGCCGCCGTTTTCCGGGCCACGGATGACGGCTTTGCCAACACGCCGGATTCGGGCGGTGTCTCGCCCCGTGGGCCGCTGTCGGAACTGGCGCGCACCCGCCGGCTGGAAGCCCGCTATGCCGATGCCTGGTATGACAGCATCACGGCGGATATGTTCTCGTGATCGACCAGACGGAAAGGAGCGCTGGATGACCCTTTTACGGCGAACCTTCATCAAGGGCGCGGCAGGCACTGCCGCGCTTCTTGTGCTGTTGCCGGTGCCGGTATCAGCGACCACGCTGAACCCGGATGTCGCGGCTGCGCTGGATGACATTCTGGACGGCCGCACCGCCCAGGAAACGGGCATCGAGATCGACGCGCCGACGGTCGCCGAAAATGGCGCCCAGGTCCCGTTGACGATACGCGTGGACAGCCCCATGACCGCCGAAGACCACGTCACGGCGATTCACATTCTGGCCACGCAGAACCCCGCGCCGGGGATCGGCAGCTTTCACTTGACCCCGCATCTGACACGCGCCGAGGTCTTTACCCGCATCCGTCTGGCCGAGGCACAGGAATTCCTGGTGCTGGCCGAACTTTCGGACGGGCGCGTCCTGCAGGCGGCGGCCCGCGCCAATGTATCGCTTGGCGGCTGCGCAACCTGACGACGCGCGCCTAAAGGAGGCTCTCATGTCGACCCCGCACACCCCCACGCCCCGTGTTCGCCTGCCCCGCTCTGCCCGCGACGGCGACGAGATCGAGGTGCGCACCCTGATCGATCATCCCATGATCACCGCTGTCAGCTCGTCCGACCCGCGCGACATGCTGGCCCGGTTCGAGGCCAGCTTCAACGGCGAGACGGTGATCGCCTATGATTTCCGCAACGGCAGTGCCGCCAATCCAACCTTCACCTTTTTCGTTCGGGCTGCGGCACCGGGCGATTTTGTCTTTACCTGGACGCATGAAGACGGCCGCAGCTTCAGCACGGAACAATCCGTCCGCATCGGCTGAAGGCGCAATGGGGGGGGCTGCCCGGATGGCGGCTGCGCCCCGTTGCCCGCTTGGGTACTGTCAGGGCTAGCCCATTGCGCGGTCAGCAATCTTTTTCAGCGTGACTTCTCTGGGAATGCGCGTGCTTTCGCCACCCTCGATATCGTAATGGGCGATCAGGCGGCGCGGGCCGAATGGCTCTTGGACAATAAGCCTGTGGTTTGGTTTCAGCGCCATCCAGCTTTTCAGCTTGTCCTCGTCCACCGGGCCATGGACATGGTCCTTGTGGCCACCCGCGCGCCATTTGTAGGGCACAGAGATAACCAGATGGCGCGCCAACGCTTTCGGGCGCTCACAGAACGCTTCAACCTCTTCAACATGCTCCAGAACCTGAAGTCACAGAACAAGGTCGTATTTCTGCGAAGGCGCCCAGTGCAGAAAGTCCGCCTTGATCCTCTCGACGCCCTCGGGCGGCTTGCCGCGAAACCCCAGATTGAGCTGCGTGCGCTGGGGAAGCCAGTCAAACCAGTTGATGTATCCGGTTTAAGCCGAGCCGACACCAAGAATGCTCTTCGCATTGTCCTCGACAGCAGAGTCACCCTGATACACCGCCTGATAATTCAGGGCCGATTTCCGTGAACGCCAGTATTTCCCACCCAAGTTCGACAGCAAACCGGCTAAGCAATTGAAACCATTATGGCGGGATGCGCCATTTTGTGACTACAGCAGGCTGTCAGGCGGGTTTTGGCAGGTTCAGTGTGTCGAAAAGCTCCAACTGTTCAGAGGTTGCGGTGG
>JAFIED010000220.1 GCA_020832805.1 Pararhodobacter sp.
CCGCAACCTCTGAACAGTTGGAGCTTTTCGACACACTGAACCTGCCAAAACCCGCCTGACAGCCTGCTGTAGTCACAAAATGGCGCATCCCGCCATAATGGTTTCAATTGCTTAGCCGGTTTGCTGTCGAACTTGGGTGGCATAGGTCATTCAAGCAGCCACCGAGATTGTTGCCAGGCATGCCGCTCAACCCGGGGTCCCGAGGTCGCGACCGAGCCATCTTCCTTTGCACGACGCGATCGTCTGAGTTGCCGCGCGTGTTGCGCGCGGTGCCAAATCGGCGCGGGCGTCGTGTCAGAATGCCATGCCCCGCGCGTAATGCGTTCCAAGGAAGCCTCTGTTGGCCCGGTCAGACTCAACGGTTGAGGCGCGTTGCCCAGCTAGAAATCTCTTCAGTGATACGCTGCGCCGCTTGCTCATAATCTGCGCGGTCAATACTGAAGTAAGGAACACCTTGCTTGGCGCAGGCATCCATTAACTGATGACCAAGTCGAAGTTGTTCAGCGGCCAGACCCGATGCGAATTTCTTGATCCGGTCCAGATCCCGACCTTGCTTTGTAAAAATATAGTCTTTCTTCATGAGGGAGTAGGCTACAATGGCCTCGGAAATGGTCGTTTCGGTCTCGTTGGCGGTCGGGCCGATTATTGCCGGCAAACAACCCATCTCGACTTGGAAGAAAAGCAGGGTATTCAAGCTTTTTTCGGTTTTGTTCGCCAGTGGTTTCAGCAGGTCCACACCTTCGAGAATCAGGTCAGAACCCCTGGACTGTGCGCCGCACATCAACTTTGTATAACGCGAGATTCTGGAAAAAGACGGATCGAACGCCGACCTGAAACCGGCCCGCAAGCGATCAGTCAGAACGACTTCAGCACCAATCCTGTCGGCGATAGCTTTGCTGATGATAGATTTGCCGATCCGGGGAGGCCCGGAAACCAAGATCGTGACCGGCTGATCCTTGCCGTTTCCATCAAGGCTCCGTTGATCTTCACAACTTTGAATCTCAAAGTCTTTTGTCAATATGGCACACCAGACTCGAACTAGAAGAAGCTGTTTTTTCCATCGCGCACACCACTGAGCTCCTTCCAGAGGTGACCTGCCACTTTGGATCAGGATCGCCTGATTTTGTTGGTTGATCAAGTGCTTTGCTCTTCGAACTGTTCTGCGGTTGTCGGAACGCTTGAATGTCATTTGATTGGGCCGCAACGCTGCATCATCGTGGCTCGGCAGCGACGTCTATCAGTGTGACAGGCGGACCCGTCCGTTGGCTTCGTTCGGTGCAGGTCAGGATCGCGGTCACGCGCAGGAAGGTGGCGCTCGGAAACGAGCCAGCCTGCAGCTGGAGGAGCTGACACGGGCGGCATCGGCAAGGAAGAAGCGCAGCTGATCGCGCTCGGTCTAACGGGCTATTCCCGGCTACAGCACCGAATGGGGTACAGGCTGCTCGATGTCACTCCACCACCTCGACCACCGGCAACATGACCTCGCTGGCCACCGCCCCATGCCGGATCTCGACCCGGTCGGCGTCTGACCGCACCGCTGTCAGGAAATGCACCTTCGTCCCCAGTGGCACCGGCTCGCCGAGGTTCGACGAGAGCGTCAACCGGTGATCGACGCCCTCGTCAATCGCGGCAGTGATCGAGCGGAACCGCAGCGTGCCGGGCATCTCCAGCATGATGCGCCGCCCGGCATAGGCATCCAGCGGTGCCACCGGCGCCACCCGCATCAGCACCGAGCCTGTGGTCATCGGCGCGCGCAACTGCAACTCATGCCCCCAGCTCGGCAGCCAGAAGCTGGCCTGTCGGCCACGCAGGGACCAGATCCAGCGGCGCAGGGCATGGCGTGCAGCGGGGCCCTGCGCCTTCAGCGTGATCGCCTCGCCGCGCTCGAAGGCGTCGCGGATCGGCGCCACCACGACCGGACCAAAGCCGTTGTCGACATACTCGACCGCGCGGCGCAGGCTGGCGGCGAGCGGACGGCGGACGAGGCTGGGGTCGGTCTGCACGGGGCGGCCGAGATAGGTTGGCCCCACCGGGGTGATGAGGTCTGGCGCGTCGTGCAGCAGAAAGCTGGCGGTGACCGTGCCGTCGCCCTGCCGGCGGCGGGATATGTCGACGCCAGCAGTGAGGATGCCAGGGCGGATCGGGGCGAGCGTCAGCCGTGCGGCTGCGAGGGCCGCGCCGGTGCCCCCCGGTCCGGATAGCGCCGCGGGGAGTGCCGTGAGGTCCAGCGGTTCGGCCAGGATCAACCGATCGGGCTGAACACTGATGATTTGCACCATCGTCGCTGATCTGCCATCCACCGCAATCGCAGCCAGACCGCCGCTGCGGAAGTCGGACACTGTTGTGTCGAGCATGATCGCCGTCGCCCCCTGCACCAGCCCTGCATCCGCCTGCAGCGCCAGATGCCAGAGCGGCACATGCCAGTCGCCCGCGAACCCGGCGCGCGCCAGTTCCGCCGCCCGGGCCATGCCGAGTGCATCGAGCCGGTGGCGGAAGGTGACGATCTCGCGCGGCCGGGGCCGGAGCGCGATGCGCTGCTCGCCCGTGCGGGTCTGCAGCACATCGGTGCGCCATTCCAGCACCTCGGTGATTTCCTGCGCCGCCGGGAAGGGCCAGAGCGGTAGCGGCGGGTCTTCCATGGGTGCCGGGCCTCCCCCCTCAGGCATCGAGCGCACTCCGGTTGCGGCGGATGACATTCAGGATCGCGCGCTCGCCCGAGGGCGTGGCGAGATAATCGCCCACCACCGACGGGTCGAGCACGTTGATGATGCGCGTGGCGTGCTCCTGCGCACCGCCGCCGCCGGGGCCGCGCCTGTCGCCATTCATCTCCACCCCCAGCCGCCCGTCGCGCCCGCGGCGCAGCGGCAGGATCGCCTCGGGCCCGGCCTCGCCCATCAGCCCGATGCCGCGCGCGAAGGGAAACACCGTCGGCCGGGTCACCACGCCGGCGCGCGCGAAGGCGGTCAGCTGACCCCCGCCAGCAAAGACACCGCCCCGGGCAAAGCCGAAGAGGCTGGCCAGGAACCCGCCACCGCCCGCACCACCACCCCC
>JAFIED010000221.1 GCA_020832805.1 Pararhodobacter sp.
GGGGGTTCGGGTCGCGGCGGGGCCGGCTGCGGGGGGTTGGGCTGTGGAGGGTGGGGCATTGGTCCCCCAGACCGGGAATCAGCAAGCCCATGGGCATGGCCCGTGGTGGCCACGGGGGCGCCCCGTAACGCCGCCAACCCCTGAAGCCCCGCGCGCATGAGCTGGGTCACAACCCTGTTGCGCAACGCGCCCGGCGCGTGAACGGGCCGGAAATCAACCGTCCAGTCCACAAAGCAGTGGCCAGTCATCGTGACAGGCTGAACACCCAGCCGCATCACCACACCGGCAAGGGCTTCGGGCTGCAGGATCACGGCAGTCACCGTGCCGTGGTGATCTGACAGCGCAAGCCTGGACATCACCAGCGTCAGATCCGGGCCCAGATCCAGCCGGATATCCGCCGTCACCCCCGAAGCACCAACACCGCCCCCCCGCGCAACAGCCAGGCCGCAACCAGACAGCCACGCATCCCACTGACCGGGATCGCGCAGCATGGCCCAGACGCTGTGACATGGCGCGGCAACCAGCGTGCTTTCCCTTTGAACACCCAATGGCTTGCCTCGATGCTCAGCGATCCCGGAACCGATCTGCCAACCCCCGCAGCCCGGCAGCAAATACCGCGCGCCCGATTTGATCGGTCAACCGGGTTTCGGTGTCAGGGGGGCAGTCGAACGTGGCCTGCCAACTGCAAAAGGTCTGCGCGCGATCCGTCACCGGGGCCAGGGCCAGCGTTGCAACATAGTCATCCAGCGGCATCGGGCTGTCCAGAATGGCATAGGAAAGGCTGAAATCGTAATCCGACAGGGCCAGAAGCCGTTCGCGGATGGCGCCGCCATCGGCCAGTTCAAGAACCCGGACACAGCCCACCTGATCTGACCTGGCGCCATCCTCGATCCGGCTGTGGCGCACAAAGGGCGCCCAATGCGGCAGACTGTCGAAATCCCGCACCAGATGCCAGATCTGGGCAACCGGCGCGGGGATGATGGCGGATTCGAACACCCTGGGCATGACCGGTCAGTCATCCCTGTCGTTGTCAGTGTCGGTATCCACCTCGGGCGGCAATCCGGCCGATGCGGCGGCATTGCCGTCCTTGGCGCCTGCTGTTTCGGCTGCCTTTCTGGCCGTCAGGCTGGACATATCCTTGGCATCACGCAGAACATTCGACATGCCGCCGATCGACCCCCCGTCGATGCCGATATCCTTCATCAGGGAATCGATCATCGGCGCCTGCATCCGATAGCGCAGGGCGCTGTCTATCACCTCGTCGGTGGCATTGCGCCGGCCGCCCCCCTCGCCGCCGCCGCCGTTCAAGCCGTCGACATGCAGGATGTGAATGCCCTCGATCTTTTCCATGGGCTTCACGCTTTCGCGCACGATCCCCTCGATGCGATCCAGCAGCGCACTGCGAAGCCGCCCGGTACGGGCGTCGTTGCTCAGCATGTTCTCGGCCTCGTTGAGCTGGCGCGCCCCTGTGGCATCAACCTCGTAGCGACGCAGCGCAGCCTCGGCCATCGTGCGGTCAGCCTCTGCCGAAGCCAGCGCCGTGATCTTTCTGGCCTCGGCCAGCGACCTGGCCACCGCCATTTCGGCATCAGCGCGCGCCGTCATTTGCAACGCCTCGCGCTGGGCATCGCGCTGGGCGGCAATCAGATCCGTGGCCTTGCGGCGCTCGGCCATTTCGCGCTCACGCGCGGTCAGCACCTGTTCCTCGGCGGCGACGGCCTTGCCGCGAACCGCTTCGGTTGCGGCCAGCGCGGCATAGCGTTCCTGGCTTTGCTTGGCCACCTCTATGGCCTTGCGCAACTCTGCGGTTTCGATCTGCAACGCATTCTGGATGGCCAGTTCACGCAGCTCGCGGTCCCTGATCAGCCGCGCCTCCTCGACGCCACGCTCGGCGGTGACCCGGGCGCGCTCGATCTCTTCGTTCGAGGCGATTTCAGCCTCTTCAAAGGCCTGACGCTTGGCGATCTGCAGCCCGTCCATGCCGCGCTCGCGTTCGATGCGCAGCTCGTCCAGCTTGCGGTCCAGGGCAATGCGGGCCGCGTCGGTCTGCTGCTGTGCCTCCAGTTCGGCGCGGCGGCGCTCGGCCTCGGCCCGCGACAGCTCGGCGGCCTTTTGTTCAAGGGCGATCTTGCGGTCTTCCTCGGCCAGTTCCAGGGCCTTGCGCCGGGCCACTTCCAGCGCGCGCTGGTTCTGCTCGCGGGCGCTGCGCGCTTCCTCCAGCTTGATCTCGGTATCAATGCCCTGACGCTCGGTCAGTTCGCGCATGGTGATTTCGGTCTCGTCGAAAGCCCGGCGCCGGCCCAGTTCCAGGCGCTGTGCCTCTTCTTCCTTGCGGATGCGTTCCTCGGTCAGGCTGCGCTCTTGCGCGATGCGGGCCTTTTCGACCGCCTCGCTGGCCTGCAGGCGCGCCTCTTCGGTCTCCTGCTCGCGCAGCGCGCGCTCTCTGGCCAGCGCGGTGCGCTGGGTGGCCCGGCGCACCTCGATCTCGGCCTCCTGCTCCAGTTGGGCGTATTCGCTGTCGCGCTCGATCTCCAACACCCGGCGATGGGTCTCCAGGTTCTGGTTGCGAATATCGACCAGGGTACGTTGTTCGATCTCGTTGCGCAGCTTGCGGCGCATCTCGATGGTTTCGGTCAACTGCGTCAGACCCTCGGCATCGAAACTGTTCGAGGGGTTGAAGAATTCCAGCGGCGTCTGGTCCAGGTCGACGATCGCCACGCTTTCGATCTCAAGCCCGCTGGACACCAGCGCCTCGGCCGCCAGTTCCCTGACCCGCAGGGCCAGTTCGTGACGTTTTTCATGCAGTTCCTCGAACGGCATCTGGGCGGCGACGGTGCGCAGGGCACTGGCAAACTTCCCTTCCAGCAGCGCGGTCAGACCGCCCTCCATCATGGTACGGCTGCCCAACGTCTGCGCGGCGGCGCTGACCATCTGGGGCTCAGAGCCGACGCGCACAAAGAACTCGGCGTTGACATCCATCCGCATCCGGTTCTTTGCCACCAGTGCCCGTTCATTGGATCGCTGCACGCTGATGCGGATGACGTTCATGTTCACGGGCGTCAACTCGTGCAGCACAGGGATCACCAGCGCGCCGCCCTTGATCACCACCTTTTCACCAAGAAAGCCGGTTCGGACAAACGCTGTCTCGATGGTGGATCGGCGATAAAGCCAGCGCAGCACGTAAACGCCGATCGTCACGATGACCGCCAGCACAATCAGCCAGAGCAGGAGCGTTCCGAAGAGTTCTGAAGTCATTGCACGGTCCTCTCAGATGTTCCGTTGTCGTCGGCCCGAAGGGCTTTGAACCTTCGGGTTTGTTCGGTCAGGGCGATTTCGACGGGCAGTCTTTCCATCGACGAGGCCCCGTAGAAGCCGTCGCAGCCGGGAACGTTGGATAGAATGAAGCGGGCATCCTCGGGTTGGGCGATCGGCCCACCGTGGACCAGGACCAGCACATCGGGGCGCACCGATCTGGCGGCGGCGGCCCAGGCCGAGACCAGCGCGGGGCAATCGTCCAGATGCAACGCGGTTCCGGCACCGATGGCGCCGCCGGTGGTCAGGCCCAGATGACAGACCACGATATCGGCGCCGGCTTCCGTCATGGCGGCCGCCTCGGTTTCGGAAAACACATAGGGGGTTGTCAGCATGTCCTTTTCATGCGCCAGCCGGATCATGTCGACCTCCAGCGAATAGCACATGCCGGTTTCTTCCAGATTGGCCCTGAACACGCCGTCGATCAGGCCCACTGTCGGAAAGTTCTGCACCCCACTGAACCCCAGACGCTTCAGGTCGTCCAGAAACGGGTCCATCAGGCAGAACGGGTCGGTGGCGTTCACCCCGGCCAGAACGGGTGTATGCCGCACCACCGGCAGCACCTCTGCCGCCATGTCGCGCACGATCTCGTTGGCATTGCCATAGGCCAGAAGCCCGGCCAGCGACCCCCGCCCGGCCATCCGGTAGCGGCCGGAATTGTAGATGACGATCAGATCGATGCCGCCGGCCTCCTCGCATCTGGCCGACAGGCCTGTTCCGGCACCACCGCCGATGATCGGAATGCCCCGGGCGCGCATGTCGCGAAACCGGGCCATCAGGGTTTGACGGTCGAATGGCGGCATCAGGCGGTCCTTGTCTGTCTGGGGGCGATGGCGCGAAACGCCGCAACCACCGCATCGGCAAAGGCGGGGTCGTTGATATGCGCGGGTACGCGCTGAACCTGCACGCGCGGGCTTGATCGCACCTCGTCCTCGATGGCGGTGAACAGGGCGGCGCGGGCCTCTGGGTCAAGAAAGGGCTGGCCAGGGGCATCCAGCGCCGACACGCCGCCCTCGGGTAACAGAAAGCGCACGGGACCGGGCATCTGCACCAGCCGCTGGCCGATCCACGCGCCGATCCTGCGGTTTTCCTCGGCCGTGGTGCGCATCAGGGTGACATGGGCGTTGTGGGCCACGAACCGCCGGCTGGCAAAGCGTTCCGGCACGGTATCGCGCGCGCCGAAATTCACCATGTCAACCGCCCCGACAGAGCCCACATACGGCAGGCCGGTGCGGATCACGGCGCCGAACCGATCTGGCGTTGCCGGCATGGTGCCGCCAACGATCATGTCGGCGACCTCGGTCGTGGTCAGATCGATGATCCCGGTCATCAGGCCACTGTCGGCCAGTGCCTCCATCGAGCGCCCGCCAGTGCCGGTGGCATGAAAGACCAGGCAGTCATAATCGCTTTCCAGAACCCGCGTTACCGCCTGAACCGCCGGCGTGGTGACCCCGAACATGGTGAACCCCAGCGCCGGGCGGGCGGTGCGGCGCTGGCGTAGCTGTTCATTGCCACCGGGCAACCGGGCAACCATGCCGGCCATGGCATGGGCCGCATTTGACAACACCTGTTCGGTGATCTGGTTCAGCCCCTGCACATCGGCCACCGAATAGACCATCATGATGTCGCTGGCCCCGACAAAGGCCCCGACATCACCCGATGCAACGGTCGAAACCATGATCTTCGGAATGCCGAACGGCAGGGCGCGCATGCCAGGCGTCACGATGCTTGTGCCCCCGGACCCGCCCGCAGACAGCACCCCGCCGATGCCCCGCTCCTGAACGATCCAGCGCGCAAAGGCCTGACCCATGGCCGTGACCGAGGCGCCCCGGTCGCCGGTCATCACGGTGCCCGGCCCGCCCCGGGCCATGGCCGCAACCTGCAGGGCCGATACATCGGCGCTGACCGGCTTGCCGGATGTCGACAGATCGACCGTGCGCACCGGCAGGCCAAGGGCGCGCACCTTGTCGGCCATGAATGTCAACTCGCGCGCCTTGGTGTCGAACGTGCCCGCCACGATCACCCGCCGCCCCACGCGTTCGGCCAGCGGCATGGCAAAGACCTTGTCTTCGGCCGTGTCGGTGGCCATGCCGGCTGTCCCTGCGGCGGGCCGCAGGCCATCCGCCGGCAGGCGCCAGCGTTCGGGCAGCAGCGATTGCGGCGCGCGCATGTCGCCCGCGCGCGAAACCTGAAAGACCTGCGCCATTTCGGCCATAGCCACGGCCTGCCGGGTTTCGCTGACTTCCGGCGTATCATCCTCGCCGTGGCGGCCAACGCCCAGCAGGCGTTGCTGCAGATCGCGGTCGGCGGCCAGTTCGGCGGCGGGCATGACCCGGTTGATGCGGCCATTGATCATGATCGCAACCTGATCAGCGACCGTGGTTGCCACGCCGATATTCTGTTCGACAAGCAGGATCGCCATGTCGTTGTCCTGCGCCAGGGCGATCAGCAGGTCGCGCAGCTGGTCCACGATAACCGGCGCCAGCCCCTCGGTCGGTTCATCCATGATCAACAGGCGCGGGTTGCCCAACAGGGCGCGCGAGATGGCCAGCATCTGCTGTTCCCCGCCCGACAATTGCGTGCCGCCATTGCCGCGCCGTTCCGCCAGACGTGGAAAGGTTTCGTACACCCGCTCGATCGTCCATGCTGCGGCACTGTCGCGGCCTTGCACCAGCCGCAGATGTTCATCGACCGTCAGATCCGCCCAGCACCGGCGGCCCTGGGGGACATAGGCCACATCCATGCCGTAGATCCGGTGCGGCTCCAGCCCCAGCGCGCTGCGGCCAAACACGCGAACCGTGCCCTGCCGCGCGGCGGTCAGACCCATGATCGTGTTGCACAGGGTCGTCTTTCCCATACCGTTGCGTCCGACCACCGACAGAACGCCGGCACCCAGTGTCAGGGTCACCCCCTGCAGCGCATGGCTCTGGCCGTAATAGACATGCAGGTTGTCGATCTTCAGGGCGTGCCCGGTGGATTTTTCAACCATGACCATGCCCAAGATAAATGGCCTGCACCTCGGCATCGTCCTCGATCTCGGCCGGGGTGCCCTCCTTGAAGATTTTCCCGTTGTGCATCATCGTCACATACTCGCTGACCCGCAGTGCGACATCGAGATCATGCTCGATGATGATATAGCCGACATGGGCCGGCAAGGCATTCAGAATGGCCACCAGGTCGCGCCGTTCGGTCGGCGACAAGCCCGCCGCCGGCTCGTCAAACAGGATGAACCGCGGCGCCCCGGCCAGCGCCAGCGCAATTTCCAGCTGGCGCTTCTGGCCATGAGACAGCACGGAAACAAGCTGATCGCGCAGATCGTCCAGCCCCACTACCTGCAAGATCCGCAGCGCCTGTTCCATGCCGCTGTCATCGGTTCTGGGGCGCAACAGCGACAGCCGCCGCCGTGACACCCCGCGACAGGCCAGAAAGACGCTGTCACGCACACTCAGGCCATCGAAAAGCTGTGAAATCTGATAGGTGCGCCGCAAACCCCGGCGGATGCGTTCTTCGGCGGGCAGCAGCGTGATGTCATCGCCAAAGAACCGGATGCGCCCGGATGTGCAGGGGAAATCGCCGGTAATCGCGTTGAACAGCGTGGTCTTGCCCGCCCCGTTCGACCCCAGCACGGCGCGCCGCTCGCCGACCCTGACGCGCATGTCGACCCCGACCAGGGCCTGAAGCGCGCCAAAGCGCTTGGTCACACCGCGCAGGTCCAGCGCGGTGGCGCCCTCGGCACTAAGCCGGCTGGCTGGGTGGGCATCGGTCATGGCGGGCGTTCTTCTGTGCATGGGCATCGCTGCCGCGGGCGGAAAGGGACCGCCCGCGGCATGGTGGAGTTATTCGCAGCTGGGGTTATCGCGGCTGGGCGAACCCATGGCCAGGAATTCGGCCTCGTCCATGCCCAGCGTCTGATTGACCCCGGACGTGACACGAACGATCCGGCTGGTCAGGCCGCCATCCTCTGCCTCGACGATCTCGGTCAGAAAGATGTCGGCGATGGCCTGACGGTTATGGTCCAGCCGTACGGGGCCGGTCGGCGTGACGAATTCAAGACCGGCCAGGGCCGCGTGCAGGTTCTCGCCGTTATCGCCAAAGTCACCGCCGGTTTCCTCGACCGCCAGAAGTGCCGCCTTCATGCCGATGTAATAGGCATGCGCAAACAGCGACGGCGCGGCCAGCGCACCGGGCTGCTGGCGATAGGCCGCGACAAACTCCAGCCACTCGGGCGCGTCGTTCGTGCCGGCAACCGGGCTGGCGCTGGCCACGCCGATCAGGCCCGTCCGCAGCCGCCCTTCGGCCGACAGCACGGTCTGGTCAACCGTCGTGGAACCTGCCAGCAGCGGCGCCACACCGCCAGACTGCTGGTACTGGGTCAGAAAGTTGACCGCATCCGCACCACCCAGCGAGACAAAGATCGCATCCACGTCTTCGGGCAGAGCAGCGATCACCGACGAATAGTCATTGGTGCCGATCGGAACCCAGAACTTGGCCGGGACGCGCCCGCCGGCCTCGCAGAACTCCAGCATGAAGCCCATGACCTGCGAATAGGGGAACGAATAATCTTCGCCCAGAATCGCGACGGTGCGGTAGCCGCGCTCTTCATAGGCATAGGTACCCAGCCCCGCCATCCACTGCACCCCCTCTGTCGAGAACCGATAGAAGTTGTCGGCGGGGTTGCGCAGCGTCGTGTCCTGTGCCCCGGAAGAGCCGTTGATGAAGGCGACGGCGGGATGTTCGCGCGCATAGTCGCGCACCGCCAGCCCCTCGCTGCCAGACAGCGGCCCGACAAGGATGCTGACGCCATCCTGTTCGACCAGTCGGCGCGCCGCCAGCAGTGCGCTGTCAGGCGCGCCCGTGGACGAAGCGACGATCACCTCGATCGGGCGGCCGCCGGCCTCGGCGCCGAATTCGGCCAGTGCGGCCATGGCGCCGCGCTGGCCGTCTTCGCCAAGCGCGGTAAACGCGCCTTCGAACGTGGCCAGCAGGCCGATCCGGATCGGATCGCTGGCCAATGCCGTTAGGGGCCAGGCCATAGCCATCGAAGCGCCCAGCGCCAGGATTGTCCTGCGTGTTGCGGTCATTGTCATTCCTCCCTGCGTTACGGTTTGGCGTAGATGTCGCCGCTATGCGCCGTCACCCGGGCGCAGCGGGTTTTGCCGGAACTGACCCTGAAACCGGGACCACAAACCCAGCAGCCCATCCGGCGAAAAGTAGACAATCACAAGAAACGTTATGCCGATCAGCGTGTTGTGCCGCGCAGCGCCAACCACATCGGTGGCAAAGGTCTGGATAAGCACCACCACCACCGCGCCCAGAAATGGCCCGATCGGATGCCGCAGCCCCCCAACCACGGCGATCACCAGGATATTGATTGCCGCCGCCACCCCGATGGTGCCCGGTGAAATCCTGCCCTGGAACCAGACCAGCAGCACACCCGCCAGCCCGGCGATGATGCCGGCCAGAAACCAGGCAAACACCTTGTGCGCCGTGGTATCGAACCCCAGGGCACGCATGCGGCGCTGGTTGTCGCGCGTTGCCTGAAGCCCAAGCCCGAATGTGGACCGGGCACCGTACAGCACTGCCACATAGCATAACGCCGCAACCCCAAGGCAAAGGTAATAGAACGCCATCGGCGCCCGCAGGCGCTGGCCAAACAGCGTTGGCGCGGGAATCCCGGCAAAGCCCTCGAAGCCATTGAACAGCGTGTAGTTCTGCTGTGCGAACAGTGACATCGCCGTGGCAATGGCGAGGGTGATCATGATGGTATAGATGCCCTGCGTGCGCACCGAAATCCAGCCGATCAGCGCCGCGCCCAGCGCAGCAAAGGTGATGGCGACGGGCACAGTCAGCCACCACGGCCAGCCAAACCCATGAACGGCGACGCTGTTTTCACCCAGGATCGCCACGGTATATCCGGCGATGCCGGCGACAGTGATCTGCGCCAGGCTGATCATGCCGCCATAGCCCGCAAGCACCATCAGCGACAGCGCCAGCAGCCCCAGGATCAGCGATTGCGCGCCGATCTGCACCAGGATGAACCCTGACGCCACAGCCGGCAGCAACAGCAGCGCGGCAGCCAGCCCCAGATGCGCCCCAACCGAGGGATCACCGGGCGGTGCGGCAGCGGGAAGGCTGCGCCCTGCGGCGGGCCGAGGCGAGGCCGCGCTCATTTCCCCATGATCCCTTGTGGCCGCACCGCCAGCGCGACGACCAGGATCAGAAAGGTGACAACACCGCCATAGGTGGGAAAATAGACCAGCCCCAGCTGTTCGGCGATGCCGATCAGCACGGCACCGATCGCCGCCCCGGTGACCGACCCCATGCCGCCCACGATGACCACCACCAGCGAGGCCAGCAGATAACGCACATCCTCGCCCGGCGACACCGATAGGGCCGACCCCCCAATTACGCCCGCCAGACCGGCCAGGGCCGCCCCAAGCGCAAAGACGATGGCAAAGACGACATGCACGTTCACACCGCTGGCCGACAACATGGCCCGGTCATTCACCCCGGCGCGGATCATGGCGCCCAACCGGGTACGGTTGATCATCAGCCACAACCCGATGCCGACGGCCACAGCCAGGAACAGCACGAACAGCCGAAAAAAGGGATAGGCCAGAAAGATTGCCGTTCCGTCGGCGCGGATCGTGGTGACGACCGGCAACCGCACGGCCCCGCTCAGCCAGTCCGGTTCGGTGATCTGATAGGTATTGCCCCCCCAGACGGCGATCATCATGTCCGCCGCCACGATGGAAATGCCGATGGTCACCAGGGTCTGGCGCAGATCGTCGCCCTCAAGACGGCGGAACACCAGCACCTGAAGGATCAGGCCAACCACCGCCAGCACCAGACAGGCAACGGCGACGCCCAGCAACCACATGCCCGTGCGGCTGACCACCTCATAGCCGACATAGGCACCCAGCAGGTAAAGCGAGCCATGCGCCAGGTTCACATTGCGCATCAGCCCGAAGATCAGCGTAAAGCCAGAGGCCACAAGGAAATACAGCCCGGCCAGGGTCAGGCCGTTCAGCAATGTGGTCAGGAATGTCCGCTTGGAAATCAGGATGCCGTTCAGCCAGGCGGGCCATTGGGCAACCACCATCCACACCAGGATCAGCGCCAGAACCAGCCCGATGCCGGCCCAGACCTGGCGCGCGGTCAGGCCCTGGCGCGCGTTGAACGGCGCTTTGCCATCGACGCTGCTCATGCGGTTTGCCTGCCATAACGCGCGCGTGCCTGCGGCGCCTTGTGGAACTTGCCGTCCTTCATGATCGCCAGCAGGCGGTTCTTGTCTTGCAGGATGCGCACATCGGTCAGCGGGTCGCCATCGACCAGCAGCAGATCGGCCAGATAGCCCTCCTTGATCAGGCCCAGTTCATTGCCCATGTCCATGATCTGGCCACCGTACTTGGTCGCTGCCTGGATCGCCTCCATCGGCGAAAAACCCAGCAGTTCGACAAAGCTCTGGATATCCTCGGCATTGGTGCCCTGCGGCGTCCAGGCAAAACCGTAATCGCCGCCGATACAGATTCGAATACCGCGCCGGTGCATCTTTTTCATCGTCTCGATGCACATTTCCAGTTCGCGTTCGTATTCCATCGCAATGGGCGATCCCGGCTTGATCCCGTATGCCTCGGCCTTGCGGGCGGTGTTGATCAGCCAGGCAATGCCGGGCGCCACGAAATGCCGGTCCTTGGCGGCTTCCAGCATGTCCAGCGCCTCTTCATCGGCGAACGAGGCGTGATAGATGTTGGTGATCCCGTGGCGCACGCATTGCTTGACCGACCCGGACGAGCGCGCATGCGCCGACAGGGTCTTGTTGCGGCAACGTGCTTCTTGCACGGCCATTGCAACCTCTTCCTCTGACATCGGGGTTTCTTCGGCGCCCATTCCGGTGATCGCCTCGCCGGACAGGTTCAGCTTGATGCTGTCGACGCCGTATTTGATCAGTTGCCTGACGGTGCGGCGCACTTCTTCCGGCCCCGAAACGACCAGCCCCAGGTTGAGCCCCTCATGCGGGATGTGGCTGGGTGCGGAATCGCCCAGCCCGCCGACCGTGGTTATTTCCGGCCCCGCCGCCAGATAGCGCGGCCCGGGGAAACGCCCCTCGTTGATGAACCGCTTGCACACCACATCCAGCCTGGGCTTGGCCGCCGCGGCACCGCGCCCGGCGGTAAAGCCCGCATCGATCACCAGCTTGGCCATCTCCATCGTGACCAGCATGTGTTCCTCGACCTCCATCATCTGGATGGGGTCGATGCCGGGCGCATTGTTCCAGCTGAGATGCAGATGCGCATCGATCATGCCGGGCATCAACGTGGCCCCCATGCCATCGATCACGTTCGACGCGCCGATATGCGACCCGCCGCCATAGGCCGACCCGCTGAAGCGTGACCCGCCGCGCGTCACGCTGCGGATGCGATTGCCCCTTATGACCACCTCTCCGGTGTACGGATTCTCGCCCGTCGCATCCAGAATGCGCACATTCGTGATGACGGTATCCGCGTTTGCGCTGCCGTTGTAAGCGCCGTTCTCTGCCATGACCTACTCCTGAATCTTGGCGCGGCCGCGCCGTCAGCCCGTGTTGCGCGCCAGAAAATCAGCGGCCAGCCGGCCGCATTCCGCCGATCTTTCGATCGGTGCCCAGTGACCGCATTGTAGCAGGATTTCCGACGTTGCGCGGGGCATGCGGTCGGCCAGCTCGTGGGCCATGCCGGGCGGGGATACCGGGTCGCTGTCGCCGGTGATCAACAATGTCGGCGCCGGAATCTGCGCGGCATCGGCCCGGTTCGCCGCCGCCAGCGCCTCGCAGTTGCGGGCATATCCTTCGGGCGATTGGCGCATGATGGTTTCGCGCAGGAACGCGCCGATCACGGGATTCGAATCAAGCGCGGATGGCGCCAGTGTCCGTGCAACGATGTCATCGGCGATGCCGGCCATGCCGGCCTGCCGGGCGACAGCCGCCCGGGCTTTCAGCCCGTCGCGCGCCGGGCCTGGCGGCTCTGTCAAGGCGCCGATCAGCACCATCGCCTGCACCCTGTCCGGCGTCTTCCGGGCAAAATGCTGACAAACCAGCGTGCCCAGCGAATGCCCCACAAGCGAGACCCGTGTCAGCCCCTGCGCATCCAGGAACCGGCCCAGCGCAGCGACCATCGTATCCAGCGTCAGCGCGCCCTGTGGCAAGGGCGACCGGCCGGCCCCGGGCATGTCAGGGCGGCAGACGACAAACGCGCCAAGGTGGGGCATCATCGCCTGAAAACTGTTCGAGGTGCCGCCCAGCCCATGAACCATGACGACCGGCGCGCCGCTGCCGCCGATATCGAACTGCAGTGCGTCGCCCTGGGTCATGCCAGCACCGTGACCGTGTTTTCAAGCGCCCCGATGCCGTCGATTTCGACCCGCACCAGATCGCCGCCTGCCAGATACCGTGCGGGCGAAAACCCGATTCCCACACCCGCCGGCGTGCCGGTGGCGATGATGTCGCCCGGTTGCAGGGTCACCCCCGCAGACAGGGTTTCAATCAGCGTCGGAATGTCAAAGATCAGGTCGGCCACGCAGGCGTTCTGGCGCAACTCGCCGTTGACCAGACACCGCACCCAGATCGTTTTCAGATCAATCTCGTCGGCCGAAACCGCCCATGGCCCCATGGGGCAAAAACTGTCCTGGGACTTGGCGATCAGCCACTGGCTGTACCGGCTTTGCAGATCGCGCGCTGTTACGTCGTTGATGATCGTGTAGCCCCAGACATGCTGCATGGCATCGCCCCGGGCAATGCCCCGCCCGCCCTTTCCGATGATGACGGCCAGTTCGGCCTCATAGTCGATGGCCCGCGAAACGGCGGGGTCGATGACGATTGCAGCGCCCGGCCCGGTGACCGACTCGGGCACCTTGGAAAAGATGATCGGTGCCTTGGGAATATCCGAATGCGCGGCGCTGCTGTCAAAGCCGCTGCCCGCGAACTCAAGCGCATGGGCATGGTAATTCTTGCCGACACAGAACACGTTGCGCGCCGGCCGGGGCACAGGCGCCTCAAGCGTGACATCACGCAGTGGCACGGGGTCAAGACGCGGCGGCAATGTGTCCCGCCCGATCAGGGCGACAACCCCGACTTCGGCCTCGGCGGCGGTCAGATCGAACGGTGACACCGTTTCAGAAACGGGATCCAGGACGCCCACACGGCGCAGGCCGCCCAGGCGAAAGGTTGCAAACTTCATCTGACCCCCCTTTTTGAACCAATCTTTGATTGGATCACCTTAAAGAAGTCTGCGTCGTGAAATCTTGCAAGGCAAGTGCAATTTTCCGGCCTGTTTTCGTGCTTATAGATGGAAAATTGGCGGCATGCCGTGATTCTTCCTGCCCGAAGCAGCAACAAACTATACCAATCAGTCGGGCAGTATCATGCACCTCTGAGGCGGGCGCCATGGGCGGCTTCATCCGGCACCCGCTCGCCGATTGGCATCGTTTCGGCAGCGCCGCGGTCAGTGTCGAATGCCACAGAGGGGTGAATTGCTGATCGTGCCGGCAACCTGGAAACGGAGCCAATGCCGGGAAATCAGCACGCCCTCCTGCCAACGCGGCCTGTTGGCACCGGGCGCGCAGGCACGCCATCCGACCGTTCTTGAACCAATACCGCGCCATCTGCCCGGTCATGCCGCCTGGAAGCGCGCGAAATAGCCCGATTGCGCAGGCAGACCCCGTGACAGGGTCTGGCCTGTTTTCTGGAATTGCATCCATTTCAGGGCTAAAGTATACCAATTGCCGTGAATGGCCCTTGGAAATGACCCGCATGCGCGCTGCAAAGTCTCGCCGTCTTGCCGATTCGATCCGTGACCGCATCAACGCGTCCGAATGGGCCGAGGGCGCATTGATGCCCAACGAACGCGCGTTGTCGCGCGATTATGGCGTCGCCCGCAACACCATCCGCCGCGCCTTGCTGACACTGGTTGAAGAGGGGTTGCTGGTGCGCCATGTCGGCCGGGGAACGATGATCGCGCACCGCCCCGACACCGAGGCGACAGACCTGCTGAAGACGGTTCATCTGTTGATGCAGATCACCCCGCTTGATCTGATGAACATGCGCATGATCCTGGAACCGCAGATCGGGGCGGCTGCGGCCCTGGCCGCCGGACGCACGGAACAAGAGGCGCTGTTGGCCGCAATGCAGGCCACCGAGGGCAAGGGCGCGGCCGATCCTGACGCCCTGGACCGTGCGTTTCATGCTGCCGTCGCGCGCGCCACCCGCAACGAGTTGCTCGGCAATCTGCAAGAAATCCTGAATACCCTGGATGCCAGCCACAACCGGCGGGGCCCGGACCGGAAAACCGATTTGGGCGCCCGCGCGCGGATTCAGCGCCAGCACCACGAGATTGCCGAGGGCATTCTGGCCCGCGAACCGGAACGCGCCGCCGAAGCCATCAAGCAGCATCTGTCCACGCGGGCCAGCAATCTGCTGACGGGCGGTGCGTCACCACGATTGGACCTGCCCTCGGCCACGGCCCCTGCCCCGCAGGCAAAGGACATGGATCTGGAGGCGCGGCTGATGGGGGTGATGGAGCGTATCTCGGGCACCAGCCCGCTGGACATCATGCAGGTTCGCACGATGATCGAGCCTCAGGTTGCCGCGGTCGCGGCCGCCAATGCCCGGACCACCGACATCGAACTGATCATGGAAGCCCATCAGGCCGCGTCCCGCTGTGTCGATATGGAGCAGTTCGAGAAATGGGACGGCATCTTGCACAAACGGATCTTTGAAAGCACCCGAAACGATTTTCTGACCGTGCTGCATGATGTGCTTTACGTGATCAGAACCCGTGACCGCTGGATGCGCGCCAAGCGTCGCACATTCACCGAAGACCGGCGCGCCCGGTATTGCGTCGAGCATCAGGAACTGTGCGACGCGATCCACTTTCGAAACACCGAAGCCGCCGCTGCCGCCATGAAAAGACACATGGTGTCTGTCGGCACGTTTCTGTTCGGGGGATAGACCAGCGGGTCATGCAAAGCGGGGTCGGCTACTGGGCACACCATCCGGCCCGCCTGCCCCTTGCCATGGCCATGCCGACAATCGGCATGTCTGCGCTTATATCCGCGCCGAAAATTGTATATGCAAGTATAATCTGCTAAACAGGTCGGCACAGCGATCGACGGCAGGACGTGACAATGTGCACCCGCCCCTTGTTGACACGCCGGCAGGCGCGGGCCGGGGCCGATCCGTTGCGGGGCTCTGACCTTGACGGCCTGCGAGACCGGCTTGATGCAGCCGTCGCCTCTGGCCGGATTCCGGGGCTGGTGGCGCTGATCGCTCGCGGGCCTCGGGTGTGGACACATGTGGCGGGCCTGCGTGACCTGGACAGTGGCGCGGCCATGACGCGCGACACGGTCTTTGCTGTCGCATCCGCTGGCAAGCCGCTGACCGCGGTTGCGGCACTGATGCTGGTGCAGGATGGCGTGCTGGGGCTTGATGAGCCGGTGGTTCGCTGGTTGCCGGAACTGGCCGCGCGCCGGGTGCTGCGCCACCCCCATAGCACCCTGGACGATACACGCCCGGCCAGCCGCGCCCTGACCTTGCGCGATCTGCTGAGCATGCGCATGGGTCTGGGCGTCAGTATCGCCGGCCCCGCCAACACGCCGATTGCCGCACGGATGCAGGCGCTGGATGTGGCGCCGGGGCCGCGACTGTTCGCAAAAGACGCCGACAGCTTCATGGCACGCCTGGGGTCATTGCCACTGATGCATCAGCCGGGCGACGGCTGGCGCTATCATACGGGACTTGATGTGGCAGGCGTGTTGATAGCCCGCGCCAGCGGCATGTCGCTGGGCCGATTCCTGCAAACGCGGGTTTGCGCCCCCTTGGGCATGCCGGATACCGGGTTCGCTGCCCCTGCCGAGCGGCTGGCAACGCAATACCGGCCCAATGCAAATACCGGCATGCCGGATCGCTGGACCGCGACCCCGGGCGCCGGCTTTGCCGAGCTGCCCCGGTTCGAGGCGGGCGGTGGTGGACATGTCTCTACTGTCGATGATTTCCACGCCTTTGGCCGGTTCCTGCTGTCGCAGGGTGCGGTTGACGGCGATCCGTTGTTGGCGCCGGGCCTGGTGGCCGACATGCTGCGCGACCAGATTACCCCTGCGCAGAAAGCTGCATCCCCCTGGTTTCCTGCTGATTTCTGGCACCGCCATGGCTGGGGCCTGGGGCTGGCCGTGCGTACAGACCCGCCATCGGCACGGGGCCGCTTTGGCTGGGGGGGCGGTTGCGGCACCAGCTTCTGGGGCGACCCGGCCACCGGCACGGTGGCGGTGCTGTTCACCCAGCGCATGATGACCGGCGCAGATGACACCATGCTGGCCGATGCCTTCAATTCGGCGGCCTTTGGACCCGGATGAAAACCAGAAGGACATGCCGATGCCCGACATGACGCTGACCACATTTGACTGGGTGCCAGACCTGCCGCGCGGTTATGTGCGCGACCTGCGGGTGCGCTGGGCACTGGAAGAGGCCGGGCTGCCCTATCGCGTGACCAGCATTCCCTTTGCGCCCAGCATCCCTTTTCGCAAGCTGGACACCGTCCAGAGGGCGCAACAACCCTATGCACAGGTGCCGTGGCTGACGGATGGCGGGCAGACGATCTTTGAAACGGGGGCGATCCTGCTGTACCTGGGCGAACGCAGCGCGGCATTGATGCCGCATGAATCATCCCGGCGTCAGGATGTCATCACCTGGCTTTTTGCCGCGCTGAACTCGGTCGAGGCGGCCAGCCTGCCCTGGTCGATCTTTCATTTCTCGGGCGATACGGAACAGACACCGGGGCGCCAGCATCTGGATGCGTTCCTGCGCGCGCGCGTGGCCTATACCGAACAATGCCTCGCCGGGCACGACTGGCTGGCAGACACCTTTTCGATCGCCGATATTCTGATGGCCGATGTGCTGCGCCTTGTGCACCGGCTTGGCGGGCTTGCCGATGCCCCCGCCTGCCGCGCCTATATCGCCCGCGCCACAGACCGCCCGGCATTCGCCAAGGCGCATGCCGACCAGATGGCCCATTTCGTGGCGGCGGACAGACGCCTGCAATGCCAACCAGACCCACAGAAAGGGAAAGCAGAATGACCTATGTGCAAGGCTTTGTCGCAGCCGTTCCAACCGCCAGCCGCGATGCGTTTCACACCCATGCCCAGCAGGCCATGGCCGGGTTCAAGGCGTTCGGGATGATGCACGCCGCCGAATGCTGGGGCGATGACGTACCGCAGGGCACGCTGACCTCCTTTCCGCTGGCCGTCAAGGCGCAAGCGGATGAAACCGTTGTTTTTGCATGGTATCTCTGGCCATCCAAGGCTGTCCACGATGCTGCCATGAAAGAGGCCGTCAACGACCCGCGCCTGAACATGCAGACCAACCCCATGCCGTTTGACGGCAAGCGCGTGATCCATGGCGGGTTCGAGCCCGTCCTGGAACTGGGGGCGCGCCAACCGGGCGGCTATGTCGACGGCTTCATGTGCGCGGTGCCGAAAGACGGGCGCGAGGCATTTCGCCGCTTTGCCGAACAGGTTGATCCGATCTTTATCGAATACGGCGCGACCTGGATCATGGAAAACTGGGGCATCGATATTCCACAAGGCGCGATCACCGATTTTCGCCGCGCCGTACTGGCAGAACCCGACGAGGCGGTGATGTTTTCGTGGACCCGCTGGCCAGACAAGGCAACCCGCGATGAAGGATCACGCCGCATGATGCAGGACCCGCGCTTTGCCGACATGCAGATGCCCTTTGACGGTAAACGCATGGTCTTTGGCGGGTTTGCGCCACTGGTCGAAACCTGAGCCGCTTTCCCCGAAGCCCCGGCCGGCAACCGCCTGTTGGGCCATGCTGGCCAATGCGCGCATCCTGTCAGTGCTGTTGTCTGGCCTGCCAGGCGGCCCGGCGGCGTCGGTCTTGTCTGTGCCCATGTTCGATGGTTTCGGGCATGAAAGCGGCCACGGCACCGACGGCAGCAGGGGGCCGTGTCGCGCGCCGGGTCAACCGGGGGCAGCGACACCGCTTGACGCGCCATCAGATTGGGTCACATCCTGCCGCACGCCTGCTTATTGCATATACAAGTACGAACCACACATGGATCATCTTAATGCTGCCCGGACAATGGCCGACGCCTGCCTTTGCTTTCGCGCCCGGCGCACGGCACGGGCGATCACGCGCCTGTACGATGCGGCGCTGCGCCCTACCGGATTGCAGGCGACACAGGTCACCCTGATGAACGCCGTCGCGCTTGGCCCCAGGGGCGCACAGCCAATGGGGCGGCTTGCCGATATCCTGGCGCTTGAGATTTCGACGCTGACACGCAATCTGAGACCGCTGCAACACGCCGGCTTGCTGGAGATCAGGCGCGACCCAAAGGATCGCCGCGTGCGGCTGGTCTGCCTGACCGAAACCGGCAAGGCGCGCCTGGTTGCCGCCTTGCCCCACTGGAACCGCGCGCATGCCGCAATCGTCGCCACCATCGGCGGCGCAACGGCAACATCGTTGCATGAAGCCCTTGATGCAACCAGCCGCGCGCTGTCAGACCCGCCGACCACCCCAGACAAGGCCACGGCCTGCCCGCTTTCCGCAACACCGGGCAATCCCTCGTCCCTCGGCGTGGATCGCTGAGCCGTCAGGGCGGCAGCCTTGCGCGGCGGGGCGGCCGTCGGTGCGCCTTGGCACGGGCGCGCGCGCCGTGCACATCCGGTTGCGCCCCGGTGTCCCTGGCAACCCCTTGACCAGAAAGCAAACGCCGGTGACCATGAACCAGCGGGCCGGGGGCCGGCGGGCCAATTCGCTTGTTCAGAAATCGGCAAGCCGTTACTGGTTTTCTACGGACGGATCGGCAATCCGGCGGATGTGACCTCAGGAACCGGGAGGCGTTGATGATCAGGATCCTTCACACCGCCGATATCCATCTTGACTCGCCGTTAAGGTCGCTGGCATTGCGTGACCCTGACCTGCGCGAGCAGGTTCGCACAGCAAGCCGCACCGCACTGATCAGGATCGTCGACACAGCACTTGCCGATGATGTCGCCGCCCTGCTGATAGCCGGCGATCTGTTCGATGGTGCCGAACGCAGCGCACGCACAGCGGCGTTTCTGACCCTGCAACTGGAACGCCTGCGCGAACGCGGTATCCGAGTGTTCTATGTCAAGGGCAACCACGACGCCGACAACCCCTTGACCGGCGAACTGAACCTGCCAGACAATGTGCATGTCTTTGACGGCCGTGGCGGCAAGGTCGCCCTGGCCGAGGGGGTCTGGATACACGGTGTCAGCTTTGCCAGCCGCCATGCGCCGGAAAGCCTGCTGCCAAAGTTCCCCGCGCCCGTCGGCGGGGCCGTCAACATTGCCATGCTGCACACCTCTCTGACCGGCGCCGCGGGCCATGATCCCTATGCGCCCTGTTCGGTCGGTGATCTGATCGCCGCCGGCTTTGACTACTGGGCGCTTGGTCACGTCCATCGCCGCCAGGTTCACGCCGAGTCGCCCTGGGTTGTGATGCCCGGAACACCGCAGGGGCGCGATATGGGCGAATCCGGGCCGAAATCCGCCACGCTGGTCACGATCGGCGACACGATCACCATCAGCGAAGTACCGACTTCGGTGGTTGAGTTCCGGCAGGTGACACTCGACGCCAGCGATGCGGAAAGCGACGATGCCTTGCGCGATCTCTTGCGGCACAGGGTGCATGAGACGGCGCGCGAACTGGTGTCGGACAGCGCCGTGATCCGGCTTTTGCTGACCGGCCGCACGACCCGCCACTGGCAGATACTGCGCGATCAGGACGTCTGGACGGAAACCGCAGCGCAATACGCCCGCCAGACCGGCACCCTGTGGCTGGACAAGGTGGTTTTTGACCTGTCCAGCAGCACAGCACCGGGTCACAGCGCAACCGACGAGCTGGCCCAGATCATGCAGATCATCCGCCAGGAACCCGGTTTTGCCCGGACCTGCCGCACCGAACTGGAGGAGATGCTGAAGGAGTTGCCGCCGCAGCGGCGCACCGAACTCGTGCCGGATCAGGCGGCGATGGAGCAGTTGGTGCAACAGCTTGCCGCGTCTGGCGCCGCGCAGTTGATCGCGCGCATGAAGGGGGCGACCTCCTGATGCGGATCGAACGACTGTCGCTCGGTTTTTTCGGGCATTTCACCGACAAGGTGTTTGATTTCGGAAAGGCCAGGGGGGAATCGGACTTTCATCTGATATATGGTGCAAACGAGGCCGGCAAAACCACGACGATGGAGGCCTATCTGCGCCTTCTCTATGGTTTCCCACTTCGAGAGCCTTATGCCTTTCAGCACCAGCGCCAGAATCTGCGGGTTTCCGGCATGCTGGACCTCGGTGGCGAAACGCGCCTGTTCACGCGGCTGCCCTCTCGCCATGGCAATCTCAGGGGCGAGGGTGACACGATCCTGCCTGAGACCGCAATTGCCGCGCATCTTGGCGGCCTGGCGCTGGACGACTATCGCAGCCTGCTGTGCCTGGACGACGACACCATAGAAAAGGGCGGCGAGGATATCGCCAATGCGCGTGGCGATATCGGCCGGTTGCTTTTCTCTGCCGCAGCCGGTGTGGCCGACCTCAACGCCGTGCTGGATCAGGCGCGAAACGAGGCCGGCAGCCTGTACAAGAAACGCGCCAGCACAACGCGGGTGGCCGAACTGAAGCGTGCACTGGCCGAGGTTGACGCCGCCATCCGGGAAAAGGATGTCAGCGCCCATGCCTGGCGCAAGCTGAAAGAGGCGCTTCTGGCCGCCAGGACCGAAGAGACAACAGCGCGAACGGCGCGGGATGACATTCTTGCAGCACAGGCCCATGTCGGCGCCTTGCGCCGCGCCCTGCCCCATCTGGGCGAGCATGACCGCCTGCAACGCGAGATCGTCGAACATGCCGACTATCCCGCCCGGATCGATATCAACCCCGAAGAGTTGGTAACGATGCTGACCGAGCGGGGACAGGCCGAAGCCGAGTTGCAGCGCCTGAACAAAACCCTTGACGACACCAGCGCCGCGCTTGCCGCGCTGGTGCTGGATGACGAACGCCTGGGCCTGGCCGAACGGCTGGACGGGCTGGACGCATTGCGCAGCCGGATGCAGACAGCGGTTCTGGACCTGCCTCGGCGCCAGCAAGCCCGTGACGAGGCCACAGCAGACATGATGCGCATTGCGCGTGACCTTGGTGCGCCTGAGGGTATCGAGGTGCACAGGCTGGTCATCTCTCCCGCAGAAATTGCCCTGCTGGAAGATCTGCGTGACCTGATGCGAGACACCGCCAGCGCCAGGGACGCCGGCGCGCGCGAGATCGCACAGGTTGAAACACGCCTGGCCGAGTCCCGGCAAGCGTGGCAAGCACTGCAGGACTCGCCACCGGCCAGAACCGGCATGATGGATCTGCTGGCACAGTTCGACGCCGATACCCTGGCCCCGGCGGCGGCGACAGCGGCTCAGGCCATCGCGTCTGCCGACGCCACGCTGCAAGAGACCCTGCAGGCGCTGTCCATGGGCGGGCGCAGCTTTGCGGCTCTGCCGGATGGCCCAACCGATCCGTCCACGGCGGCCGAACTTGCCCAACAGCATGCCGCCTTGTCGGACAGGCACGCGCGCGCGGATGACAGGCTGGCGCAGCTGCAAGAGGACATCGCCGCGATGGCCGCAAGGATCGCGCGCCTGACCGATGGCGCCGGGGTCGCCAGCGATCAGCAGGCGCAAGATGCCCAGGCGCAGCGCGACAGCTTGTGGCAGGCGCATCGCGAAACCCTGACGGCTGACAGCGCCGACAGCTTTGCCCCCGCGATGAAAGCGGTGGATGCCATCAACGCCGCCCGGCTGGCCCGCGCCACCGAGATCGGCGAGCTGCGCAAGCTGGAGCAGGATCTGGCAGAGGTGACAGCGCGCGCTGGAAGGACGCAGGAACAGCGCGACGCGCTTGCAGTGCAGATCAGTGAGACCGCCGCCCGGGTTGAAAGCCTTGCCGCCACGATCGACCTGCCCGCGCTGTCGCCCGCCGCCTTTGCCGACTGGTCCGCCCGTCATGCCAGGGCCGCCGCGGCAGCCCGGCAACGGGATGCGCTTGCCAGTCAGCACAAAGACACCCTTGCGCGCGCAGAACGGCTGCGTCAGGCGCTGGTGCCCCTTGTGGGCCTGGAAACGCCGAGCTTTGATGCTGCATTGCGGGCGGCACGGCGGCTTGCCGCAGCCGAGCGCGACCATATGGACCAGGTGCGCGCGGCGTCTGACCGCACGGCTGCCCTGAAAACCGAGCAAGCGCGGCGCCTGCAGGATCAAACCGCGCTGGAGACCGCCGCCCGCAACGCCTCTGCCGACTGGCACGCCAGGGTGGCGCATCTGTTTGGCACGATGCTGTCGCCAGAGAGGCTTTCCGCGGCACCCGGTCAGTTGCGGGATCTGCGAGAGCATGATGCAAGGCGTGTGCAGGCCGAACGCCAGGTCACGACAATGCAGCAGGATCAGCGCGCGTTTGCCGAGGCCGTCACAGCGCTTGCTGCCCCGTTTGGCATTGATGACAGCGATCCGCTTGATGCCTTTGCGCGCCTGCGCGACATTGCAGATCACGCGCAGGCCGACAGGAAACGGCATCAGGATCTGAGCGACAGCCTGAAAGAGGGCATGACCCGGCGCGCAGAACTTGACGCCAGACTGAAAGACATCGACAGGGCTGTGGCAGAACTTGGCGCCGTGTTTCCCCGGTCGGTGGATACCAGCAGCCTGGAGGCGCTGCGGGTCGCGGTGGGCACGGCCCGCGACGTGATTGCGAAACGGGCACGGATCGCTGATCTGGCGGGGCAGATCCTTGACGAGTTGTCGCTGCAGGATATCGACGCGGCGCGTGCCCTGATCGACAGCGAAACGGCCCCCGCCCTGGAGGCCAGGGCGGCAACGCTGAAAGACGATCTGGCCCTTGCCGAAGCCAGGCTTTCTGCCGCCACGACCACCAGGGCGCATGCCGAGCGCGATCTTGAAAGGGTCGATGCCGGAGCCGAGATCGCCGAACTGGTCGAACGTCGTACCACATTACAGATGCAGATCGAAGAAGGTGTGCTTGACTTCCTGCAACGCGATTTCGGCCTGCGCCTTGCCGAAGAGGCCATCCGCCGCTACCGCGACAGGCATCGAAGCGCCATGATGGCTGCGACCGAGCGTGCCTTTGCCCAACTGACCAACGGTGCCTATCGCAGGCTGCTGACGCAACCGGACGGCGCGTCGGAAATCCTGCTGGCGGTAGACTCCGGCGGCACGGCCAAGCAGATCGGCGACATGTCAAAAGGCACGCGATTCCAGCTTTATCTGGCCCTGCGCGCCGCAGCCTATGAACAGATGGTCGCGCAAGGCGTGCAACTTCCGTTCTTTTGCGACGATGTCTTCGAGACCTTTGACGAAAACAGAACCCAGGCCGCCTGTCGACTGATGGAGCGGATCGGCCAAAGCGGCCAGGCGATCTACCTGACCCATCACCGCCATGTCGTCGAGATCGCCAGAAGCGTGTGCGATGTACCGCCGGTCGTACACGAGCTATAGCGGTCAGGGCCGGACCTGCCGCGCACCGCGCCGGGCGACGGGGTGACAGGCCCGGCGCATGCTCAATAGCCGGATCGACAGGCAGACGCCGCTCCAAAGCCGATTTGCGCAATACAGCCCCATCAAATGAATACAGGCACCACGGCTGCCGGATGAAACTTTGACCGATTTGACTTTTCGGTCTATGATGACAATCGCGTGAACGCCACTGCCAGACCCCCGACCTGATCAGACGGCGCCATAGCAGGTAGTAATGTATCGGTCATCGAGGGAGGGTGCGATGACGCATTTCCTGTTTTCCGCGCGGTCGCTGACGGTCGGCGGCGGTTTCGAACTGTGGTTCTCTGACGGGACAGAAGTAGGCACGCGCCTGGTTCGGGACATCAATCCGGGCCCCGCAGACAGCGCCCCACGGCACCTGACGCCGCTGGGTGACGGGCGGGTTGTCTTTTCGGCCATCGAGCCCGAGACAGGGCGCGAACTGTGGATCACCGACGGGACAGAAACCGGCACGGCCCTGGTGACAGACCTGGCCCCTGGAACTGCTGGCCTGGTCTCTGACATTGCGCCCTTCGGAACCGGTCGCGCCTTGTTCGCTGGCTACAGCGCTGACATTGGCACCGAACCCCGGCTGACGGATGGCACCGCGGATGGCACCGTGGCTTTGGCAGATATCCATGAAGGTCTTAATCCGAACCTCGCGTTCCCCTTTCCGAACAGCTCGCAGCCATCCGGCTTCTTCATGCTGGATGACAGCCGCGCCCTGTTCATTGCCCGGGACGAGGCGCATGGCCGCGAGCTTTGGATCACCGATGGCACAACAGCAGGCACCCGCCTGGTGAAGGATATCAACCCAGGGCCGGATTCATCGCAACCGGGTGGGTTCTTTTCCCTTGACGACACGCGGGCGCTTTTCACCGCCGACGACGGCACGCATGGCCAGGAGCTATGGATAACCGATGGCACCGATGCCGGCACCTTCATGGTAAAGGATATCTATCCCGGACAACGGACCAGTGGTGAGAACGCGTTCAACAACAGCAGCTCGCCGCAAGGCTTTGCAATGCTTGGCGACGGGCGCGTCCTGTTCGCGGCCACACAGGAAGCAGGCTTTGATCTGTGGGTCACGGATGGCACCGAAGACGGCACCGTGCGGTTTTCCGACCTTGTTTCCGGCCCGGAAGGAAGATTTGGCAGCCCCACGGCACTTGGCGATGGGCGCGCTATCTTTCTCAATACCTTCTTCAGCAATACTCTCGGCCTCACTGGGCGCGAGTTGTGGATCACGGACGGAACCCAGGACGGCACCGAGCGGATAACCGACTGGTCACATGTATCGGCCGTTCCGACCCAGGTCAGCAATCTTACCGCGATCGGCGGGGGGCGCGCGCTGTTTTTTGCCAATGACGCAGAGAACGGGCGCAGCTTGTGGATCACCGACATGACCGAAGCCGGCACGGCGCATGTCCAGACAATTGGTGAGGGCGACAGCCTCCGCGCCATCCATGACATCGTTCCGCTTTCGGATGACCGGGCGGTGGTGCTGGTGCGTCCTTTCGGCAACTCCACCGACGCAGTCGAACTCTGGATCACCGACGGCACCCCCGAGGGCACCGGGCGGATGCGCGATGACATCAGGGTTAAGGCCAGCGAATTTGGCCGGGGCACCACCGTCTTGCCGATCCCTTTGCCAGAGGTCGCCATCGTACCGCTGGAGGCCGACCGGAACGAGGGCGACGCGGGCGTGACCCAGTTCACATTTACCGTATCGTTGTCCAGCGTCGCGCTGACGGACATCAGCGTCGATTACACCGTCACAGGCAGCGGCGATGCCCCTGCCGATGGCACCGACTTCGCAGGGGGCGCCTTGCCGTCCGGTACAATCAGCTTCGTGTTGGGCGAAACCGAGCAGACATTGGTCATACCGGTGCAGGGCGATCTGTTTCACGAGCCTGACGAAAGCTTCCTTGTCACCCTGTCGAACCCGCAAGGCGCCACGCTGGCGCCCGAGCATGCCAATGCCGCTGGCATCATCCGCAACGACGATCCACCACCTCAGGCGCAGGACGATCTGGTGTCGGTGATGCAGGATCAGGACGCCGCCGGCAATGTGCTGGCCAACGACACCGGTGCCGAACTGGTGGTGGCAACCATCGACGGCATCCAACTCGACGGCGAGACGCAGGTGACCGGCGCGCTGGGCACCCTGACCATCGCACCCGATGGCAGCTTCAGCTATCTTGCCGATCAGGCCGTCCACCTGCCCGCGGGGGTCGAACGCACCGACAGCTTCGATTACACGGTACGCGAACCCGCCGGCGCCACGGCCTCTGCAACGCTGACCATCACCATCACCGGCGTCAACGATCCCGCCAGCATCGCCGGCGACATCAGTGGCGCGGTCACCGAGGATGACACCGCACAGCAGGTGGCTGCCGGGGTGCTGACCATCACCGACCCGGATGCCGGCGAGGATCGGTTCGCTGATCCCGACCCGGCGGCGCTGCAGGGCAATTTCGGCACCTTCACCTTTGACCCGCTGACCGGCGCATGGGCCTATACGCTGGACAACGACGCCGAGGCTGTGCAGGCGCTGGGCGCGGGCGAACAGGTCACTGACAGCCTGAGCGTGACCAGCCTGGACGGCACCGCCAGCGAGACGATCACCATCACCATCACCGGCGTCAACGATCCCGCCAGCATCGCCGGCGACATCAGTGGCGCGGTCCCCGAGGATGACCCCGCACAGCAGGTGGCTGCCGGGGTGCTGACCATCACCGACCCGGATGCCGGCGAGGATCGGTTCGCTGATCCCGACCCGGCGGCGCTGCAGGGCAATTTCGGCACCTTCGCCTTTGACCCGCTGACCGGCGCATGGGCCTATACGCTGGACAACAACGCCGAGGCCTTGCAGGCGCTGGGCGCGGGCGCCGAGGCAACCGACAGCCTGAGCGTGACCAGCCTGGACGGCACCGCCAGCGAGACGATCACCATCACCGTGACGGGCGCGGGCCAGCCGGCATTTTTCGTGGGTGGCATGGTCGTTGATCGGGCGGGGGCCGAGCTGGCGGGGATCACGCTGTCGTATCTGCCCGAAAGCGGGGAAGACAGCATCCCGGTCGAACCGGCGGCGGGGTCGTTCTTGCTTGCGCTGCCCTTCGGGGCAGAAGGGCAGTTTCAGGCCGCGCGCGCCTGGGATGCGGAGGATGACCCGGCGATCACCGCGGGCTCTGCGCTGGAGGCCTTGCGCATGGCGGTGGGGCTGTCGCCCTCCTGGGGGCCGGCGACGGCGCTGGATTTCATCGCCGCCGATTTCAACGGCGACGGCCAGGTAACGGCAAATGACGCGCTGGGTATCCTGCGTATCGCCGTGGGGCTGACGGACGATCACGCCCCGCGCTGGCTGTTCGTCGACGCCCAGGCCGACCTTTCTGACGTGAACGCCGCGCAAACCCAGGTTCAGACCGGCCTGCAGATAGCCCCCTTGATGGCCGACATGACCGACCTGACCATGATCGGCATCCTGGTGGGCCATGTGCAGGAATATGCCTGAGAATGGCGGGCGGCCTTGGACCGGCTTGACACGGATCGGCGTGACACGGATCGGCGTGGCAGGGGCCGTCACCGGGGATTTCTTGGCGAACGGCTGGCCATTACCTTAGTGTGTTCTTGCGCCATTCAGGGTGGATATGGGGCAAGTCCAGCGGCACGGTGCGGCCATGCAGCAGCGCCAGCACGCGCGGCGGCGTCAGGGGCAGTTCGCTGACCGTCTTGCCGGTGGCATCGGCCACGGCACAGGCGATCGTGGCGCCCACATTCAGGATAGGTACCTCGCCCGCGCCTTTCGCGCCCATCGGGCCAATCGACGGGGCGCCCTCGAACAGATCCGCCTGGACCGGCAGCACGTCCTGCGCCAGCGGAATCAGGTAGGTTTCGAAGCCGGTCTGTTCCATCGCACCCATTGGATTGATAGTCATTTCCTCGAACAGCGCATAGCCCAACCCCTGCACCACCCCGCCCTGAATCTGGCTTTGAACGGCGCGCGGATTGATGGCGCGGCCGACATCCTGCACGACGCGATAGGCCAGCACCTCGACATGGCCGGTATCGGGATCGACCGCAACATCGCAGTCATGCACGGCAAAGACCGGCAGATCGATGGCCTCGATCATGTGACCCGACGCGCAACCCGGTATGCAGGGCTCGCCCGGCGCCGTGAAGGCACCACTGCCGGACACCGGACCAGAGAGCGTTTCTGCCCGTTCGACCACCCTGGCAATGGTGGTGCCAGAGCCAGGCCGCCCGGCAATTTCCACCCGCCCCCCGGCAAGGACCAGTTCCGCAGCCGGGGTTTGCAGCATCTCGGCGGCGACATCCAGCAGTTTGGCGCGCACCTCGGCGCAGGCAGCCTCGCTGGCCGCTCCGATGGAAACGGTTGTGCGCCCGCCGCCCACGCCCAGATCGCGGCCCGCTGCATCGGTATCGGCGGATTTGACAATCACATCCGACGGATGCAGCCCCAGATTGGCCGCCACGATCTGGGGCAGCGCCTGCACCATGGTGCCCTGCCCGATCTCTACCCCCGCGGTTACCAGCGTGGCCGAGCCATCGACATTCAGATTGACCGTTGCCGACGACGGCCCCACAAAGATGAACCAGGTGCCCACGGTGGTCGCCCGGCCCCGCAGCTGGGTATCGGCGGGGTCAGGGGCAGTTTCGGTGCGCGCGCGCAACGCCTCCATCCGATCCAGCATCGGGCCCAGCACATCGCCGCGAAAGACCTGTCCGGTCGCGCCCAGATCGCCGTCGCCCACCACGTTCCGGCGGCGAAAGGCAAGGCGGTCCATGCCGATGGCCGCGCATATCTCGTCGGTGTGACGTTCAAGCGCAAAGGTGTTGTAGACACCATTGCAGGCACGAAAGGCGCCATTGGGCGCGGTGTTGGTATAGATAGCGCGGCTGACCATGCGCATGGCCCCGACACGATAGTTGGCCCCCAACGTGTGCGCCGTCATCGTTGACAGAAAGACCTGTTCGCCTCCATAGGCGCCGCAGTCCATCAGCACCACGGCCTCGCGCCCGGCAATGCTGCCATCGCGCGCAATGGCCGAACGGATGCGAATTTCGGCATTCTCGCGGCACAGGCAGGTCAGCATTTCCTCGTCGCGCGGATTGATCAGCGAGACCGCGCGTCCGGTCTTGCGGGCCAGAATGGCGCTGAAGGGTTCGATGGTGCAATCGAATTTCAGGCCGAATCCGCCCCCGACGGGCGGCACCGTCACCTGGATGCGCGAGGGGTGCACATCCAGCACCTTTGCCGTGACATTGCGCACGGTCCAGGGCACCTGGGTCGAGGTTTCGATATGATAGCGCCCCTCTTCATAGCGGGCAATCGCGGCGCGGGGCTCGAACGGCATCTGGTTCTGGCGCCCGACGCGGAAACTGCTTTCCACCACCGTCACATCGTCGCGGGCAAAGGCGGCCTCTACCGCGCCACGCTCGAACCGCGCCTCCCAGGCAATATTGCCGCCACGCGCGGCCCCTTCGACAAGGACCTCGTAGTCGCGCCAGCCAGGGTGAACCAGTGGTGCATCGGCGGCAAGGGCCTCTGCCATCGTGGCGACAACCGGCAGGGGGGTGGTTTCCACCACGACGGCGCGGGCAGCGGCGCGGGCCTGATCCAGCGTTTCAGCGGCGATGGCGACCAGCGGTTCGCCCGGGTAGCGAATGATATCGGTGGCAAAAAGCGGATGGTCGGCAATGCCCAGCCCGTGAAGCCCCGGCGCATCGCGCGCGGTGGCAACGGCGTGCACGCCGGGCATGGCTTCGGCGGCACGGGTATCGATGCGCACGATCCGGGCCGAAGCAACCGAGGCGCGCACCAGCGCCGCATGCAGCATATCGTTGCCGGCCCGGTCAACGGTATAGCGCGTGCGCCCGGTCAGCTTGTCGGTGGCATCGCGGCGCGGATAGTCCATCACGGCCTTGGCAGGGTCGAATGGTCTGTTCATGGCTGGCCCGCCCCGTTATCCGCGGCCGTGCCCGCCGATGTCAGCGACATCACGGCATCGACCACCCGTTCATAGCCTGTGCAGCGGCATTGGTTGCCGCTCAGCGCGGCCTTGACCTGAGCCCGGGTCGGGTCCGGGTTGCGGTTCAGCAGGTCGGTGACGCTGATAACCATGCCGGGAAAGCACATGCCGCATTGCACCACGTCATGGTCGACAAAGGCCTGTTGCACGGGGTTCAGCCCGTCCGGCGATGCCATGCCCTCGATCGTGGTGATCTCGGCGACGACCAGCACCCCGACGGGGCGCAGACAGGCCGGTACGGCCTGGCCGTCGATCATGACGGTGCAGGCACCGCAGAAACCCTCGCGGCAGACATCCTTGGTGCCGGTCAGGCGCAGGCCGGTGCGCAGCACATCCAGCAGCGACAGACGCGGATCACCGTGATGAACACGCGCCTGCCCGTTGACCATAAAGGAAATCGCCATGCTCATGCCCCTTTCCGACACTGCTCGACGGCCCGCCGTACCAGGGCCGGCAACACCTGCAGCCGATACCAGCCCGGGGCATCCAGCCCCGTGCGCGGTGCAAAGTCATCCAGGTGCTGTTGTGCCAGATGCTCTATCCTGGCGGGGTCTGCCAGGTGCCCCGTCGCCGCTGACTCGACGCGGTGCCAGCGCCGCGCCACCCCCTCGACAGCGCCGACCGCCAACCGGCACGCCCTGATGCGCTGCTCACCGTCCAGATCCAGCCAGAGGCTGACAATAGCGACCGGATAGTCGCCAGCCTTGCGCATCGGCAGGCGGATATGGGCGCTGTGGCCGCCACCCCGCGCCACCCTTGCGCCGGTCATCAACCACGGGCCGGGCATAGAGCGGCGCTGCAGGAACATCTCGGCGCTTGATTGCTCTGGCCCCTGTGGCGTGGCAAGATCGACCGTGGCATCCAGCGCCAGCAGGGCGGGCATCAGGTCGGCCGCGGCAAATCCGGTGGCACAGAGATTGCCGCCCAGCGTTGCCAAACGCCGCACCCCGGGGTTCGCCGAGGCCCCTGCCGCCACGACCAGCGCGCGCAGCGCCGGGTCATCCGGCAGGCCGGTGGCCAGCCGGTCATGCGTGACCAGAGCCCCCAGCACGACGCGTTCGGGCTCTACCTTGAACGTTTGCAGCGCGTCGATCGCATCCAGTGCAACCCAGCGGGCGGGCATGTCGTCATGCCTGAGGCCCGCGCGCATCAACCAGGTGGCGCCGCCCACTGCGGCTGCGCCGGGCTGGGCAAGGTGTTCCAGCGCCGCATCGACCGTATGCGGCCGCACCATGGCGGGAGAGGGAGGTGCTGCGATCATGCTGTGGGCTGGCCTTTCGTTGCATCGGCACGACAAAGCCTAGCGGTTCGCTGCCTTGGGATCAGAGCGTTTTGCGCCCAATTTCCGGCAGAAAAGCGCCCTTTCCTGCCCAGCTGCCCGCTACGCACCCCCCGCCCCGGCGCTATGCCGGCAAAAAGGGCGCCGGGCATACCGATGGCAAGGAGCGCCCGGCTCCAAGGCCCACGGCCGCGCTGCGCAACCGTGCCTGATCGCCTGCAACCAACCCGCAGTCTTCGGGGCTCGGGAAGGACAATCCGATATCTTTCCAGCCTGATGCCCACCGCCAGGGGGCACACTGGGAACAGCATCATCAGCTTGCCGGCTGCCCTTTTCCAAGGCGACAAGGCGTTCTGCGCCGTGACACCAAGGCAATCGCGCCGCCCCGCAATGGGGGGGGCGGGCGCGTGGCGCGG
>JAFIED010000222.1 GCA_020832805.1 Pararhodobacter sp.
GGCATGGCCTATATGACCGGGCCGCGCGGCCAGCCGCTGCGGATCGGGTCGTCGGCCAATGATATCATGGCCGGGTTGTTCGCGGCCTTTTCGGTGGTGGCGGCGCTGATCGCGCGGGGGCGGAGGGGTCAGGGGGCGGCCCTGCGTGTCGGCCTGTTCGAGAACTGCCTGCTGCTGGTCGCCCAGCATATGGTGCAATTCGCTGTCGAGGGCACGGAAAGCCCGCCAATGCCCGAGCGCGAATTCTCCTGGCCGGTCTATGACCTGTTCACCACCCGCGACGGACGGCAGATCTTTGTGGGGGCGGCGACCGACGGGCAGTGGCAGAAACTGTGCCGCGGGCTGGGGCTGGACGATCTTCTGGCCGATCCGGGGCTGCAGACCCGCCCGCAGCAGATTGCCGCGCGCGCATGGGTGCTGCCGCGCATTGCCGCGGTGATCGAGGGGCAGGACCAGGCCGCGCTGATTGCGCTATGTGACAGGCATCATCTGCTTTACGCCCCGGTCGCGCGGCCGGCAGAAATGTATCAGGACCCGCATGTGAACCGGCCCGGTGGGCTGATGTCCTCTGAATTCCCCGGCAAGCGGGCTTTCCGTGCGCCGGGTCTGCCGATCGAGATCGACGCACAACCGTTGCTGCCGGGGCTGCTGGATGTGCCTGCACCGGGTCAGCACAACGCCGAAATCCTTGGCCCGCAGGACGCAGGACAGGCGCGCGATCATGGCTGACGCGGGTGTCGCCTATCCCCCCGGCCGCGTGATTCTGCGCGATGTCACCCTGCGCGACGGGTTGCAGATGACCCGCAACTGGCCGACGACCGCCGGCAAGCGCGCCCTGATTGCCGCGCTGCACGATGCCGGGCTGCGCCATGTCGAGGTCGGCTCTTTCCTGCCGGCTGATCGGATGCCGCAATTCTCCGATGTGCGGCAGGTGATCGACACCCTGGCCGACCGGCCCGGCATGCATGGCGTGGCGCTGGCGCTGAACGAACGCGGCGCGCACGATGCGCTGGCAACGGATGTGGCGGAAATCACCGTCGTCATCTCGGCCAGCGAGGCCCACAACCGCGCGAATGCCCGGCGCAGTCAGGCCGAGTCACTGGCCGCGCTGGCTCAGGTTGCTGCCTTGCGCGACAGCTTGCGCCCTGGCGCAATCATCAACGCCGGCATCGCCATGGCCTTTGGCTGTTCGATACAGGGCGCGGTGGATCAGGGCGCGGTCCTGCATCTGGCCGAGCGCTGCCTGGATGCCGGGGCCGATATGGTGGGGCTGGCCGATACGGTCGGTCATGCCGGACCCCGTCAGATCGCCAGTGCCGCGCGCGCGATGGAGGGGCTGTGCGGCGCGCGGCCCTGGGTGCTGCATCTGCATGATACACGCGGGTTGGGCCTGGCCAATGCTGCCGCCGGGCTGGATCACGGCTGCCGGGTGCTGGACGGCGCGCTGGGCGGCCTTGGTGGGTGTCCCTTCGCGCCCGGCGCGGCGGGGAACATCGTGCTTGAGGATCTGGCCTTTCTGGCCGCGCAGATGGGTATCCAGACAGGCATCGACCTGCACGCGCTGATCGCCGCGCGCGGCGTCCTTGCCGACGCTTTGCCCGACGCGCCGTTGCAGGGCGCGCTTGCCCGTGCCGGCCTGCCGTTAACCGAGGCGATAGCCGCACCATCCGACTTGCACACTGCCACCAACTGACCTGAACCGGGGCCCGCGGGCCCGCCATTTCTCTGGGAGGAGAGACGATGAAACAGACCCTGATCCTGTCGGCTGCAGTTCTTGCACTGGGACTGACCAGTGCCAGCGCCCAGACCGCCATGCGCTGCAGCCACCAATTGCCGCCAACCCACGCCATAGCCGGCGTGATCGACCGCTGGGCCGAGCGGGTAGAGGAACTGTCGGACGGAGAAATCGACGTTCAGGTCTTTGGTGCCGCCTCGCTGGTCGGCCCGAACGAGAACATCGTCGCCGTGGCGCGGGGCGAAATCGAATGCGCCTTTTCGGTGAATTTCCAGTGGGGTCGGACGTTGCCGATCATGAATGTCACGATCGCGCCCTATGCCTTCTCGGACATGACGATCTGGCGGAACTGGCATGATTCAGAAGCCGCCGCCTTTCTGAACGAACGCATGGCCCAGCGGGGTCTGGTCAATGTCGCCTGGCTGTTCCAGACCAATTCCTCGGTCTTTACCTCGCGCGGCCGGTTGATGGTCACGCCCGAGGACTTTGAGGGGATGAAGATTCGCGGCCTGACCCCGGCCTTTGATGCCGCGCTGGCCGCCCTGGGTGCCGTGCCCAGCGCCATGCCCGGATCCGAGGTCTATCAGGGGCTGGCCACGGGCGTCATCGACGGGGCGATCACCGATGTCGCCGCCGCGGTAGCCCGGCGTTTTTACGAGGTACAGGACCATTTCTCGATCGTTCCGGTCATCTCGGTCTATATCAACGGCTATGTGAACCCGCGCTTTCATGCCGGGCTCAGCGATGCGGGTCGCGCTGCCCTTGATCAGGCCGGGCGCGAGGCGGCAGGCTGGGCGATCGAGGCCGCTGAGGCCGGCATTGCCGCAGCCCCCGATCAGCTGCGCGCGCGCGGGGCGACGGTTCATGAAATGACCGCCGAGGAAAACGCCGCCCTTGAGGCACTGATGCGCCCGGCTTTCGATGCCGCGCTCAGCGCCGAGGCCGACGAGGCCGCGCAACTGCTGGAGCTGATCGAGCAGCTGCGGTCCGGCAGCTGATCCGATGACTGGCCATGACAAACAGGCCGAGGGGCATACCCTGCCCCTCGCAGAGCGCCTGGTCGCGCCGCTGTCGCGGGCGGCCGGGGCACTGTCCTGCCTGATGATCCTGTTCGCGCTGGGGCTGACAATTTACGCGATCACCTTGCGCTACCTGTTCAACCGCGCCCCGATCTGGAGCGACGAGTTGCTGGGCTATGTGCTGGTGGCGCTGGTCATGGCCGGCATGACCGAGGCGTATCGGCGCAATGACCATATCGCCATCGACCTGCTGACCGCTAGGTTGTCCGGTCGCGCGGCATGGCTGAAACAGGTCTGGTCCGATCTGTGTGTCCTGATTCTTGCGCTGGTGCTGACCCATTCGGCCTGGGCGTCGGCCTCGTTTTCCTATCGTTTCGGTTTCTATTCCATCGGCCCGCTTGAGGCGCCGATGTGGATACCGATGGTCCCGGTCGTTCTGGGCTTTGCCCTGCTGGCGCTTCTGGCGGCGGCGCGGCTGCTGGGACGCCTGTTGAAGGGAGCGTCGACATGACCGGCATTCTGATCCTTGTCGGCCTGATGGCGCTGCTGCTGACCGGCATGCCGGTCTTTGCCGCCCTGGGGCTGACGGCGGCCGCTGTGTTGTTTCTCTTCGAGGGGCACACCACCGGCATGGCCGACACCGTGTTTTCGCATCTGTCGAAGCCGGTTCTGATCACCATTCCGCTGTTTCTGCTGATGGCGCAGATCATGGTGCGGGCCCGCATCGTGGACGACCTGTTCACCATGACCCATACGCTGATCGGCCATGTGCGCGGGGGGCTGGGGGTGGCCACGGTGGGCGCCTGCACGATCTTTTCGTCGATCTCGGGCTCGTCAGTGGCCACGGCGCTGTCGGTGGGGGCGTCGGCCATCCCGCAGATGCAGAAATACCGCTACCCCCGCAAGGCTGCGCTGGGTGTGGTGGCGGCAGGCGGCACGCTGGGCATCCTGATCCCGCCCGCGGGGCCGATGATCCTCTATTCGGTGGCCTCGGACGCGTCGATCGGGGCGCTGTTTCTGGCCGTCATCGTGCCGGGACTGATGCTGGCGGCCATCTTTTCGGCCTGGTGCATCGTGACGGCAATGATCCGGCGGGACGACCGGCCACCCTTTGCCGGGTTCGGTGCCATGGGCCGGGCGGTGCGGCGGTCGATCTGGGCCGTGATGGCGCCACCGGTGGTCATGGGGGGAATCTATCTAGGTGTCTTCACCGCGTCGGAGGCGGCTGCGGTGGGGGTGGCCTATGCGCTGCTGGTCGCTGTCGCGGTCTATCGCAATTTCAGCTGGCGTGACCTGTGGGAATGCAGTCTCGGGGCGATGCGCACCTCGATGATGGTCTTTCTGATCATCGCGGCCGCGGCGATGTTCGGGCATGCGATTACCTTGATCCGGCTGCCCATGGCGCTGGCCGAGGCGGTGACCGAACTGGGCCTCGGGCGGCTTGGGTTTCTGCTGATCGTCATGGCGATGGTCTTCGTGATGGGCATGTTCTTCGAATCCATCGCCATAATCCTGATCACCACACCGATCCTGTTGCCGACGCTGATCGCCCTGGATATCGATCTGATCTGGTACGGCGTCTTGCTGATGATCAACCTTGAACTGGCCATGATCACACCCCCCGTTGGCATGAACCTGTTTGCCATAAAGGGGATCACCGACGCGCCGCTGAACGAGGTGATACGCGGTGCCTTGCCCTATGTGTTGCTCATGCTGGCAGGGTTGTTTCTGGTGCTGGCCTTTCCGGGTCTGGCGACATGGCTGCCCTATAGCGCGGGGTTCGGCAGATAGGCCGTCAACGACCCTGCGCCGCGCGGGCAGATTTTCCATCGGCGCCTGAAACCGATGCGCGCCCGCGCGAACGGGACACGCTGCTGGCGCTGGTGGAGATTGCGCAGTTCGAGGCGGGGCGTTCGACAGCGATGCACCATGTTGAACGGCGTCTGGCGGTCGAGCCGGTTGTCCTGCTGTCTTTCGCGGAACTGACCCTTGATGGCGATGCGGATGGATGGCGATGCGGATGGCGCACAGCCGGAGCGGGTTGTCGCCCTGACAGCCGGGATTACAAACGAGACGCCGGTGGAAACGGCGCGCCTGCCACACCGGGGCTTGCGCGCTTGCCCGGCTCGGGCTGGCGCATGGAGTAAGCACCTGATAGGCACGGCGTCGATTTTCTGCTACATTTGCAACCAACGGGAGATTCTTGCCGCCCGCGCCTTCCCGGTGCGGATCACTGGCCGTCCGAAAGCGCAGCGGGCCGGCCCCACCGCCGGCCCCACCGCCGGCGCGCAGCCAGCAGAAAGTCTCCGTGATGCCTGATCAGCCGGGACACGAACTGCGCGCGCTGGAATCCAACCTCCCCAAGTTCGACAGCAAACCGGCTAAGCAATTGAAACCATTATGGCGGGATGCGCCATTTTGTGACTACAGCAGGCTGTCAGGCGGGTTTTGGCAGGTTCAGTGTGTCGAAAAGCTCCAACTGTTCAGAGGTTGCGGT
>JAFIED010000223.1 GCA_020832805.1 Pararhodobacter sp.
GGGGGTTATTTCGATGGGCCGGCCCGCGCGGCGGGCAAATACGGCGGCGTGACGTTGAACGATCTTCACCACGCCGATCCCGACCGTGCCCAGACCGGCGATGCCCAGACGCAACGGCAGGGCAGAGGACGGTGAGGAAGACATGAGAACACTCCGGCTTGAAGCGCCGGGCCTGCTGGCCCCAAGGCGCCGATTGGCCCCCTGTTACTGCGCCCGGTGGCGGGTGTGAAGCGGTTTTGCAAGGGCAAGCCACGCGGGCGTGTGACCAGGATGGGGCAACGGCCTGACGCCGCGGCGGCATCAGGGTGCCGGGAAAGGCTGTGCAGCCTCAGTCCGGGGCGGTGCCCGCCGGGGCGTCGTCGTCATCCAGGTGTTCGGCATCAAGGTCTTCGGCGCGCGAGGCCTCGGCGCGGCGGCGCAGGTCGGCGCGCGGTTGCGCCTCTGCCGGCTCTGCGCGGCGCAGGGCCGCAGCGCGCGCGCGCAACCCCGACGCACGCGCATCCAGCGCGGCCATACCGGTACCTTGGGGCGTTGTCGATGCCGTCGCCCCCTCTGGCAGGGCATCCAGCGGCATCCCCCCGCGCCCGTCGCCGCGCTCTACCGTCGCTGCAACCGCCGATATCTGCTGCGTGTTCAGCAAGGGCGGCGGTGTCATGCCCGAGGGCGCGCCGCACCCCGCCAGCAGGCCAAACGCCATACCGGCGGCGATGGCGCAGTTCAACGGGCGGGCAGAGGCGCGTTCAGCGGCGCGGTCAGGGCTGGTCAAGGCGGGTATCCGTTACAGGGGTCGGGTAGCAGCCTAGCCGCTTGCCGCAGTGCTGTGAAGCCGGCCCGCATGCAGGCCGCACTGGCCTGGCGCATGAACAAGGCCCCATGAACCGGACAAGGCCGATATCTGCGGCGCGGAGGTGGAAATTCCCGCGTCATGCCCGATATGAAGGGGTAACCGCAATACAAGGAGTTTTCATGAACGCCCCTCATATTCCCTATCCCGATGCGCTGGGCGGCCCCGCGCTGGCCCGCCTGTTCACCGAGGCGCGCACGCATAACGGCTGGCTGGACAAGCCGCTGCCGGCCGATACGGAACAACGCCTGTACGATCTGGTCAGGATGGGGCCGACCTCGGCCAACTGCTCGCCCGCGCGCTTTGTCTTTGTGCGCAGCCGCGAAGGCAAAGAACGGCTGCGCCCGGCGATGTCGTCGGGCAACCTGGACAAGACGATGGCCGCGCCGCTGACCGTGATCGTGGCGCATGACCCGAGCTTTTACGAGAAATTGCCAGAGCTTTTTCCCCATACCGACGCGCGGCCCTGGTTCACCACGAAACCCGGCGTTGCCGGGGAAACGGCCTTTCGCAACGGCACCCTGCAAGGCGGCTATCTGATTCTTGCGGCACGGGCGCTGGGGCTGGACTGTGGCCCGATGTCCGGCTTTGACAAGGAAAAGGTCAAGGCGGCGTTTCTGGCTGACAAGGGCTGGGAGCCTAATTTCCTGGTCAATATCGGCTATGGCGACCCTGCGGCCTTGCATGGCCGACTGCCAAGGCTGGCCTTTGATGATGCCTGCGCGATTGTCTGAGCAACTGTCTGAGCGCCACCGCAAGTGACCTGACCCGGCCGCGCGTTCTTGTGCAGCCGGGGGGCGTGGCCGCCGTGCCACGCCCGGCCCGCGCGCCTGCGCCCCTTTTTTACACCCCGTCAAGCCCCATCTGCCAGAAGCCCACCTCCAGCCTTGTGGCGGTCGCAAAGCGGCTGGCCAGCGACCCGGCACGCGGCAAGGCGGGCCAGTCGGGGCCAAGGCGATGCACCAGCGCGCGGTCGATCAGTGCGCCCACATCATGGCACAGTGCCTGATAGGCGTCCCCGGCATAGGTATCGATCCATTCCGCATAGGGGCCGCCAGACCCCGCCAGCCGCCGGCCGATCTCGCCATAGCCCAGCACGCAGGGCGCATGGGCGGCCACAAGATCAAGGAAATTGCCGGAATACCCGGCCTCCAGCACGTAGCGGGTATAGGCCAGGTTGGCCGGCGCCTCTTGCGTGGCTTCCAGTGCGGCGGCGTCGATCCCCTCGCGCGCGCACAGCGTCACATGCAACGGCATTTCGTGATGCACCAGCGCATGCAGCGCGGCGCTGGCCGCCTGCATCTCGGCCAGCGTGTCGGCCTTTGCCGCGGCCAGCGCCCAGGCGCGCGAGAAATGGATCAGAAAGACATAGTCCTGCCGCAGGTAATGCAGAAAGTTCGCGCGCGGCAGATCGCCCCGCCGCAGGCCCTCGACAAAGGCATGGTGGGTATAGGCCTGCCAGTCTGGCGCCGCCGCGCGCCAAAGGGCAAAGGCGCGGCCATAGTCGGGGGCATCGGTCATGGGGAACTCTCCTTTTCGGGGGTGGCCGGGTCTTCGGGAATGGCCAGCAGCGCGATCCTGCCCGGCCAGCGGGCCTGCAGGATCTGGCCCGCGTTATGGGCACGCAGGCCGGTGGCGCAGGCCAGGACCACGCGGGCGCCCGGCGGCGGCGACAGGGCGGCAATCCGTTCGGGCGGGACATGGCGCGCGGCGGGGTCAAAGGGCGCGCATTCGCTGCGCAGGTCGATCAGCAGATCATCGGGCAGGATCTGGCTGCGCGCGACAAAGGGCAGAGGGCGCGCCGGCTCTGGCGCGCGGTCGAACCGAAACCCGCCCATGCGCCATGTCGCGGCATCAAGGCTGATCAGACGGCCCAGCGGCGTGGGGTCAAGGCCCAGCAGCACCGACAGCGCCATCTGCGCCTGCAAGGCGCCGATGGCCGCAACCACCGGGCCGGACACGCCCGCGGTGGCACAGGTGGCGCCGCGTTCCGGCAGTTCGGGGAACAGGGCGCGCAACGAGGGCGCGCCCCCGCCGCATCCCGCCACATAACCCTGCAGCCCCAGTGCCGAGGCGGCGATCAGCGGCCTGCCCGCCGCCATGCAGGCATCCGACAGCGCAAGGCTGACGGCAAAGGTATCGGCACAATCAAGCGCCAGATCCGCCCCGTCCAACAATGCCGGGGCATTGGCCGGGTCCAGCCAGCAATGATGCGGTGTCACCGTCACGCCGGGGTCCAGGTCGGCCAGCGCGCGGGCGGCGGCGGCGACCTTTGGCACATCCAGATCGCGCAGGCGGTACAGCGGCTGGCGATGCAGGTTCGACAAGGCCACGCGGTCGCCATCGACCAGGGTGATCCGGCCCAGCCCGGCGCCCGCCAGATACTGCAGCACCGGCACGCCCAGCCCGCCCGCACCAACCACCAGCACATGCGCGCGCGCGAGCCGTGCCTGACCGCTGGCGCCGATCTGGGGCAGGGCAATCTGACGGGCATGGCGCGTCATGCGCAGACCTGCAGCCAGGCGCGCATGCGCGCCTCGGGGTCGGGGTTCAGCGTGATGTCGGTCACCGCCGACACGATGTCTGCCCCCGCGGCAAAGGCGCCGGGGGCGCGTTCGACGCTCATTCCGCCGATGGCGCACAGGGGCGTCGTGCCGACCAGCCGCTTCCATTCGGTCAGCCGCTCAAGCCCCTGTTCGGCCCATTTCATCGGCTTCAGGATCGTGGGATAAACCGGCCCCAGCGCCACGTAATCCGGCGCCAGCATCAACGCGCGGTCAAGTTCGGCATGGTCATGGGTAGAGATGCCCAGCCGCAAGCCCGCGCGCCGGATCGCGCGCACATCCGCCGCGTCCAGGTCTTCCTGCCCCAGATGCACCCAGTCGGCGCCCTCGTCGATGGCCATTTGCCAGTGGTCATTGATGACCAGCGCGGCACCATGCGTGCGCGCCAGCGCCAGCCCCGCGCGGATATTCAGGCGCAATGCGTCGCCCCAGGCATCCTTGATGCGCAGCTGTACCAGAGTCACGCCCAGCGGCAAGGCGCGTTCCAGCCAGTCGACCGAATCGAAGATCGGATAAAATCGTGGCAGGGTCATAGCCAGGCCTTTCCCAGAACGGGTGTCGAGGGGGCGGCCATGTCGCGCGGGTCCATCGGGTCGGCGCCATGGGCGATCTGCCCGGCCTGTGCGGCCAGCGCAAAGGCGCGCGCCATTGCCGCGGGATCGCCGGCCTGCGCCACGGCGGTGTTCAGCAACACGGCATCGAACCCCATCTCCATGGCCTGCGCGGCATGGCTGGGCAGGCCAAGGCCCGCATCGATCACCATCGGAATATCGGGGAAGGCCGCGCGCAGGGTCTTCAGCCCGTAGCGGTTGTTCAGCCCCAGGCCGGACCCGATGGGCGCGCCCCAGGGCATCAGCACCTGACAGCCGGCATCGACGAGCCGTTGGGCCAGCACCTGATCCTCGGTGGTATAGGGAAAGACTGCAAAGCCCTCGGCCGCCAGAACCTGCGCGGCCTCCAGCAGGCCGAACGGGTCTGGCTGCAGGGTGTCGGCATGGCCGATCACCTCCAGCTTGATCCAGTCGGTCTCGAACAGCTCGCGCGCCATGCGGGCGGTGGTGATGGCCTCGCGTGCGCTGTGGCAGCCGGCGGTATTGGGCAGCACATGCACACCCAGCGCGCGGATCATCTGCCAGAACGCCTGACCCTGCCCGCCCTCGCGGCGCAAGGAGACGGTGGCCACCGAGGCGCCAGAGGCCTGAAACGCGGCTTGCAGCACGGCGGGCGAGGGGTATTGCGCGGTGCCCAGCATCAGCGGGCTGTCCAGCGTCACGCCATAAAAGGCGCGCGGGTGGCCGGTCATCGGTCAGCCCCCCTGCATGGGCGCCAGCACTTCCAGCCGGTCGCCATCGGTCAAGGGCGTGGTGGCCCGCGCGGCGGCCGGCAGGAAATCGCCGTTCAGCGCCGTGGCGACGCGGGCATTGCCCCAGCCCAGTTCGGTCAATGCCTCGGCCACGGTGGTGGCGGCCAGTGTGTGCGTGTCGCCGTTCACCTCAATCTTCATGCACCAGATCCCCCTTGATGCCCTGTGTCAGCCAGTCAACCGCCTGCCGCGCCAGCGCCGGCGCCATCAGATAGCCGTGACGGAAAAGTCCGTTGAGATGCAGCACGCGCCCCCGGATCAGCACGCGCGGCACATTGTCGGCAAAGGCCGGGCGCAGGTCGGCGCCGGTCTCGATCACCTCTGCCTCGGCAAAGCGCGGGTCCAGCGCATAGGCCGCGCTCAGCATTTCCAGCAGCGCGCGGGCCGTGACCGC
>JAFIED010000224.1 GCA_020832805.1 Pararhodobacter sp.
CAGCAGGCGCCGCAGGCTGCAGCGCCTGCCCCGTGGCGGGCCCTGTGCACCAATCCTGCCTGCATGGCCCGATGTCACATCCGGACAGGCACGCAAGGGGGGCTTGCGGCATGCGGTTCATGGCGTTAGTTTACTTTCCAGGGAAAGTTTTTAACCCGCATGATCGAGGAGGTTGCGCGCGTTGAAAACAAGGGGAAAGGGCCAACGAGCCAAGGGGAGGAACGGCATGCAGAATCTCTCTCAGCCGCGCGGGGAAGCGCACGAGGATCAGCCGACAGGGGGCATTTTCGCCCCACCGCGCGTGACCCGGACAGAGGGGCCGGACGGCAGCATCCTGCTGACAAGCGCCATTCCCATGGGCACCCCGGCACGCTGCGTGGGCGACTGGCTGGAAGACGCCGCCGCCAACTGGCCCCAGCGCGTATTCATGGCCGAACGCGACGGCACCGATGGCTGGTGCCGGATGAACTATGCCACCTTTCTGGCCCGCGCCCGGCAGATCGGCGACTGGCTGCTGGGCATCGGGGGATCGGCCGACCGGCCTGTTGCCGTGCTTTCGGAAAACGCGCTGGATCATGCGCTGCTGGTGTTTGGCGCCATGCATGCCGGCGTGCCGGCGGCCAGCATCTCGCCCGCCTATTCGCTGATGTCGCAAGACCACGCCAAGCTGAAGGCGATGGTTGATCTGCTGAATCCTTCGGTGATCCTGGTTTCGGACCCGGCCGCCTATGGCCCCGCCCTGACGGCGCTGGACGGGCGCCACAAGGCCATCGTGCTGGCATCGAAACCGGGCAGCGGCGTGACACCGTTTGCCGATATCCAGGGCGATGCCGACAGCGCCCGGCTGAACGCAGCCTTTGCCGCCGTCACGCCAGATACGGTGGCAAAGCTGCTGTTCACCTCGGGCTCGACAGGCACGCCGAAGGCCGTGATCAACACCCAACGCATGCTGACGGCCAGCCAGGAGGCGCATCTGGCGGTGTGCCCGCTGCTGGCCAGCGAACCCCCGGTGCTGGTGGACTGGCTGCCCTGGTCGCACACCTTCGGCGCCAACTTCACCACCAATACCGTACTGCGCAACGGCGGCACCCTGTATATCGACGATGGCAAGCCGATGCCGGGCCTGATCGAGCGTACCGTGCGCAACATCAAGGAAATCCGGCCCACGGCCTGTTTCAACGTGCCGCGCGGGTTCGAACTGTTGCTGCAGGTGCTGGAGGAGGACGCAGAGTTCCGCGCGGTCTTCTTCAACCTGCGCTACATGTTCTACGCCGCCGCCGCGCTGCCAGAGGGTGCCTGGGCGCGGCTGCGCGCGCTGTCCATCGACACCACGGGCCGCGCCATGCCGATGGTTTCGGCCTGGGGATCGACGGAAACCGCGCCGCTGGCCACCTATTGCCATTTCCAGGCAGAACGCAGCGGCAATATCGGCGTGCCCGTGCCCGGCGTGACCCTGAAACTGGTGCCCGCCGGCGGCAAGCTGGAGGTGCGCGTGAAGGGGCCGAACGTGACCCCCGGCTATTTCCGCCAGCCTGAATTGTCGGAACAGGCGTTTGACGCCGCGGGGTTCTACCGGATCGGCGATGCCGTGCGTCTGGCCGACCCGGATGACCCGGCCAGGGGGCTGTTCTTTGACGGCCGCGTCAGCGAGGATTTCAAGCTGACCTCGGGCACCTGGGTCAGCGTGGGCACGCTGCGCCTGGCCGGGATCGATGCGCTGGCGCCTGTTGCACAGGATATTGTCGTTGCCGGGCAGGACCGCAGCGCGGTCAGCTTTCTGATCTTTCCGAACGAGGCCGCCTGCCGGCGCCTTGCGGGGGCCGGTACCGACACGCCGCTGGCACAGGTGCTGGCGCATCCGGCCATCCGCGCCCATGTCGCACAGGGGCTGGCACAGCTGAAACGCCTGGGGGGTGGCGCCTCGCGCCATGCCGCGCGCGCCCGGCTGCTGGCCGACCCGCCGAACCCCGACAAGGGTGAAATCACCGACAAGGCCTATATCAACCAGCGGCAGGTGCTGGCCAATCGCACGGCAGATCTGGCCGTGCTGTATGGCGACGACCCTGACGGCTTCATTTCCCCCACTCCTGAAAAGAAAGGCTGACCCGCGCATGCTTGCCTGGATTCCTTATCGCGGTTACTGGTCCACCCCCTTTGCCCGCTGGCAAGGCGATTTCGCGCATCTGCACGCGCTGAAATTCGCCGCCCATGTTGCCCGCGCCGAACTGGACCAGCGCCAGATCGACGCCAAGGATTTCGATTTCGCGGCCTATGGCCTGACCATCGGGCAACACCAGAGCTTTTTCGGCCTGCCCTGGGTAACCGCGATGCTGGGTGCGCCGCATCTGACAGGCCCCACCATCAGCCAGGCCTGCGCCACCGGCGTGCGGCTGATGGCCACGGCCGCAGGCGAGATGGCCACCGGCGGCGCCCGCCGCACGCTGGTCATCGGGGCCGATCGTACCTCGAACGGGCCGCATGTCTATTACCCCGCACCAGAGGGGCCAGGCGGCACCGGCACCGCCGAAAACATCGTGATGGACAATTTCAACGATGACCCGCACGCCCGCTGTGCGATGGTGGATACCGCCGAAAATGTCGCCCGGCGCGAAGGCATCGACACCGCCGAACAGCATGAACTGGTGCTGCACCGGCACGCGCAATACGCCAGCGCACTGGACCATGGCCGTGCGTTTCAGACCCGGTACATGGCCGCGCGCCTTGATGTGCCCGATGCCCGGTTGCGCAAGACGATACGGCAGATCGAGGGCGATCAGGGCGTGTACCCCACCAATGCCGAAAAGCTGGCCACCCTGCGCCCGGTGCGCGAGGGCGGCAGTGTCACCTTTGCCGGCCAGACGCACCCCGCCGATGGCAATGCCGCGATGATCCTGACCGCCCGTGCCGAGGAGGCGCGCGATCTGGCGCCTGCGGGTGCGCCGCCGGTCGGCGTGCTGGCCTTTGGGCAGGGGCGCGAGGACAAGGGCTTCATGCCCGCCGCCCCCATCCGCGCCACGCATCGCGCGCTGGAACAGGCCGGGATCGGGATCGGGGACGTGTCGGTGTTCAAGTCGCACAATCCCTTTGCCGTCAATGACATCGCCTTTGCCCGCGCCTTTGGGCTGGACTGGCGGACCATGAACAACTTCGGCTCGTCGCTGATCTGGGGGCACCCCCATGCCGCCACGGCGCGGCGCGGGGTGATCGAGATGATCGAGGAACTCGAAATGCGTGGCGGCGGGATCGGGCTGTTCCAGGGCTGTGCCGCGGGCGATTCGGCCATGGCCGTATTGGTCCGCGTGGGGTGAACGGGTGCGGGTGAACGGGCGCGGCGGGCCCCTGTGCCGCCGCGAACCGCCTGACGCTTGACGGGGGCCGGGCAGCGCGCGCTGCCCGGCCCTTGTCTGTTGCGCTGTCAGAACGGGCGTGTCAGCGCCTTGCCGCCATCACTGCCCGTAGCTGGCAAAATCGACATGGTCCCAGACTTCCTGCTGCACGCGTGCGGCGATGGCGACCGCGTCAGGGCCGATTTCTTCGACGATCGCGTCCCATTTCTCGACCAGCTCCATGAAGCGCGCCACCTGTTCATGGGCGTCTTCCAACCCGAACCGCTCGCGCGAGAGATCGGCCACGGTCTGCGCGTCGGAGACCGCAAAATCCGCAAAGGCCTCTGCCAGATCGGCCTCTGGCTCTGAAAAGGTGATGCCGGCCTCCTGCCCCGCCGCGATGGCCATGTCGGTCATTTCATAGGCCCAGCGCTGGGTCATGTCGGCATTGGCGCGGTTGGCGGCCCGGGCAAAGGCCGCGCGGTCCTGGGCATCAAGGCTGTTCCAGGTGGTCTGCGTGACGGTAAAGTTCGATGTGGCGTGATAGGTGCCCATCTCCATCATGTTGACATGGCTGGCCAGTTCAACCAGCCGGAATGACAGCAGATCGGCCAGCGAGGTCATGGTACCGTCGATGGTGCCCTGTGACATGGCCTCGAAGGTCTCGCCCACCGGCAGGTTGACCGGCACCGCGCCGACATGTTCCGCCCAGCGCGACCACGGCGCGCCGCCGGAACGCAACCGGATGCCGCGCAGGTCGGCCAGGTTGTTGACCGGCCGCGTGGTGACGAAATGATAGGTGTTGGTGGACCCCGAACCCAGATAGATCACGCCAAAGCGCTGCAGTTCTGCCTGGCACGGCGCGCAGGTGACGATGTATTCGGTCAGCGCCGAGGCCATCGCATGCGGGTTCACCCCGATCAGCGCCACCTCGGCGGCGGTCGACATATAGGGCAGTTCGGCCGGGAAATAGAGCGGCAGGTAAAGCCCCACCTGCGCCAGTTCACTGTTCAGCGCATCGCGCATCTGGCCCAGGTTCACCACCTCGGGGCCCAGAAGCACGGCGCTCAGCCGGCCTTCGCTTTCCTCCTGGATGTAATCCAGGAAAGGAACATAGGTGTGGCTGTAGGACGGATGCGCCGGCGGCACGCCTGGCGCGGCGCGTATCTGCGCCGCCGCCTGCAACGCACCCAGCGTCATGCCGCCGGCAACGATGGTTCCGATAATCAGTTTCTTCATGCGGGTCTCCTCCCTGAGACAGTGAGCCCGGCCACGGGCCGGGCAACCGGACAAGTCAGCTGCGCAGGCTGCGGCCCACCCCTGCGTCTGGCAGGCCATCGCCGCGCGCCGGCTTGATTTCCGGCCCGCAAAGCGTAGCGCAATTTCCTTTCCACGCAAACTATTTTCGCTTAGCCTGATTCGGGCAGGCCATGACACGGCAAGGGGCTGTCGTGTTTCTGGCAGCCTGCGCTATACTGGAACGCTGCAGGCAGCCGGGCACCGAGAAAAGGACAGGGGAAAGCGCATGAACCGACCGGAACCGATCACGTTGCAGGATGTCGATTACGGCGGGTTGGAACAGGCCACCGGCTTTCTGCTGCGTCTGGCACAGTTGCGGGTCTTCGCGCATTTCTACAAGGTGTTGCAACAGCAGGATCTGCGGCTGGGGGCGATTTCGGCGCTGATCCTGATCGGCCACAACCCCGGCATCCGGCATGGCATCCTGGCCGATGCCTTGTCGATAAAACTGGCCCACACAACGAAAATGCTGAAGGCGCTAGAGGCTCAGGGCCTGGTTGTGCGCCACCAGCCGGCCTATGACCGCCGGTCGGTCGAGTTGCGCCTGACCGATGCAGGCACGGCCCTGGTGCATGACATGCAACACCAGATCAGCCTGCATGAAGAGCTGTCGGTTTCCGGGTTGACCGAGCGGGAGCGCCAGCAACTCAAGCGCCTGTTGCGCAAATTCACCGGCGTGCGCGCCTATCCGCCACAGCGCCCTGCGACAGCCACGAATGCCGCGCCTGACCAGACGGCGAACGACCTGGCCGTACCGCAGGAAGACACCACGCCAGACCGCCGCCGCGCTTGACCGGAGGCGATTAAGACTGTCTACTTGTGAACAGTTTTGGCGCAAGGAGGGGAGACGCCATCAACACCTGCCGCGCATGTGGACAAGCCGCCAGGGAAGCGGCCGCGCGCACGGAAACCACAGCAGAGGATTGGGGGGAAAATGGCAGCTTGCAATCGGTTCCGGCCCATCGGCGGGGGGCAATGATGCGCGCCCTCAGCGCCACAGCCGAACGGCTGGCCCAGGGGCTGGCCCTGGTGGGCGCCATCGGCATCGTGTTGATGATGCTGCATGTCGGCGCCGATATCCTGTCACGCAACCTGATGGGGCGGCCGATACCGGCGACGCATGAGATTGTCTCGCGCTATTACATGGTTCTGATCGGCTTTCTGCCGCTGGCCTGGGTGGAACGGCGCCGGGGCATGGTAGCCGTCGAGGTGCTGGAATGGATGCTGGGGCCACGCGGGCGGCGGTTCTCTGACCTGCTGGTCGCGCTGATTGCCTTTGGCATCTATGCCGGCCTTGCCTGGGTCACCTGGCACACCGCCCTGTCCAACTGGCGCAGCGGGTCCTTCGTGACCGTGCTGAACTACCGCCTGCCGGTCTGGCCCACCTATTTTCTGCTGCCTGCCGGGCTGGCACTGGCGGCACTGGCAACGCTGGTGCGGGCGCTGGAGGTCCTGACCGGGTATCGGCCGGACGCCGCAGCCCCCGGCATGGAGGATGATGCATGAGTGTCGAGACCGGTTTCATCGGCGCGGGCGTGCTGCTGGTCCTGCTGATCCTGCGCGTGCCGGTGGCGCTGGCCCTGATCGCGGTATCCTTTGGCGGCATTGCCAAGCTGATCGGCATCGGCCCGGCACTGGGCGTCATGGCAAACACGCCCTACAGCTTTACCGCCAGCTGGACACTCAGCGCGGTGCCCATGTTCCTGCTGATGGGCTTCGTGGCCTATCACGCCAGGCTGACATCGGGCCTGTTCGACGCGGCCAAGACCCTGTTGCGCCGCCTGCCCGGCGCGCTGGCCATTTCGTCGATCTTTGCCTGTTCGGGCTTTGCCGCAGTGTGCGGCTCGTCGCTGGCCACCGCCGCCTCGATGGGCCGCATCGCCATACCAGAGATGATCCGCGCGGGCTATGCGCCCAGCGTCGCCACCGGCGCCATCGCCGCGGGCGGCACCATCGGCGCGCTGATCCCGCCGTCGATTCTGATGATCGTCTACGGGGTTTTTGCAGAGACCTCGGTCACGCGGGTCTTCATGGGGGGCATCAGCATCGGCCTGATGACCGCCCTGTCCTATGTCGTGGTGGTGCTGGTCCTGGCCTGGCTGCGCCCCGATGTGGTGCCGCGCAAACCCATTGAGGATGAAACGCTGAGCGCGGGCGAGGCATTGAAACGCACCTGGCCGGTGCTGTTGCTGATCGGCATCGTGTTCGGCGGGTTGTTTTCCGGGCTGTTCACGGCAACCGAGGCCGGGGCGGTGGGGGCGCTGGGGGCGATCCTGTGCGCCGCGCTTGTCGGCAACCTGACCCGCGAGGTGATGCGCAAGGCGCTGCTGGAAACGCTGATGACCTCGGCTTCGCTGTTCATCATCGGCATCGGGGCGGCGATGTTCACGCGCTTTCTGGGCATCACCGGGCTTTCGGGCTTCATTGCCGGGCAGGTCAGCGGGGCCGAACTGAGCTATTGGCACCTGATGCTGATCATCGTGCTGGTCTATGTGATCCTTGGCATGTTCATGGAACCCTTTGGCGCCATGCTGATCACGTTGCCGGTCTTCCTGCCGATCCTGAACGCCGAACAGATCAGCCTGATCTGGTTCGGTGTCGTGGTGGTCAAGCTGCTGGAAATCGGCATGATCACTCCGCCGGTGGGGCTGAATGTGTTTGTCATCAGGAACGTGGCGCAGCGCCACGCCACGCTGATGCAGATCTTCCGGGGTGTCACGCCCTTTCTGGCCGCCGATCTGGTGGTACTGGTGGCGGTTCTGGCCTTTCCGGGGCTCGTGCTGTTCCTGCCGGGGCTATTATAGGCAACCGACAACAGGCGCCCGGGCCTAAGGCGCCTCGGGGATACGCGCGGCGGCGGGCATGTCTGCCGGTCCGGCGGGGCGCAGTTCCTCTGTCGTGGGAAAGGGGGTGGCGTCTTCGGCATCGAACAGCGAGGCAAGACGCTCTGACACGGCCAGCAGCATCGCCTGTTCCCACCCCGGCAGGTGCTCGAACCGGCGGGAAAATCGATCGTGCAGCGGGTCCGGCGTCTGATCAAGCAAGGCGCGCCCGGCATCGGTCAGGATGACCCAGATCGCCCGGCGGTCGGAATGCCGGCGGGCCCGCCTGACCAGACCGCGCGCCTCCAGCCGGTCGATCTGCAACGAAATCGTCGCCTGACCAACGCCCAGCATGCGGGCAATATCGCGCGGCATCTCCTGGCCGTTGCGCGACAGCGTGTGCAGCACCAGAAGCTGCGCCTGTGTCAGGTTCGACGCCTTGGCCATCGCGCGGGCGTTGGTTTCCAGCGCGTGCATGATGCGGCGCAGGGCAATCAGGGTATCGGAAGAGCGTTCGGTCATGCGGAAACTTGCGGGCAGGGAAAGTCGGCTGTCACGATGCACAGGCAAGACGCCCAGCACAAGCCCGATTGGCCCGCGCTGCCGGCGATAAAGGTTTAATAACAAACAATCAACACCAATAAAAATTTTTCTATAATCATGGAACCGTCCGCCGTTAGCGTGATAAACCCTTATTTATCAGCTATTTTCCGCCCATCTCGCAGCAATATTATTTTGTCTTGCAAAATAACCAGTGACGCAACATATTTAGGCAACCGAAACAAAACATACAGATCCATGACCCAACATTCGACGACGCTGCACACCAGGGACACCAGCCGCTTGCACATGCGCAAGCCAACCAAGGATGATGGCGCCGCCATCTGGGCGCTGATTGCGGCCTGTCCGCCGCTGGATCAGAACTCGATGTACATGAACCTGATCCAATGCGATCAGTTTGCCGACACCTGCATCGTGGCAGAACGCGACGGGCAGATCGTTGGCTGGATTTCCGGCCATATCCGCCCGGATGCGCCCGATACGTTGTTTGTCTGGCAGGTGGCCGTGCATGCCTCTGCCCGCGGGCTGGGCCTGGGCCGTCGGATGCTGTCGGCGCTTGTGGCGCGGCCGGAATGCGCGGCCACGCAGCAGATGGAAACCACCATCACGCGTGACAATGCGGCCTCCTGGGCGCTGTTTCGCGGGTTCGCCCGGGCCATGGGTGGCGAACTGACCGATGCCCCCCATTTCGAGCGTGACGCCCATCTGGGTGGCAAGCATGCCACCGAGCATCTGGTCGCCATCACGCTGCCCCGGCGCCGGCTTCGCGCCGCCGCCTGATTTCTCTCTCTTTGCCTGCCATGCCCCCCGGCGCCACCCGCCGGGGCATG
>JAFIED010000227.1 GCA_020832805.1 Pararhodobacter sp.
GCATCAGCCCCGCGATCAGGTGCAGGAGCGTGGACTTGCCGCAGCCCGACCGCCCCACCAGCGCCACGATCTCGCCAGGCGCAACCGAGAAATCGATCCCGCTCAGGCAGGGGTCCGTCATGCCGCGATAGCGGTGGGTCAATGCTTCGACCTGCACATGGGCCCCGCGCCGTGCGCCGGCGGCGCGCTTGCCTTCCACAGCCGATACCGCCACCGCCATGCCCTTGTGGCTGGTGGTGTGCCCTGCGTCCGGTGGGGGGCAGGCCGCCGGCCGGGCGGGGATCGCGGGCGCGCGGCGAATCAGCGCGCGGGCCAGCATGCCCATGGCCCGAGGGGGTGTCCGGGGCAGGGCCGGGGCCGTTTCATGGGGCGTCTGGGCTGTCTGGGCCATGCGCAGGTCACCTTCATGTGGATACCGATCTGTATCCATACTGTCCGGGTTGGTGCGGGCTGTCGATGCAATGCTGCGCTGCGGAATGGATTTTCCGGCTGCAGTTTCGACTTGCCGCATATATCAGCGAAAAAGCGGCATGAACGCCAAATAACAGGGCTGTATTGCATCGCTTATGCGGCCAGGCCCGTCTCGTCATGCCGGGGATTTGCGGAAATACGACTTTGGGTTGAGACAGGCGAATCGATTTCTGTTGTTCAGGTCGCTTTGCTTGCTGGCGTTATGGAATACTGACCAGTATTGCATCTGATGCCGACAACGGCCTAAAGGTTTGCGTCTGTGCGCCACGCCCGATAATGAACGAGACAACAAATGACCCTTGACCCCGTATCCTGCCCGGCGCACAGGCCTGCTGAAGCGCCCGAGAGCCCGGATGCCGACGCATTGCAGCGCGGCGCCGGCACGCTCTGTTCGGCCCGCTATGATCGCAGCACGCGCGAGCGCCTGTTGTCGGCGGCGGCCTGGCTGTTTTGCCATCACGGTTTTCAGGCCACCGGGGTGGATGCCATCGTGCGCCGTGCCGGTACCGCCAAAACCTCTCTCTACAAGCATTTCGACTCCAAGGACGGGTTGATCGAGGCCGTGCTGGAACGCGAAGGCGCGGCGTGGCGTGGCTGGTTCTTTGCCGAGATCGGCACTGTGCAGGGGGACGCACGCGCGCGATTGCTGGCGGTGTTCGACGTGCTGGAAAAATGGTTTGCCGATCCGGACTTTTTCGGCTGCCCCTTCATCAATGCAGTGGGCGAGTTCGATGCAGGGAATGCCCGTATCCGCACCCTGGTTGCAGCACACAAGGCAGACCTGAACGGCTGGATCATGGCACAGGCCGCCGCGGCGGGCGTGGATGATCCCAGCCTGACCGCGGAGCATTTTACCGTGCTGATCGACGGCGCCATCGTTGCCGCGCAGGTCAGCCAGAATCCTGGCTACGCCGTGCATGCCCGTGATCTGGCCGCGTTGCATCTGGATCGGCATTGCGCCCCGGGTCGTGCCCGGCGCGGTGGTCATGCACCCTCGGCGCCTGCAACCGGCCGCTTGACAGGCGATATTGCTTAACATAGCAATTAAAGGCGCCGATGGGGGGAAAGGCGCGACGCCGATGAACCGGGGGGGGGGATACATGCCGCATCTGATGATCGACTATTCGCCCAATCTGGAGAGCCGCCTGGATATTGCTGGCCTGTGCCGCCATCTGCGCGATGCCGCGGTTGCCACGGGCATTCTGCCGCTGGCCGGGGTTCGTGTCCGCGCGACCGCCTGCACGCATGTGGTGATCGCCGACGGCAACCCTGATCATGCGTTTCTCGATATCTCGTTGCGGTTGCGCGGGGGGCGATCGGCAGCGGCAAAGGCCCGTGCCACCGAGCAGATATTTGCTGCGGCCGAACGCTATTGCGCCGAAGTGCTGGCGACTGGTTCTTTCATGCTCAGTTTCGAAATGCGCGATATCGACCCTGAACTGAGCCCCAAGACCAGTTCCATTCGCCGCTATCTGTCGCCAGAGCATCGGAAAGACACACCATGAGCGATCTTGCCACTCATCTGGCCAGGCTTGACGGGCATCTGGCCCGGTTTCGGGAAACCGGCATCCTGAACCTGATCGACGGGCGCGATGCCCCCTCGGATGGCTGGTTCGAGACCCGCTCGCCGGTGGATGACAGCCTGATTGCGCGGGTGGCGCTGGGGCAGGCGGCGCAGATCGATCAGGCGGCGCGGGCGGCCAAGGCGGCGTTTCCCGGCTGGGCGGCCGTGGGCGGGACGCAGCGCAAGGCGATCCTGCACCGCATCGCCGATCTGATCGAACAGCGCGCCGAGGAAATTGCGCTGTGCGAATGCTGGGATACCGGGCAGGCTTGGCGCTTCATGTCCAAGGCTGCGCTGCGCGGAGCCGAGAACTTTCGCTTCTTTGCCGATCTTGCGCCGGGCGCACGCGATGGCCAGACACTGCCCACGCCCACGCACATGAATTATACCAGCCGCCACCCCATTGGCCCGGTCGGGGTGATCACGCCGTGGAACACCCCGTTCATGCTGTCGACGTGGAAGATCGCGCCGGCGCTGGCCGCCGGCTGCACCGTGGTGCACAAACCCGCCGAACTCAGCCCGTTGACCGCACGGCTGCTGGCCGAGATATGCCATGACGCCGGGCTGCCGCCAGGCGTGTTGAACCTGGTCAATGGCATGGGCGAGGGGGCAGGGCGGGCGCTGACCGAACACCCGGCCATCCGCGCGATTGCCTTTGTCGGCGAGTCGCGCACCGGCAGCGCCATCATGCGCCAGGGGGCCGAGACACTGAAGCGGGTGCATTTCGAACTGGGTGGCAAGAACCCGGTCATGGTGTTCGAGGATGCCGACCTGGACCGGGCGCTGGATGCTGTGGTGTTCATGATCTATTCGCTCAATGTCGAGCGGTGTACATCGTCCTCGCGCCTGCTGGTGCAGGAAAGCATCGCGCCCGCCTTTCTGGAAAGGCTGGCAGGGCGCGTTCGGCGGCTGAACGTAGGCCACCCGCTGGATCCGGGCACCGAGATCGGCCCGCTGATCGACGCGGGCCATATGGCAAAGGTGCTGGGCTATGCCGCCACCGGGCGCGATGAAGGCGCCACGCTGGTTGCCGGCGGCAACCGCCTGGGCAAGACAGGCTGCTATGTGGCGCCCACCTTGTTCACCGATGCGCGGCCTGACATGCAGATCGCCCGGCAAGAGGTGTTCGGGCCGTTCCTGACCTGCATGACCTTTCGTGACGAGGCCGAGGCACTGACGATCGCCAATGATGTGGCCTATGGGCTGGCCGGTTATGTCTGGACCGATAATCTGGCCCGGGCGTTGCGGGTTTCCGATGCGCTGGAGGCCGGCATGATCTGGGTCAACAGCGAGAATGTGCGCCATCTTCCCACGCCCTTTGGCGGGGTCAAGGCCAGCGGCATCGGGCGTGACGGCGGCGACTGGTCGTTCGATTTCTACATGGAAACCAAGAATACCGCCCTTGCCCTTGGTCATCATCCGATACCGAAACTCGGCGTCTGAGGAGCCTTGCCATGCCCGTTCCGCCCCCGAACCTGTATCCGCCCTTCAATATCGTGCGGCTCAGCCATGTCGAGCTGCAGGTCACCGATCTGGCCTGGGCGCGGGCCTTCTATGCCGATCTTCTCGGCCTGCAGGTCACGCATGAGGTGCCCGGCGCGCTGTATCTGCGCGCAATGGAGGAACGCGGCCATCACTGCCTGATCCTGCGGCAGGCGGCGCAGGCGGGTGTGGGGCATCTGGGTTTCAAGGTCTGGGACGAGGGCGATCTTGGCAAGCTGGCAGACTGGTTTCGCGCCCGTGACCTGCCTGCCGAATGGGTGGATCGCCCGTTCATGGGCCGCGTTCTGGCCGTGCGCGACCCTTGGGGCGTGCCGCTGGAATTCTATGCCCGGATGGAAAGGTTGCCCGCGATTCACCAGCACTATGCGCTGTACAAGGGCGTCAAGCCGCTGCGGATTGACCATTTCAACCTGTTTTCCAGCGATGTCGACGGCGCCGTGTCCTTTTATACCGACATGGGCTTCCGGCTGACCGAATACACGGCCGACGAGGCGACAGGGCGCAGCTGGGCCGCCTGGATGCACCGCAAGGGCGGTGTGCATGATATCGCCTTTACCAACGGCACCGGGCCCCGGCTGCATCACACGGCCTTCTGGGTGCCGACGCCGCTGAACATCATCGACCTGCTGGATGTGATGGCAACATCGGGCTATCTGGACTGTATCGAGCGCGGGCCGGGCCGGCACGGGATTTCGAATGCCTTTTTCCTCTATGTCCGCGACCGCGATGGCCACCGGACCGAGCTATACTGTTCGGACTATCAGACGGTCGACCCCGATCTGGAGCCGATCAGATGGGATCTGAAAGACCCCCAGCGCCAGACATTGTGGGGCGCACCGGCACCGCGCAGCTGGTTCGAGCAGGGCGCGTGCTTTGCCGGCGCGACGCCGCGCGAGAGCGATCTGAAGGCCACGCCGATCGTCGCGCCATGAAGCCTGCGCGCGGCATTGGGGGGGGGGGGGGGGGGGGGGGCGGGGGGGGCGGGGGCGGGGGGGCTGGGGGGGGGGGGGGACGGTGGCCTGCGACGGGGGGGGGGGGGGGGGGGTGTGGCGGGGGGGGCGGGGGGGCGGGGGGGTGGGGAG
>JAFIED010000235.1 GCA_020832805.1 Pararhodobacter sp.
ATCCCAGCATCCATGTTGAATCAGATCATCGCGCCCTTGGGAATCCCAGATTCAGCCTGAAACGATCCCGCTCTAGAACTGGGCGCGCAGCCAGCTCCAGCCCCAGTCCGACAGGCGTTGGCGCAGCGGCCGGTTCCTCCAGGATTCCAGCGTCACCTGGCGGGACCGGGCCAGATCGTTTTCGAAATGCGCGATCTGCTCGCGGGCGAAGGCGGCATCGAACACGTTCAGATTGGCCTCGTCATTCAGCCGGAACGAGCGTTCGTCGAAATTGGTCGATCCGATGCTGGCAAGGGCTTCGTCAATGATGATGAGCTTGGCGTGCATGAAGGTCGGTTGAAATTCGTGGATGCGCACACCGGCCTCCAGCAGCGGACCCCAGAAATAGCGCGAGGCCTGGCGCACCATGTCCTTGTCCATATGCTCGCCCGGTACGATGATGTCGATCTCTACCCCGCGGGCCCGCGCCTGAACCAGCTGGGCAATGGCAACGTCATCGGGCACCAGATAGGGCGTGGTGATGCGAATGTGCCGTTCGGCCCCGGCGATGGCTGTCATGAGCATCATGTGCATGTAGTTCCGGCTGCCGGTTGAACTCAGCACCAGTTGCGCCGTCGCCTCGCCCGTCTGTTCAAGTTCGGGGAAGAACCGCGCGCCCTGCAGCACCTCTCCCGTATCCTCGACCCAGTTCGATACGAAGGCCCCTTGCAGGGCTGCCACCGCCGGGCCGGTAACCCGATAATGCAGTTCGCGCCATTCGCCGGGGTGGCGCGCATCGCCCAGCCACTCGTCGCCAATGCCGACGCCGCCGATGAAACCGACGTGGCCATCGACCACCAGAAGCTTGCGATGGGTGCGGTTGTTGATCCGGTCCAGCGTATACCAGCGCACCGGGCGAAAACGCACCACACGGACGCCTGCCGCCTCCATCTCGGCAATCAGCGACAGGTCCATCGGCTGCGAGCCGGCCCAGTCCAGCATCACCCGCACCTCTACCCCCGCCATGGCGCGATCAATCAGCGCCTGCGCGAACTGTTGGGCGATGCCACCGGACCAGTAGACATAGGTTTCGAACGTGATGCTGGACTGCGCGCCCCGGATGGCCTCCAGCATCGCGGGAAAGATCGCGTCACCGTTGCTGAGCGTTTCGATCTGGTTGCCGTCGATCAGGTTCGAGCCATAAAGACCGGCAAGCGTGCGCCTGAAATCGGGCGAGGCGGTGGTCACCGCGTTTGGAACCGGGCCGCGCAGCTCGCGCCGATCCGGCATCAGGTTCAATGCAACCACGCCGGCCATGGCAGTCGCTGCCACCGCCGTGGCGACTGTTCCGATCCGCCGCCTTGAAGCCATCCCGGTCCCCTGCCTGTTGCCTGCCAGAGGAAGGAACGCCGCCGACGACAGGTGGTTGCCTGATGGCAAGCAACTGTCTTTCGGTTACGACAAGCAAACGAGGCCATGGCGCGCATCCCTGCGCAACCTGCGCCCTGTAACGCGCCGCCCCCCGCAGCGTGGCATGCCCGCGGGCTGGGGGCGCAGCCATGCTCCGGCCCCTTGCTGCCGGCGTTCCGACAAAGGGTGGGTGACGCCACTTTCGTGCCCGCCGATCTGGCGCCCCGGGCGCGCCGGGACTATCAGGTGTCAGGCAGTGCAGGGACAGGCTGATGTGGGATGTGATCGTTCTGGGCGCAGGCGCGGCGGGCTTGATGTGCGCCATCGAGGGCGCGCGCCGGGGACGGCGGGTGGTGGTGCTGGATCATGCCCGGGCGGCGGGCGAGAAGATCCGCATCTCTGGCGGCGGGCGATGCAATTTCACCAATCTGCAGATTGCGCCGGACCGCTTCATCTCGCAAAATCCCCGCTTCGCCCGATCGGCGCTGAGCCGGTACAGCCAGCAGGACTTCATCGACCGGGTGACGCGCGCCGGCATCGCCTGGCATGAAAAGACCCTTGGGCAGCTTTTCTGCGATGGTTCGGCCCGCCAGATCGTCGACATGCTGTTGCGCGATCTGCACGCCGCTGGCGGTGCGTTGCGGCTGGGCGTTCGGCCGGGGGCGGTGAAACGCGGGGCGGACGGGGTGTTTCAGGTCGAAACCGACGCCGGAGAGTTCACCGCGCGCACGGTCGTTCTGGCCACGGGCGGCAAATCGATACCCAAGATGGGGGCCAGCGATTTCGGCTACAGGGTCGCCCAGGCGTTTGGCCTGCGCATTGTGCCGACCCGCCCGGCGCTGGTGCCACTGGTCTTTACCGACGCACAGCTTGACATGATCCGCCCGCTGGCTGGCCTTTCGGTCTACGCGCGGGTCGGCGCCGAAGGGCAGCGGATCGCGTTCGAAGAGGGGTTGCTGTTTACCCACCGCGGGTTGTCCGGCCCGTCGATCCTGCAGATTTCCAGCTATTGGTCGGCGGGCAGCGCAATCCGGGTCGATCTGAGTCCGGGGCGCGACCTGGTGGCCCAGGCCCAGGCGGGCCGGGCGGCGGGCCTGGGCGGGCGCGATCTGGTCAACGTGCTGGACCTGCCGCAGGCGCTGGCGCGCAACGTGGTCACGCGGGCGGGCCTGTCAGGGCGATTGGCCGATCAGACGCGGGCGGGTTTCGATGCGCTTTGGCGCAGTATTCATGACTGGCAACTTGTCCCCGCCGGAACCGAAGGGTGGCGCACGGCCGAGGTCACGGCAGGCGGTGTCGATACCAGGGATCTGGACGGGCGCAGCTTTGCAGCGCGCTCGGTGCCGGGGCTGCATGTAGTGGGCGAACTGGTCGATGTGACCGGCTGGCTGGGCGGTTACAACTTTCAATGGGCCTGGAGTTCCGGCTGGGCGGCGGGGCAGGCGGTCTGACAGGGCCGGGAATGGCCGGTGACTGCAGATCGACACGCCGGCACGGCTGCACGAGGCACCGAAAACCCGGCGCGATGCAACGGGCAGACAGCATGACGGTGCCGCCGTGATCACCTGACAGGTCGTATCGCACCCGAGCGGAGCCGCGCAAGGTAGCCGTGCAACTCGCGCTTGACGACAGGCATCAGCACGTAAAGTGCGATGATATTGACCAGTGCCATGGCAAAGATCGCCGCATCCGAGAAGTCGATCACGGCATCAAGGCTGGCAACGGCACCGATGAAGATGAACACGCAGAAAACGAGCTTGAACGCCAGTTCGTTGCCCCTGCTTTCACCGGACAGATAGGTCCAGGCCTTGACCCCGTAATAGCTCCAGGTCAGAATCGTCGAAAAGGCAAACAGGATCACCGCAACCGACAGGGCGAACGGCGCCCAGCCAAAGGCCGACTCGAATGCCGCCGAGGTGATCGGAACGCCGCCTGTTGCCCCCGAGGCTGTGACGATGCGCCCGGCATCGTCCAGAACATACAGTCCGGTTTCCGGGTCGATCAGCAATTGCTGCGTGATGATGATGACCAGCGCCGTCATGGTGCAGATCACCACCGTATCGATAAAGGGTTCGAGCAGGGATACGAAACCTTCGGTGACCGGTTCCTGCGTGCGTACGGCGGAATGCGCAATGGCTGCCGATCCGATTCCGGCCTCGTTCGAAAAGGCCGCTCTCCGAAACCCCTGGATGATCGCGCCGACGATGCCGCCGGCGATACCCGTATCGGTAAAGGCCCCGCGCAGGATTTCACCGAAGGCCCAGAAGATCATGTCGGCATGCACCGTAAGGACCAGCAGGCTGACCAGCGCATAGCCCAGACCCATGAATGGCACGACCTTCTCCGTCACCCGCGCAATCGAGCGTATTCCGCCGACAATCACCGCAAAGACGACCACGGCCAGCGTCAGCCCCGTTGCCCATGTCGGCACGCCAAAGACCGATTGCACCTGGCTGGCGGCCTGGTTGGCCTGGAACATGTTGCCCCCGCCCAGGGCGCCCAGCACACAGAAAACCGCGAACAGGGCGGCAAGCGGTCGGCCGAACGGCAGGCCACGTTCGGCGAAACCCTTTCGGATGTAATACATCGGGCCGCCTGACACGGTTCCGTCAGGGTATTCGTTGCGGTATTTGACACCCAGCGTACATTCCGTGAATTTTGTCGCCATGCCCAGCAGGCCCGCGACGATCATCCAGAAGGTCGCGCCTGCCCCCCCGATGCTGACCGCAACCGCCACGCCCGCGATGTTGCCCAGGCCCACCGTGCCCGACAGTGCCGCGGTCAGGGCCTGGAAATGGCTGACCTCGCCGGCATGCCGCGGATCGGCATACCGCCCCATTACCAGCGCAATGGCATGGCCGAAGGCGCGAAACTGGATGATGCCGAAATACACCGTGAAAACGGCTGCCGCGATGACCAGCCAGCCCACGATCCAGGGGGCAGAGGTGCCGGGAAAACTCGAAAAGATGAACGCGACAAACCATCCTGTAGACCAGGCAAACCAGCCGTCGATTGTTTCGCCCAGGCTTTGGGCCGCCGAGGCGTTGCCTGCGCTGATGGCCAGCATGCCGGCAAGCCAGAATGTCGTGTTCTGCATCTGGTACGCTTCCTGTCCTGCCGGTTGACCCTTTGCGCGCCGATGGTAAGCGCCCGGCCTGATCGGCGGCAACCCACTGTCGCCCGGATCAGGGCGCCCGCTCTGTCGTCGCGCCGTGTGCCGCGTTGCCAACCGTCACCTGCGGTTCACCGGTTTCCGGCGCGCGCAGGGTGTCATCGCCTTGATTCATCCGCGTTGGGCGTACCCTCTTTTCCAGGACGCCGTGCCGTGTCAGTCTCGGGTCCATGACCGAGCATCAAACCGCACTGTCGCCCGACCTGCTGCGCCGTCGCTGCGACCCCGACGCGCTGGGTTTCGCCACCACCGACGCCCTTGAGCCACTGGAACAGCTGATCGGACAGGAGCGCGCGGTCGAGGCGATACGCCTGGCGGCCGGCATGCGCCACCGACGATTCAATCTCTTTGTCCACGGGCCCGAAGGTTCAGGCCGCCACGCCTCTGTCGTTCAACTGCTGGAGGAGGCTGCAGGCGCGCGCCCGGTGCCGGATGACTGGGTCTATGTGCACAATTTCGACGCCCCCGACAGGCCCCGCGCGCTGAAACTGCCGCATGGCACGGGGCCGGCCTTTCGCAAGGCGATGGCAGAGCTTGTCGACGATCTGGCCCAGGGCATCCCGGCGCTTTTCGAATCCGAGGAGTATCAGTCACGCCGCGCCGCCATCGAGGAAGACTTCGGCAACCGCAACGAAAAGGCTTTTTCCGGCCTGGCGCAGCGCGCGCGCGACCGCGGCGTTGCGATCCTGCGCACGCCGATGGGTTTCGCCTTGGCGCCGACCAAGGACGGCGAGGTGCAGAAACCCGAGGTGATCGAAAAGCTGCCCGAGGCCGAACGCAACGCGATCCGCGAGCATGTGGCGCAGACGCAAACCGAACTTTCGGCATTTCTTGAATCGCTGCCGCGGATCGAAAAGGAGCATCGCGCGGCCATCGCCGCGCTCAACGCCGAGATGGCCCAGCAGGTGGTCGATCTGAACCTGGCCGATATGCGCAAGGATTTTGCCGGAATCTCGGTGTTGCAGACGCATTTCGATGCCTTGCGCCGCGATCTGATCGCCAATGCCGAGCTTTTCCTTAAAGCCGGCAGCCAGGGCGGCGACGGCCCCTTTCCGATCGCGCCCGCGCGCGTTCATGACACGCCGCGCTTTCACCGTTTTGCGGTCAATGTCATGGTCTCGCATGCCAGCGATGCGTTGGCGGCACCTGTCGTCGTTGAATCCCTGCCAACGCTGGCCAACCTGACCGGGCGCGTCGAATACATGCAGCAGATGGGCACGCTGGTTACCGACGTCACCTTGATCCGGCCCGGTGCGCTGCACAAGGCCAATGGTGGCTATCTGGTGCTGGATGCGCGCCGCCTGCTGAGCGAACCCTTTGCCTGGGAGGCTTTGAAACGCTGTCTGGAGACCGCGGAAATTCGTATCATCGGCGCGGGCGAACGTCTGGGCATGTCGGCCACCACCACGCTGGAACCTGAACCCGTGCCGCTTGACCTGCGTGTGGCGCTGATCGGCGATCGCATGCTGCACAGGCTGCTTGAACTGCACGACCCCGAGTTTTCGCAGCTCTTTACCGTGACCGCCGAATTCGGCCCTGACATGGACCGGCACGAGGAAAGCATGACGCTTTTTGCCCGCCAGGTTGCGGCGGTGGTCAGGCGCGAGGCCCTGCGTGCCGTCACCGCCGATGGTGTTGCCGCGCTGATCGAATGTGCCTCGCGCGAGGCCGATGACCGCGAGAAGCTGTCGCTGGAACTCAGCCGTCTGTGGGACGTACTGCGCGAGGCCGACCACCGGGCTGGTGAAGCCGGCGCGGCGACAATCGACCGCGACCATGTCGAAGGCGCAGAAGCCGCGCGGTTGCGGCGCACCGACCGGGTGGGCGAGCGCATGCAGGAAATGATCGCCCGCGGCAGCGTGATGATCGACACGCGGGGCTCGGTCGTGGGGCAGGTGAACGGGTTGACGGTTGCGTCGCTTGGCGCGGCGCGTTTCGGCTGGCCCGCGCGGATCACCGCGCGGGTTCGGCTGGGCGCGGGCCAGGTTATCGATATCGAACGCGAGGCAAAGCTGGGCGGGCCCATTCATTCAAAGGGCGTTCTGATTCTGTCAGGCTATCTGTCCACGCATTACCTGCCCGAAATTCCGCTGTCGCTCTGGGCGTCGCTGGTGTTCGAACAAAGCTATGGCGGGGTCGATGGTGACAGCGCCTCGGTGGCCGAACTCTGTGCATTGCTTTCGGCACTGGCCGGTGTTCCGCTCACGCAGTCCTTTGCCGTCACCGGTTCGATCAATCAGCAGGGCGCGGTGCAGCCCGTCGGTGGCGTCAACGAAAAGATCGAGGGTTTCTTTGATGCCTGTTCGGCGCACGGACTGACGGGTCGGCAGGGTGTGCTGATCCCGCGGCGCAATGTCGACAATCTGATGTTGCGCGCCGATGTGATCCAGGCGGTGGCCGGGGGGCTTTTCCAGATCCATGCGATTGATCATGTCGATCAGGCGCTGGAATTGCTGACCGGCCTGCCGGCGGGCAAGCGTAGCCTGGGTGGTGACTTCGAGCCGGGCACGGTCAACGCCAATGTCGAGGCCCGCTTGATGGATTTCGCTGAGACCCGGCGGGATTTCGGCCGCGCGTCAGCGCCGATGCCAGAGCGGCGCGATGACGACTGACGCACCAGGAACCCGGCGGGTGCTGCTGTTGGCGGGCTGCTTTGCCGATGCCGGGCCGGCGATCGGCATGGCGGTGGCACTGGCCGCGCGCAGCCAGGCCGCGCTTGAGGCCGTGCTGGCGCAGGACCCGCGCACCGAAGCTGCCGAGGGGGCACAGCTGGTCACCGGGCGGCGCGCGCCGGAAAGGACGCTGCTGTTGAACCGCAAAAGGCTGAGCATCGCCTATGCCGCTGACGCGCGCGCCTTTCGCAGCCGGCTGGAACGCGCGGCCGCTGAAAGGAAGCTGCGGGCGCGCTTTCGCATCGATACGGGCACGCTGCCCGATCTGGCGTTTGGCCTGCGGCAACCGGGTGACGCGGTGATCCTGGCATGCCGGCGTTTCTTGCCGTTGCGCGGGCCGGTGGTGGCGCTGGAGGATGACGCGCAGGGCCCCGCCGCGTTGCTGGCCGGCGAACTGGCGCGGCTATTGCGCACGCGCGTCTGCCTGTTGCCCTCGGATACGCCGCCCCAGGCGCTTGATCCGATGCCGCTTAGCGCGCTGGTCCTGTCGCGCGCGCAGCTTTCCCCACCCGCGCGCCTTGCCGCGCTGATCGATGCCGCCCGCTGCCCGGCATTGCTGACCCCGGACGGATAGGCGCCAGACGGGGAAAGGGAACCTTGTTTCTCTCCCTGCAGGGCAGTGCTGCACGCCATGCCGCATCTGGCGTCAAGGTGATCAGGCAGGCCGGGCGCAGCGTTTCGGCCACCCGGTTGCCCGCTGGATGGAAACACGGTTAAGGTTTCGGCCCATGCGGCGCCGACAGCCCGGAACGGTCCCGGGCTGCATGCTGGATGGTTGCGCAGTGATGGCAACCACGCCGAACCTGCTGCCACGACGGTCTGGCCCGGAATGCGTCACGCCGCCGGCCTAACCATATGGAATCGAATTGTGAATCCGGGCCAGTCAATGTTCCGGCTGGCGCTGGCAAACGCGATTGTCGTTCTGTCTTGGGCTTCAGGGGACAGGTGTGTAGACTGCCGCCAGATGGATATGTGATCGGAAGGTTGGGACGGCGTGGCACAGGTAAAGAAGACCGAGGTACGGGACGCCATCCTGCGCGCCGCCTTCGAGCTGTTCGTCGAAAAGGACTACGCGCGCACCACGGTGGCAGAGATCGCCAGGCGGGCAGGGGTCTCGCAGTCCAACATCTATGTCTATTTCAGTTCAAAGCTTGAAATCCTCTGGGCGGTCATGTCGCCCTGGCTGTTCCGGCAATTCGAACTGCTTGAACTGGAACTGAGCCACATCACCGAACCACAGGCGCGCATCGAACGGCTGCTGATGGCGCTTTGGGGCGACATCCCTGCCGCCGACAACTGCCTTGCGGTCAATCTGATCCAGGGGCTGGCGCTGACACAGCCGGGTGACAGATACAGCCGTGACCTGTTGCGCTTTCTGGAAACGCGGGTAACCCGGATTCTGCGTGACAGCCTGCCGCCCGAACGTTGGCACCTGCTGGAAGGCGACGATGCACTGGCGCATCTCATCTTCATGGCGTTTGACGGCTTTGTGCTGGGTGCCAGGGTCAAGGGCCGGTCCGAACGCCTGCCGCAGATCGTGCGGATCAAGGCCGCTTTGCTGATGGAAGGGGTGATCCGCCCAGAGGCGCAAAGACTGGCCGAAAAGGCACAATAAAGATTAACATTCTATATTGACAGCGCGACGACACGGCCACTAGCCTTGCCTTTAATAGTCCTGGGGCGATGGGCCGGGGAGGCGGGCAAGATGGCATCGGCGACGCGCAGTCTGGCAATGGCAATTGCCGAACCCGCACCGTTTTTCGGCAAGCCGACAGGGGTTGTGTGGGCTGCGCCGGCGCGGCTTTGTCAGTCGGTGTCAGGGCCGCAGCCCCGGGGGGGGCATGCGATCAGCGCCTCTTGCGCAGTGTGCCGGGGGCATCGCGCCCGCAGGCTTGTGTGACTGAAAAGGCAGGGCGATGACCTTTGAGGGTGCGTTCCATGCGGCAGCGCCTTGATACGCGGGACGGGCGGTCGTGCATGATCGTGATGGAATGGCGCGCCGGGCCTGGCCGCGCCATGACCAGCAAGCACCAGATATCGGCCGAAGGATCAAGTGGGGCGCCGGGGGTGCGCGAGGGGCAGGCATGATTGAACTCTACCATCTGCCTCAGTCGATTTGCAGCCAGAAGGTCCGTCTGGCGCTGGCCGAGAAAGGACTGAACTGGACCGGGCATGTGGTGGATTTGGCGCGTTTTGACCATTTGCAACCCGATTACCTGGCACTGAACCCCAATGGCGTGGTGCCGACGCTGGTTCATGATGGCGCGGCGATCATCGAATCGACGGTCATCTGCGAATACCTGGATGAGGTGTTTCCGACCCCGCCGCTTTCGCCGCGCGATGCCCCGGGCAGGGCCCGGATGCGCGCCTGGCTGCGCTTTATCGACGAGGTTCCCTCGATGGCGGTGCGGGTGCCATCGTTCAATCTGGTCCTGTTGCCCGCGTATCAGGCCATGGCGCGCGCCGAGTTCGAGGGCCATCTGGCCCGCATGACCATTAGGCGGGCGTTTTTCCGCCGCATGGGGCAACGCGGCTTTTCCAGTGACGAGGTTGCCGACGCGATGGACCAGCTGGCCATGACCGAAGAGCGGATCGCCCGCGCGCTGGACCAGACGGGCGGGCCCTTTCTGCTGGGGCAAGAGCCGAGCTGTGCCGATCTTTGCCTGGCGCCTGTGGTGAACCGGATGCAAGAGCTGGGGCTTTTGACACCTGGCAATTCTGCCGGGTCGTCGGTGCGGCTGTGGCTGGACCGGCTGCGCGCGCGGCCTTCATGGGCGCTTGCCTATCCGCCCGGGTCAGAGATGACGCTGGCGGACGAAACGAACCGGACAGAAAAGGCCGGCCATGCAGGATGATCCGCCCCTGACACGGGCCGAGGGCCTGGAAATTCGCGGCCTGGCCAAAAGCGTTGGTGCCACCAGGGCCTTGCGCGGGGTGGATCTGGACCTGCTGCCCGGTCAGGTGCACGCCCTGATTGGCGAGAACGGCGCTGGCAAATCGACCCTGATCAAGATCGTCTGCGGTGTGCAGACGGCCGGGCAGGGCAGCATGTTGCTGGCCGGACAACCCTTTGCACCGACCAGCCCGGCAATGGCGGCGGCGCAGGGGGTGATCCTGGTGCCGCAAGAGCTGCGCATCATCCCGGCGATGACGGCGGCGGAAAATGTCTTCCTGCCGGACTGGCCCATGCGGCGTGCCTTTGGCGTGCTGCCGCAGATTGATCATGGCGCCATGCGCAGCGGATTCGCGCGCCTGATGGCTGGCCTTGATGTCACCATAGACCCTGACTGCCCGGCCCGAGACCTGCCCTTTGCCGAACGTCAGTTGCTGGTCATCGCGCGCGCGCTGCGGCGCGAGGCGCGCCTGCTGATCCTGGATGAACCGACCGCGTCGCTGGAACGGGCCGAGGTGGCGCGGCTGTTCGCCACCATCAACCAGTTGCGTCATCTGGGTGTGGCAGTGGTCTTCATTTCGCACCGGCTGGAAGAGGTAGAGGAGATCGCCGACAGCGTGACGGTGTTGCGCGATGGGGCTGTGGTTGCGCGGCATCAGCGGGGCGGGTTCCGCATGGGGGAACTGGTGCAGGCGATGACCGGCCGCGATCTGGATGCCATGGCCGCCGCGCACTGGCGCGAAGCCGGGGCCGAACGGCTGTCGGCCCAGGTGGCCTTGCGTACGCCGCCAGCCCAGCCGGTGTCGGTGCAACTGTCGGCGGGGCGCGCCACCGGCCTGGCCGGGCTGCTGGGCGCGGGTGGTGACAGGTTGCTGCGCCGGCTGTTCGGCGCGGCGGGCCCTCAGGATGTGGTGCTGGATGGTCAGGCCCAACGCCTTGCGGCGCCGATCGACGCCATTGCCAGGGGCATCGGCTATGTTGCAAGCGAGCGCAGCCTGGGCATTCTGCCGAAACTCAGCGTGGCCGACAACATTGCGCTGCCGCATCTGCGCCTGTCACGTCGCCCTGACCGCGCGCGGATCATGGAGTTGATCACCTTGCTGGATATCCGGCCGGCCAACCCCGACATGGCTGCGGGGGGGCTGTCAGGTGGCAACCAGCAAAAGGTGTTGTTTGCCCGCTGGCTGATCGGCCGGCCCGCCGTCATGCTGCTGGATGAGCCCACGCATGGCGTCGATATCGGTGCCAAGGCAACGATACACCGGCTGATCCATTATTATGTCGCCGACGGGGGCGCCGCCCTGATCCATTCCGCGGAATTTCATGAACTGCTGAACCTGAGCGATGAGGTCATCGCCTTGCGTGGCGGCGAGGTGGTCCGCCGGCTGGCGCGCGACCAGGCCGGCTATACCGAACAAGACCTGCGCGCAACCCTGGGAGGATGACGTGAACAACCGGACGCCAACAGCCGAACCGCGCCCGCCCAAGCGCCCGCTTGTGGACCGGATCAGCGAACAGGCGCCCATTGTGGTGCTGATCCTTGTCTGTCTGTTGACCGCCTTCCTGCAACCGCGCTTCCTGTCGCCGATCAACCTGACCAATGTGCTGTTGCAGGCTTCGGTGCTGGGCGTGATCGTGATCGGCATGACCTATGTGATCATCGCCGGCGGGTTCGACCTGTCGGTGGGGTCGGTGGCGGCGATGTCGGGCTGTGTCGCCACGGCGGTGATGGTGGCACTGGTGCCGGGCGAGGCCATGTTCGATGGCGCCAATGGCACGGCCATGGCCATCGGCGTGGCTGCGGGCGTGCTGGCGGGGCTTGTGGTGGGGGTCATGAACGGCGTGCTGGTAGCCTATGTCGGGCTCAACCCGTTCATTGCCACGCTGGGCACCATGGTGCTTGTACGCGGTCTTGTGCTGCTGGGCACCGATGCGCACCCGATTTCAGGCGATTTCGGCCTGCCAGAGGCGTTCATTGCCTTTGGCCGTGCCCGGTTTCTGGGTCTGCCCTGGATCACCTGGGTGCCGCTGGTGCTGCTGGTGGTGCTGGGCTGGATCCTGCATCGCACGCGCTATGGGCTGCGTATCTTTGCCGTCGGTGGTGGGCCCGAGGCAGCCTTTCTGGCCGGGGTCGATGTGCGCCGCGTCAAGACCGGCGCTTTCGCGCTGTGCGGCGCACTGGCGGGTCTGGCCGGGGTCATGCTGGCCGCGCGCCTGCAATCGGGCCAGCCGACAGCCGGGCATTTCTACGAACTGTTCGCCATCGCCGCCGTCATTCTGGGCGGGGCGTCGCTGTATGGCGGCGAGGGGCGGTTGTGGCGTTCGATGATCGGCCTGCTGATCATCGTGGTGCTGTCGAACAGTCTGAACATCCTGAATGTCGTGTCGCATTGGCAGGAGGTGGCAATCGGCCTGGTGATCATCGCTGCCGCCTCGATCGACCGTCTGCGCAGTCGACGACAATGACCCCCAACTGCCTGATCCAACCAATCTGACCATAAGGGAGACACCGATGCTGAAGACCTTTCGCGCCCTTGTCCTGGCGGCGCCGCTATTGGCGCTGTCATTGGGCACTGCCGCCGCGCAGGACCGCCCCGTTCTGGGGGTGGCCCTGTCGTCGAACACCAATCCCTTCTACATCGCCATGCGCACCGGCATAGAGAACCGTGCGGCAGAAATCGGCTGGGACGTGCGCTTTTCCTCGGTGGACGAGGATGTCGTTCAGCAGGTGAATGGTGTCATGGATCTGGTCGCCCAGGGGGTGGACGGGATTCTGATTTCACCCATCGACGCGGTGGCCACGCGCCCCGCCTATGACGCAGCGGCCGAGGCGGGCATTCCGATCATGTCGATTGCCCGCCACGCCGACAGCCCGAACCAGACGTTGTATATCGCCATGGACGAACACCAGATCGGGCGCGATATCGCCGATTGGCTGATCGAAGCCATCGGCGGCGAGGGGCAGATTGCCATGATCTCTGGCCCGTCAGGTGCTGCGACCTTTCGCAATCTGGCGCTGGGCTTTCGCGAAAGGGCGGCAGAGTCGCCGGAAATCGAGATCGTGTTCGAAAGCTCTGGCGATCTGACGCGCGAGCGCGGTTTGAATGTGGCCGAGGATATTCTGGTGGCGCATCCCGGCGTGCGCGGCATCTATGGCGGCAACGACGAACTGGCGCTTGGCGCGGCACAGGCGGTCGGCACCGCCGGGCTGGGCGCACAGGTCACCGTCACCGGCATGAACGGCGTTCCCCCGGCGCTGGCGGCGGTCAGGCGCGGGGATCTGGGCCTGACGGTCGAGTTGAACCCCGTCGCATGGGGGCAGCTGGGGGTCGATACGATGGCTGCCTACATCGACGGGCAGCAGATCGATCAACAGGTGTTCATCCGGCACAGGCTGATTGACTCCGGCTCTCAGTAAGGGCCGGCTGCGGCCTGCCGATTCCGCGCGAAGCTGACGCGCCCCCCCATTCCCGGCGGCGCGAATGGCGTGGTGTCACGGCGCAGAAAGCCATGTGGCCGTGGAAAAGGGCACCCGG
>JAFIED010000241.1 GCA_020832805.1 Pararhodobacter sp.
TTCCACGGGGGGGGGGTTTGTGGCCAACGGGGGGGCGGGTATGTGCCGGGGCCGGGCCAGCGGGGGGGGGCCCGCTCACTGGGGCGCCGACAGACCCTGTGATCCTCAGGCCGCGCGGCGATGCCAGTCTGCAACAGATCATCGATCTGGGCGCGGCCTTGCGCGCGGCCGGATTCACGCATCTTGTGCTGATCGAACCATAGGCGCCGACGCGATGCAGATCACCCCGCCCTTGCCCCGCAGACGCACCGCCCGCGAAAGCGTGCTGCCCATGATCAACGTGGTGTTCCTGCTGCTGATCTTCTTTCTGATGACCGCGCAGATCGAGCCTGCCGCGCCCTTCGCCCTGACCCCGCCCGAAGGTGAGGGCACGCCCGGCACCCCCACCCCGCGCGTGCTGTGGGTTTCGGCGGCGGGCGAACTGGCGTTTGACGACCAACGCGGTGAGGCGGCACTGGCCGCGCTCGCCGCCGATCCAGGCCCGGCCCTGCTGCGCGCCGATGCCGGCCTGCCTGCGGCAGAGCTTGCGGCGCTGCTGGCCCGGCTGGGCGCGCTTGGCGTGACCGAGATAACCTTGAGCGCGCGTGCACCGGGGGCGGCACCATGACGCAACGCACACCCGGTCACCCCCTATGGACCGAACCCGGCGTGCCGGGAGCAGGTCACACGGGCACGGTCGGTTTTCTGCCCTTTCTGGCCATCGCGCTGCTGCTGCATCTGGCGGTCCTTGGCGTGACCGCACCGGGCAGTTCGTCTGCCGGGGGCGTGGGCGGCGAGGCCGCGATCAGTCTTCAGGGCGCGACACCGGCAATAAGCGCGATGGTTGCCGAATGGGAACGCCCCCCCACCGTGACCCCGCCGCCGGAAACCGAGTCAATGGAACCGGCGCAGCCGGATACGCTGCCGCCTCTGCCCGATGTACCGTCAGATCGACCGGCCCTTGCCGAACTGCTCGCCCTGCCCGCCGTGACCGAGCCGCCGGCGGTGCCCCTGTCTGCATCCGACGCGCCGGCGGTACTGCCCAGGCTTGGCACGCCAGCCACCGAATTGCCTGCCCCCCCCGCCGATGCCCCCGCACTGCCAACGCCGGCAGACGCAGCCCCTGCCGCCACACCCCGCCTGACTGCGCTGCCGCAGCCCGCCGCAAGCCGCAGTCCCATGCCCGACAGCACTGCGCCCCTGCCAACACTGCCCCTGCCAACACTGGCCATGCCAACCGCGCCGGCGCTGCCCGGCGAGCCGCCGACCGAACGCGGAGCCTCTGAGCCCCGATTGCCCACAGCCCCGCTGCCCCGCCTGTCCGGTCTTGCGCCCCTGCAGGCCCCGGCGCCGACGACAGAGCGCCCGCCAGCCACGCAGGCCACGGCGCCGGCAGCTGTCGACAGCACCCCCCCGCCCCCGGCGGGTGCCCTTGATGGACGCGCGCAGCAACTGGCGCCCGAACGCTCGCGCTTGCCGGAGCCGCGCCCGGCGCAGCGTGCCACCCACCCCCCGGCGCCATCGCGCAACGCCCAATCAGCCCGTCCCGCCGCCCCCTCGCGCCAGACGGTACCGGCACAGGCACCCGCACAGGCAGCAACACCGCCAGCCCAGACGGCCGCCCCCACCGCACCAGCCGCGCGTGCGGCGGGTTCGGGCGCCGCCCCCCGTGACGGCGCCAGCGGGCGCGCGGCGGCAACCAGCCGTGCGGGCGGGGATTCAGCCGCCCTTGTGGCGCAATGGGGCGGGGCGATACGGGCCGCCGTGCAGCGCCAGCAGCGTCACCCGCATGGTGTGCGCAGCGGCGGCACCGTGCATCTGCAACTGGCGGTGAACGCAAACGGGCAGTTGGCATCGGTGCAGATGACGCAAAGCTCTGGCCATGCCGCGCTGGACCGCGCCGCCATGGACGCGGTGCGCCGCGCCCACCTGCCCAGCGCCCCGCAGGGGCTGAGCGGCACATACCGGTTCAATCTGCCGGTTCGGTTCCGGGGCTGACCATGCAGCGCGCCAGACAGGCGTTACCGGCGCATCCGCTGCAGCAGCGCCAACGACACATACCCATCCGGCGCCATGCCGTTAGCCGATTGCCAGTCGCGTACCGCCGCCAGTGACCCCGAACCGATGCGCCCGTCGATCTCGCCCTGATAGAAACCGGCACGTTGCAGATGGCGCTGCAATTCCTCGCGTTCGTCGGCGTTCAGCGGCCTGTCATCACGCGGCCATGGCGCCACGAAATCGCCCCCCCCCTGCAACCGCTGCGCAAGATGGGCAATCGCAATGGCATAGGCATCGGCGTTGTTGTAGCGCTTGATCACGTTGAAATTGCGAAAGGCCAGAAGCGCCGGGCCGTTGGCGCCGGCGGGAAACATCAGCGTGGCCTCGCCCGCGCCGGGCAGGCGTTGGCCGCGCTGCGCCTCGACGCCCAATGCGCGCCAGGCATCGACACCCCGGCGCGATCCGGCAAGCCGGTTGTCGAACCCGCGCGGCAGGCGCACCTCGACGATGGCGGGCTGGCCCTGCTGCCAGCCGAAACGCTGCAAATAGGCCGCGGCCGAGGCCAGCGCGTCGGTGGGATCGTCGGACCAGATGTCACGCCGTCCGTCGCCGGTAAAGTCCACCGCATAGGCCAGGTAACTGGTGGGAATGAACTGGGTATGCCCCATGGCGCCCGCCCAGCTGCCGACCATCTGTTCAGGCGTGGTGTCGCCTGCCTGAAGGATCTGCAGTGCGCCGATCAACTGCTGTTCGAAAAACGCGCGCCGGCGTCCCTCGAACGCCAGCGTGGCGAGCGATTCAATGATGGGTGTCGTGCCGCGCAACTGACCGTAAGAGCTTTCCAGCCCCCAGATCGCCACCACCACCTCACGCTCCACGCCAAAGCGCTGTTCGATAGCCGCCAGGGTACGGGCGTGTTCGCGCAGCATGCGCTGGCCGTTCTCGATGCGGGTATCGGATACCGCGCTGTCCAGATAGGCCCATATGGGGCGGGTGAATTCAGGCTGATGGGCCTCGCGCCTGATCGAATCCTCATTGCGGCCGACACTGGCGAATGCCCGGTCAAAGGTTGCGCCACTTATCCCCTCTGCCAGGGCGCGCGGCCGAAAGCCGGCGATCCAGCTATCAAAGGCGGCAGGGCGGTTGGCCGGTGTGGCGGTAGCCAGCCGCGTGGCTTCGACCGGGCGCGGCGCAGGAAAGGGCGACCGGTCGATAAAGGCATTGACCCCGCCACATCCGGCCAGGGTGCTGAAAACGATCCCGAGGGACGCCGCACGCAGCATCATGATTGCACCTGCTCGTATTGTTGTTTTTGTCGTATGTTATCGTTGATGGATACAACCATAGCGCAAAAACCGGCACCAAGAAAGCGCGCGGTGCTCAGGTAAGCGGAACCACGCAATCACAGATACGCAAACGGACACGCGCGCCGATCGGGTGTTGCGCGCCGGGGCCGGAGATGACGATCATGCAGCGCTCGCCCTCTTGTACCCAGTAAATCTGGTCATGCCCGCGGAATTCGCGCCCGGTAATCACCGCCGGGCCCTGAAGGTCTGGTTCCAGCATGATCTGTTCCGGCCGCACCGCCAGCGTCACCGCACCATTGGCCGCGCGTGACAATGGCAGGTTTCCAAACGAAGTTTCGGCATTCATGCCGCTGGCCGTGCCGGTCAGGATGTTTGATCTGCCGATGAAACCGGCAACGAATTCGGTAGCCGGGTTGCGGTACAACTCATCCGGCGTGCCGATCTGCACCACCCGGCCGGCATCCATGACGGCAATCCGGTCAGCCATTGCCAGTGCTTCTTCCTGATCATGGGTCACCAGAATGCCGGCCGAACCTGACGCCTTCAGCAGTTTGCGCACCTCTTGCCGGGTCTCGACCCGCATCTTGGCGTCAAGGTTGGAAAAGGGCTCGTCCAGCAGGATCAACCTTGGCGCAACGGCCAGCGACCGGGCCAGCGCCACGCGCTGCTGCTGGCCCCCGGAAAGCTGATGCGGCTTGCGCTTTTCCAGCCCGTGCAGGCCGACCAGGTGCAGCATCTCTGACGCGCGGGCGGTGGCCTGTGCCCGGCTCAGGTCGCGCAGGCCGAATTTCACGTTCTCCATGACGTCCAGATGCGGAAACAGCGCATAGTCCTGAAAGACGAACCCTATGCCGCGCGCCTCTGGCGGCAGATGGGTAATGTCCCGTCCGGCCAGGGTAATCCTTCCCTCATCGGGTGGCTCGAACCCGCCGATCATGCGCAGGGTCGTGGTCTTGCCGCAGCCAGAGGGACCCAGCAGCGCCACCAACTCGCCCTCGCCGACCGACAGGCTGACACGCTCGACTGCGGCCCCGATCGCATGGGGAAAGGTCTTGCGCAGGCGCTCGACCTCCAGCAGGGGCCGTGCCGGTTTTTGCCGGAACCCCAGCGGCGAGGCATCGGCGGGCATGCGAAAGGACAGGATCTTCGGGCGCTCGTTCATGGCTGTCAGTCTCCGGCCTTGCGGTCATGGCGCAAAACGAAGCCCACGAAAAGGGCGGAAAACACGATGATCGCCGCAGCATAGGGCGCTGCATCGATCAGCATGCCCTCTGACGTGCGCGAAAACATGGTGATCGACAAGGGCCTGAAGCCGGTAGGCGCCAGCAGAAAGGCGATGGGCAGTTCCTTCATGGCGATGACAAATACCAGCACCATGCCAGCCACCACCCCGGGCCGGATGGTGGGCAGCGTGACCCGCCAGAACGTGCTGACAGGGCCATGACCCAGCGCGCGCGCGGCCTCTTCGACCGAGGGCCGCGCCTGATACAGCGCCGAGCGGATCGGACCCAGCGCCAGCGCCAGGAAACTGAGCGCATAGACGGTGACCAGCAGAAGTTGTGTCTGATAGAGAAAGCGCGCGCCATGCAGCGAGAAAAAGACAAAGGCCAGCGCGAACGCCAGCGCCGGCACCGCATAGCCGATGAAAGCCAGACGGTTGATCAGCGTGGACAGGGGCGAGGGATAGCGCACGGCCAGCACGGCCACCGGCAGCGCCATGCAGGCCGCCAGCATCGCCGATGGCACGGCAGCAGAAAGCGACTGGCCAAAGGCGCGGAAAAGCTCTGGCAGAACGGCGGGCAGATTGTCGATGCGCAGCATCCAGAAGCTGAGCACCGCCACCGGCAGGCCGATCGAGGCCAGCACGACCAGCATGACAAACCCCCAGCCCAGCACCTGCCCCAGCGGCGACAACTGCGTCCGGCGCGGCCGCGCGCCAGTACCAGACCCGGTGCGGGTGTAGCTTGCCCCCTCGCGCAAGCGGCTTTCCCACCAGACCACCGACAGCGCGATGGCAATCAGGATCATCGCCAGCCAGGCCGCATAGATACGGTCAAAGGCCGCAGAATACTGGATGTAGATGGCGTAGCTGAACACCTCAAAGCGCATCAATGCCACGGCACCGAAATCGCCGATCACATAGAGCCCCACCACCAACCAGCCAGCCATCAGCGCAGGCATCAGATGCGGCAGGGTAACGCGCAGGAAAACCTCGCGCGGGGTGGCGCCAAGGGCGCGGGCCGAATCCTCGATGCTCTGGTCCAGCCCGGAAAGTGCGGCGCGCAGATTAAGATAGATATAGGGAAAGGTATACAGCGACAGCGCCAGCGTGGCACCAGACCAGCCCTGCAGCCGCGGGATGGTAAAACCGAATGTCTGGTTCATGAAACCGAAATTGCCCGACAGGCCGATCAGCGCATAAGCCATCACATAGCCTGGCACCGCCAATGGAATGACCGCCAGGATATTCACCAGCCGCCGCCCCTTCAGGTCGGTGCGGCTGACCAGCCAGGCCAGCGGCAGCGCCATCACCGTTGACAGCGCCAGAACGCCACCGACCAGCGCCAGGGTATTCAGCAGCATCTGCAGCGTACGCGGGCGGGTCAGCATGGACCAGACCGTGGGCAGATCGGCCTGGAACGCGCGCATCACCAGCCAGATCAGCGGCAACAGCATCAAGCCCCCGATTGCCAGACCGAGGGCCGAAAAGATGACCCGGGCCGCCGGCATGCGGCGGCCCGGTATCGGTTGTTGTCTGGCGTCGGCGACAGCCATCAGAGCAAGCCAGCCTCGCGCACCATTTCCAGCGTGCCTTCCAGATCACCGATGGTGTTCAGATCGACCTCGGGCGCCATCCGCACCACATCCTCAAGGCTGACATCGTCCACACGGGTCGGAATCACGCGGCCGGTGACCGGGAATTCGGCGACTTCGCCGCTGAAGAACTGCTGCGCCGCATCCGACAGCAGGAAGTCGATGAAGGCCACCGCCTCGTCGCTGTGGTCGCTGCCGGCAAGCACACCCATGCCGGCTACAAGCAACAGGTTGCCGATGTCACCCTCGGTCGGAAACAGCATCTGGTTGACGGGAAAATCCGCCGCCGCGCGCTTGAACCGCACAAGGTAATAGTTGTTGGTCACGGCCACATCGGCCTCGCCATCGCCGATGGCCTGGATTGCAGCCGTGTTGTTGCGCACGATGACAGGCTCGTTGGCGGCGATGCCCGCCAGCCATTCCCGCGCGGCCTCGTCGCCATGCACCACGCGCAGCGCCGTCACATGCGCCAGGAACGAACCATTGGTCGGCGGCAGCGCGATACGGCCGCGAAAGCGCGGATCGGTCAGGTCGGCCATGGTGGCGGGCAGTTCATCGGCACCGACACGTTCGGTCGAATAGGCCAGCACGCGGCCCCGGCCCGACGTGGCGATCCAGCGCCCCTCATTGTCACGATAGGCCGCCGGCACGCGATCCAGCGTTGCTTCGGGCAGGGCCTGGAACAGGCTGGCCACAGCCCCCAGCGCGGCGGCATCCTGTGCCCAGAACAGATCGGCCGGGGTGCGGTCGCCCTCTTCCTGCAGCAGGATGGCCAGTTCGGCGGTGCCGCCATAGCGGACGTTCACATTGATCCCGGTCTCGGCGGTAAAGGCGGCAATGATCGGCGCCACCAGGGTTTCGCCCCGGCCCGAATAAAGCGTCAGGTCAGCCAGCGCGGGCAGCGGGGCTGCTGTCGCCGCCGCTGCGGCAAGGGCAAACAGGGCGTTGCGAATCGACTTCATGATGATCCTCTTTGTTTCTGCGTGCGCCACGAATGGCAAAGAGCAGGAACATCCGGGTAACGCGCACTCTGCGCCTGCCTGACGCGCCCGATTCTGACCGGAGCGCGCAATTCCTAGCAAATATGTCGGATATTTCGCCGGACCGACTTTGTCAATGCCATTGACACCGACCCGCGGTATCGCCATGCCCCGCTTTCGGCGCCTGTGGGGGGGGTGGTCACACCGGCTGCGGCGTCCAGGCGCCAGGGGGCTTGCACCAGACTTCAGGGACTTGACGCGCCGGACAAAAGCGCCTAGTGACCACGCGAGATTTCCGGGCGCTGCCTAGGCGGCGCCTGTTTTATGTTGAACTGGCCCCGATGCACAGGCGCACTGACCTGATACAACGGGGCGTCAAGATGAGGATGGAAAGATGTCGCGCCGCTGCGAACTGACCGGCAAGGGCCCGATGTCGGGCAACAACGTGAGCCACGCCAACAACAAGTCCCGGCGCCGCTTTCTGCCGAATCTGGTTGATGTGACCCTGGGGTCCGAAACAACCGGCCAAAGCTACAAGCTGCGCATTTCGGCGCATGCCCTGCGTTCGGTCGATCATCGGGGCGGGCTGGACGCGTTCCTGGCCAAGGCAAAGGACGACGAACTGTCCACCCTCGCGCTGAAGATCAAGAAAGAGATCGCCAAGGCCGCGCAACCCGCCGCCTGAGCGGATCGTTCCTGAAAACGGGTTGAGGGGCTTCGCCATGGCGGGGCCCTTTCCCGTTTTGCTGATGTGCTTCCGGGCCTCTTGCCAATGTGCTTCAGGCTGGTATCCAGCAGTCAGCCATTCTCTTGCAGCACCGCCCCCGCCAGATACAGCGAACCGCAGATCAGCACCCGCGCCGACGGCGTGTGCGCCACGATCGCCGCCAGAGCATCGGCAACCGAATCGGCACATGTGGTATCGATCCCCACGGCACGGGCGGCCGCGGCCGTGGTTTCAGCCGGCAGCGTGTTGGCCTCGCCGGGGATCGATACGGCGGCAAGCCCCTGCAGATGCCCGGCCAGCGGCGCCATGAATCCGTCTATGTCCTTGGTGTTCAGCATGCCGCAGATTGCCCATGTGGGCCGCGCCGGCAGGCGTGCCAGTGTCGCCGCTATCGCCGCGCCTGCTGCCGGGTTGTGCCCGCCATCCAGCCACAGTTCTGCCTCTGGTGTCGATTCCGCCAGCGGGCCCATGCGCAACCGCTGCATGCGCGCCGGCCATTCGGCCCTGCAAACCGCCGCCTCATAGGCGCGCAGGTCCACGCCCAACACACGCAGCGCCATCAGCGCAGCACCGGCATTGTCGACCTGATGCGGCCCGGGCAGATTGGGCAACGGCAGATCCAGCAGGCCGTTCTCGTCCTGAAAGGTCAGGCGACCCCGCTCTTCGAACACCTGCCAGTGCTGCCCACAGACCAGGAGCGGCGCACCCAGCGCTGCGGCACGCGCCTCGATTACATCACCCGCCGCATCTTGTTGCGGGCCCACCACGCAAGGCACGGCACGCTTGATGATCCCCGCCTTCTCGCCCGCGATCAGGGGCAGCGTTTCGCCCAGGAACTGCTGATGATCAAGCGATACCGGCGTGATGACACACAGCGCCGGCCGTTCCACCACATTGGTGGCATCCAGCCGCCCGCCCAATCCGACTTCCAGCAATGTATAATCGGCGGGGGTACGGGCAAAGGCCAGAAGCGCCGCACAGGTGGTGATCTCGAAATAGGTGATCGGCGCGCCCCGATTGGCCGCGTGACATTCATCCAGCACCGCGCTCAGCATGGCTTCGTCGATCAAAGTGCCCGCCAGGCGGATACGCTCGTGGAACCGGGCCAGATGGGGCGAGGTATAGGCATGCACCCGCTGCCCGGCCCCTTCAAGCCCGGCGCGAATCATCGCCAGGGTAGAGCCCTTGCCATTGGTTCCGGCGATATGGACGACGGGCGGCAGGTCACGCTCTGGATGACCCAGCGCGGCCAGCAGGCGCCAGACCCGGTCAAGGGTCAGGTCGATAACCTTGGGGTGCAAGGTCATCATTCGCTCAAGAATGATATCCGATCCAGTGCGCGGCTCAGGCTTCATGTCTGGTCAGTCCGTCAGGGGGCAGAATTCGATACGCCCTCAGAACGGGGCGCGGGTTATCGCCGATAGCGGGGCATTCACCTGAAAGCTGTGCGCCACCATGCCGCTGATGGCGAAATCGGCAAGCCGCGCGCTGTGCTTTTCACGATATTCGGCCGCAGCCTGCGCGCTGGAAAAGCCATGGATGCCGCCGGCCCGCCCCGCATCCGGTTTCTGCGTCCATATCTTCCAGACAAGATCAGGCTTGGACGCGATATCCTGCGCAAGCCCCTGCAAGGCCCCCGCCATCTCGTCGCCCCGGGGGCTGGCAAAGGGAAAGTCGAACTGGACAAGGGCAAGGCTCATGACAGGTGACCTTTGCGCAATGGGCACTCCGGGAAAACCGCGAAGGGCTCAGCCCGGCGCTTCCTCACTCTTGCCGGTCACCGGGGCCACGGCAGGCGCGGGCAGATCGCCGGCCACGGCAGGTGGCTGGCCGGTCAGCATGCGGGTAATGGTGATCAACTCTGCACGCAGCGCGTTGCGGTCGGTCACACGGTCCAGCATGCCGTGATCCAACAGGTATTCGGCGCGCTGGAACCCCTGTGGCAGCTTTTCGCGGATGGTCTGTTCGATCACGCGCGGGCCAGCAAAGCAGATCAGCGCATTGGGTTCGGCGATCTGCACATCGCCCAGCATGGCATAACTGGCGGTCACGCCGCCGGTCGTGGGATGGGTCAGCACGCAGATATACGGCAGACCGGCTTCCTTCAACATCTGGATGGCCACGGTAGAGCGCGGCATCTGCATCAGGCTCAGAATACCCTCCTGCATCCGCGCGCCACCGGCAGCGGCGAACAAGACCAGCGGCAGGCGGCGCGCCACGGCATGTTCGCAGGCGGCGATGATGGCATTGCCCACATACATGCCCATCGACCCGCCCATAAAGGCAAAGTCCTGCGCCGCCGCCACGATGGGCGTGCGCCCGATCTCGCCCTCGGCAACCAGCATGGCCTCGCGCTCGCCAGTACCCTTTTGCGCGGCCTTCATGCGGTCCGGATATTTCTTCTGATCCCGAAACTGCAGCGGGTCCGCCAGCGGTTCGGGCACCTTGATTTCGGCAAAGACACCACGGTCAAACAGCGCCCCGAAACGCGCGCGGGGGGTGATCGGCATGTGATGGCCGCAACTTGTGCAGACCTGCAGATTGTCGCTCAACTCACGGTGAAACAGCATCGTGCCGCATTCGGGGCATTTGGTCCACAGGTTCTCTGGCACCTCGCGGCGCGAGAAGAGCGAATTGATCGTCGGTCTGACGTAATTGGTGATCCAGTTCATGCCGCGCGATCCCGGTATCCTGATTGAGGCCCAGATAAGCCGGGCGGGCCGGAATTGCAATCGCCAGTGCCTGAACGCACGCACCGGCACCTTCACGGGCACCAGGGCCGCCGCCCCCCGCCCCGGGCCCCCCGGCCCGGGCCCCGCCCCCTGGGCCCGGGCGGGGGACCGCGGCCTAGCGGCGACGCAGCCACAGCACGCAGATACCCCAGACCAGGGCCATCAAGGCCATGTCGGCCAGGATCAACAGGCCAAGGTCAGAGTCGGAAGTCGCCCCATCGGGAATGCGGAACAGCGCCAGGCCGTCAAGCCCGCCCATTGCCGACAATACCAGAATGGCCATCACGTTATTGGCAAAATGCAGCCCCCACGCCAGGCCCAGGGCACCGGTGCGCGCGGTCAGATCGGCTGCGATCAGGCCAAACAGTCCCGTCGCCGCAACGATCAGCCATGTATTGGCGCCCATCTGCTCGGGCGCGTAATGGGCCAGGCCGAACAGGATGGACGGCAGAACCAGCCACATCAACGGCGAGGCAAAGCGCACGGCAAGCTGCTGCTGAAGATAGCCGCGAAAGACCAGTTCTTCAGAGCCAGTCTGAATCAGGATGCCGGCCAGCGCAAGCGGCAGGAAGACCAGCCACAATGCCGTTGGTGTGGCACGCTCCAGCGGCGGGGCAAAGGGCAACAGAACAAGCACCAGCACGGCATTGACCGCCGCCAGAATGGCCACGCCCAGCATGAAGTCGCGCAGCACCACGGCGGGGCGGCCGAACAGACTGCACCATCCGCGCCAATGAAGGAATCGCACCGCCACCCAGACCCCCAGCGCCATGCCGGGAAAGGTCGCCAGCAGCAATATCAGATGCCAGGGCGTGTCGCCACGTGCCACGGCTTCCAGCCGCTCTTCCAGCCCCTCGCCCCCGGCGGCCAGCCAGAGGCCCACACCCATCATGCCCATCCAGCCCGCATAGACGGCGCCAATGACCATCAGGCCCAGCACCAGCCGCCAAAGCTGCGGATAGGCCCGGGCCGGGGCAATGAACGACTGAAAGGCAGGAGACATCACAAGGGCCTTGAGATTCGGGTTTCATCCGTCCGGGGCAATCGGGGCAGCATGATCCTGAGGGGCAGTGCGGCCTGCCCGCCGGGGCATCGCGCAAACCTGCATCAATCCGGCGCGCTGGCTGCCAAGGGGCCAAGCCAGCCCTCTGTCGCGGCAGACCTGAACTAGCGCCCTATCATGTTGCGGAACCAGCCCTTCTTGCCGCCAGCCTTGTCAGCGTCGTCCCCCTCTGCGCCCTCGCCTGCATGGCCTTCGGCCGCTTCGGCATCTGCCGGCGCATCGCCCGGGCCTTCAACAGCCTGCTGAAAGCGCGAAAAGAACTCGTCAGCCATCTTTCGGGCAAAACCGTCGATGATCCGGCTGCCCAGTTGCGCCAGCTTGCCACCGACCTTCGCCTCGACCTCGTAATGCAACAAGGTTGCCGCGCCATCCGCTTCCAGCCGCACCCGCGCGCCCCCCCTGGCGAAACCGGCCGCACCGCCTTTGCCCTCGCCGCTCAGGTACAGGCTTTCACCCTCTACCCGTTCTGTCAGGGTGACGGCGCCTGTGAACCGCGCCTTTACCGGGCCCACCTTTTGCACCACCACCGCCTCGAACCCCTCGTCAGCCGAGCCGGTCAGGGATTCGCACCCCGGCACCGAAGCCTGCAGCACCGCCGGGTCAAGCAATGCCTGCCAGACCATGTCCGGCTCGGCCTCGATACGGCGTGTGTCCTTCATTTCCATGGCTGGTCCTCCGCTGCGTGATGGCGGCCAGCTTATGCGCCCGGCGCGCATCAGGAAAGGGCACAATCGTCCCGTCAGGCAGACGGGCGCGCATCGCCGCCGCCCCGGCGTGATGGCCACGCGGGCCGTGACCGGTGCTCAGCGATGTTCAGATCGGCAGCCCCTGCATCATGCGCGGCTGGGCGGCGTTCAGGCCCGCCGCCTCGCGGATCATCAAACGCCGCAGCATCGGCACCGCGTTCACGGCCCCCATTCCCAGACCACGCACAGCCGCAAGCAGACCGGATTCGTTGGAAAACAGGCGATTCACCGCATCCATGCCCAGGGCCATCTTCATCACGTCAAAGCGGCGCCATTGCTGATACCGATCCAGCACCAGCGGGCTGGCGATATCCTCGCCCCGCCGCGCCGCCTCGATCAGCACTTCGGCCAAGGCAGCGACATCACGCAGACCCAGATTCAGCCCCTGCCCGGCGATGGGGTGCACACCATGCGCCGCATCGCCCACCAGCGCCAGGCGCGGCGCGATGAAATCCTCTGCCACGCTCAGGCGCAGGGGGTAGGTGAAACGCGCACCCTCCAGTCCGATCTGGCCCAGAAACGACCCGAAGCGCGGGCGCAGATGGTCCAGCCAGCCATCGGCGTCAAGCGCAGCAATGGCGGCGGCGATGTCGGTGCGCTCACTCCAGACCACCGAGCTGCGATTGCCCGGCAGCGGCAAGATGGCCAGGGGCCCGGCCGGCAGGAAAAGCTGATGCGCGATGCCCTCATGCGGCTTTTCATGAGTCACGGCGCAGACCAGCGCAGTCTGCCCGTAGTCCCAACCCCAGCGGCGAATCCCGGCGCGCTGTGCCACGGCACTGTCACGGCCGTCACAGCCCACGATCAGCCGTGTGCTGATCTCCTCGCCGGTGTCCAGCGTGACATGGGCCTGCAACGCGCCCTGGGTATCCTGAGCCACCACCCGCACGCCGCTTTTCAGGGTGATCAGGGGCTCGTTGCGCATGGCCTCCAGAAAGGCGGCGTACAGATGGCGGTCTTCCACCATCCGGCCCATCGGCCCTTCCTCGATCTCTGCATGATCGAAACCCAGTGTCAGCGGAAAGGCACCCTGCCCGGCACGGCCCTGGCTGACACGGATACCCTGAATCGGCTGTGCTGCCTGGTCCAGCACCGGCCAGATGTCGATTGCCTGCAACACCCGCACAGAGGCCAGCGCCAACGCATAGGCGCGTCCATCAAATCCGCGAATGGCGCGGGCATCGGCGCTGCGGGCGTCGGCCACGACAACACGCATCCCCCCCTTTGCCAGGGCCAGGGCCAGCGCCGGGCCATTCAGCCCGCCGCCCACGATCAGAATGTCGCAATCCGGTGTCATGCAGATGAATATGCCCGCCCGGAGCGATTTGTCCATGCGACATCAACGCGGGCCGGCGCCGCACCGCCCAACGCCCGTTCCCATTCCGTGCGACCTGCGCTAGCGTCGGCGCCGCCAAACCGACGACAACAAGGGGCAGGGAATGAACGACAGCTGGCAGACCATGAGCGCCGCACAACTGGGCCGCGAGATCGAAGACGGGCAGCTGTGCCCGGTCGCGCTGACCGAGGCGTTTCTGGACGCCGCCGAGTCGCACCACATGGGCAACCGGATCTATGCACGGCTGACGCGTCAGCGCGCGCTGGACGCCGCGGCGGCGGCGCGGGGGCGGGCACGGTCGGGCCTGCGCCGGGGGCCATTGGACGGCGTGCCCGTTTCGTGGAAGGATCTGTTCGACACGGCCGGTATCGGCACCGAGGCTGGCACCGCGCTGTTCCGGGGCCGCGTGCCGGACGAGGATGCCGCAGTCATCACCCGGGCAGATCTGGCCGGCCTGCCCTGTCTGGGCAAGACGCATATGACGGAACTGGCGTTTTCCGGCCTGGGCCTGAACCCCTCGACCGCCAGCCCGCCGTGGCGCCATGATCCGGATCATGTTTCCGGCGGCTCGTCGTCTGGCGCGGCGGCGTCGGTCGCCTGGGGGTTGGCACCAGCCGCCATCGGATCGGACACAGGCGGCTCGGTGCGGGTTCCGGCAGGTTGGAACGATCTGGTCGGGCTGAAAACCACCGCAGGGCGGATACCGCTGACCGGCGCCGTTCCCCTGGCGGCGCGCTTTGACACGGTTGGCCCGCTTGCCCGCACTGTCGAGGATGCCGCGCTGCTGTTTGCGATGCTTGATGCAAGTCCGGCGCCCGATCTGGGCGGCGCCAGTCTGGTGGGCGCACGGTTTGCGGTGCTGGAAACCGTGGCGCTTGATGGCATCGCCCCGGCGCAGGAACGCGCCTTTGACGCCGCGCTGGACCGTCTGGCAAGTGCCGGCGCGCAGATCACCCGTATCCGTCGCCCTGAGGTGGCCGAGGCGATGGATCTGGCGGGCATCCTGTACACGTCGGAAACCTATGGCACCTGGGCCACGGCGATCGAGGCCTATCCCGAACGCATGTTCCCTCCGGTGCGCGAACGGTTCCAGGCCGGCGCCGCGCACAAGGCCTTTGACTATATCGCCGCCTGGCATGAACTGGACCGGTTGCGGGTCGATTACGCGCAGGCGGCAGCGGGTTTCGATGCGGTACTGTTGCCAACGACCGCCAACATGCCGCCGCGTATTGACGTGCTGGAGGCCGACCATGACCTCTTTACCCGCGAGAACCTGCTGACGCTGCGCAACACGCGCATAGCGAACCTGATGGGGGGGTGCGCGCTGACGGTGCCGGCAGGGGCGCCGGCCGCCGGCCTCAGCCTGATGGCGCCGCCGATGGCCGAGGCCCGATTGCTGCGGCTGGGCGCCGCGGCAGAACGGGTGCTGGCAGGCTGAACGCCCCTTGGCCCTAAGACCTGCGCGGCTTTGCGCGCAAAGTCGGGTCGGCCTGAAAGGGATCTTCCGGCCAGGCGTGCCGTGGATAGCGGCCGCGCATTTCCTTGCGCACCTCGGAATACGCACCTGACCAGAAGCCGGGCAGATCGGTTGTCACCGCCAACGGATGCCCGCCCGGCGACAGCAGCGTGATCTTCAGCGCCAGCCGCCTGGGGCCGGTGACCGGATGCTGCGTCTGGCCGAACATTTCCTGCAGGCGCAAAGCAATTTCGGGCTGCCCCCCGCTGTAATCGATGGCTACACGCCGGCCCAGCGGCGTGACGAAATGCGCCGGCGCCAGCTGGTCGGCCAATGCCTTGCCCTGATGGCCCAGCGCCGCCTCCAGCGCCGGAGTCAGATCCAGCGCGCGCAGGTCATCGGCGCTGCGCACGCCGGTCAGATAGGGCAAAAGCCACGCCTCGGCCTGGTCCATCAGCCCATTGTCCGACAGATCAGGCAGATCAGCGCCCTGATCACGCAGATAGGCCACCCGCGCCTGCAAGCGTCGTGCAGCCGCGCCAAGGCATTGATTCAGCCCCAGCGCGCGCAGCCCGTCCAGCGCGGCCTGCGCCTTGGCTTCGGGTGGGGCATCCCAGCGACGCTCGGACAGGATCAGGGCCCCGAACATGTCGCGCTCGCGCGCCAGAACGCGACCTTGCCGCGCATCCCATGTGCAGACCTGAACCGGTGTGATCTGCGCGCCGAACAAACCGCGCAGGGCCGATTGCGGCAAGGCCAGCCCCTGCCGGATGCGTGCCTCGCGCCGGTCTCCATCCAGATCGGTCGCCACCACCAGCGGCATCTGGCCCAGCGGCTCGCCATCGTCGGCATAAGCCCCCTTGCCCCCGGACAAAAGAAAGCGCGGCGCCTCGCCGGGTCGGCGCTGGCCGATGCGGTCAGGATAGGCAAGGGCGGCGGACTCGGCGGCGGAAAGGCGCTGATCGGGTGGCGCAAGGCGTGCCAGCCGCCCTGCCTCGGCGCGGATACGTTCCAGTGCATCACGCCGGGTGGCATAGGCGGCATCGCGCGGATTGGCCAACGCGCGCAGGCGCAGGGTCAGGTCAGCGGGCGCGCCGATCAGCGGGTCACGCTCGGCCAGCAGGGCGGCCAGCGGCGCAGCCCCCTTTCCCGCCATCAACAGCATATGCGCCAGACGCGGGTGCAGGGGCAGGCGTGCCATGGCCTTGCCGTGATCGGTGATGCGCCCGCGGGCGTCCAGCGCCCCCAGACCGGCCAGCAACGCGCGCGCCTCGGTCAGGGCAGCCTCTGGCGGCGGGGTCAGAAAGGGCAGCGTATCCGAACCCCAAAGCGCCAGTTCCAGCGCCAGGCCGGCCAGATCGGCGGCCTCGATCTCGGCGGGCGGATGCGCGGGCAAGGCCCCCTCCTGCGCGCGGGCCCACAGCCTGTAGCATACACCGGGGGCAACACGACCAGCGCGGCCGCGCCGCTGTTCGGCCTCGGCTCGGCTGACGGGTTCGGTGACCAACCGCGTCATGCCCGAGGCCGGATCGAACCGCGCACGGCGCGCCCGCCCGGCATCGACCACCACGCGGATGTCCTGAATGGTCAGCGAGGTTTCGGCAATCGCTGTCGCCAGCACCAGCTTGCGCCCCTTGGCCAGCGGCGCTATCGCTGCACGCTGCTGTGCAAAGGGCAGCGCCCCGTACAAGGGTTGGGCCACCACATCAGCGGGCAAGCGGTTGTCCAACGCGGCCATGCAGCGGCGAATCTCGCCCTCGCCCGGCAGAAAGGCCAGCACCCCGCCACTGACTTCGCCCAACGCCTGCAGGATCAGGTCTGCGGTGGCCTGCTCCAGCCGGGCTTTTGGCGGCAGCGGGCGTTCCAGCCAGCGGGTTTCCACCGGAAAGGCCCGACCTTCGGCCGTCAAGACAGGCGCCCCCCCCATCAGCGCGGCCACCGGCGCGGCATCCAGCGTCGCCGACATCACCAGAAGCCATAGGTCTGCCCGCACGGGGGCGCGCGACTCCAGCACCAGGGCAAGCCCCAGATCGGCGTTCAGCGAGCGTTCGTGAAATTCGTCAAAGATCACCGCCCCAACGCCCTCAAGTGCGGCATCGGTCTGCAGCATCCTGGTCAGAATGCCCTCGGTCACCACTTCGATCACCGTCTGGGGGCCTGTCCGCGCCTCGCCCCGGATGCGGTAGCCCACACGCCCGCCCACCGATTCGCCCAGGGTTTCTGCCAACCGCTCGGCAGCGGCGCGGGCAGCCAGACGGCGGGGCTCCAGCATGACGATGCGCCCCGGAACACGGCCCATCAGTGCCAGCGGCACGCGGGTTGTCTTGCCCGCGCCGGGGGGCGCCTGCAGTACCGCCTGACCCTCACGCGACAGCGCGCTGCACAGGGCGGGCAACAGGGGGTCGATGGGCTGGGCCGGGCCCGGCATGGTATCATACGGATGCATGCCGGGGTTATGCGGTGCAGACCACGCAAATGCCAGCCCCGCCCCGCTGGACAGTACCGCCCCTGCCGGGCAAGACAGGGCAGGACGAAAGGAACTGCCCATGACCAGCGATCTGACCCAAGCGATTCTGGATGCCGACCGGCGCGCGCTGGCACGTGCGATCACGCTGGTCGAAAGCACGCGCAGCGATCACCGCGAACAGGCCGCCGCCCTGCTGGCCGACCTTTCCGGTCATGGGCGCGAGGCCCTGCGCATCGGGCTTTCCGGCACGCCGGGAGTGGGCAAATCGACCTTCATCGAGAATTTCGGGCTGATGCTGTGCGAGCAGGGCCTGCGAGTGGCCGTGCTGGCGGTTGACCCATCCTCGGCGCGCACTGGCGGGTCGATTCTGGGCGACAAGACCCGGATGGAGCATCTGACCCGCCATCCCAATGCCTATATCCGCCCCTCGCCCAGCCAAAGCCATCTGGGGGGCGTTGCCCGCCGCACGCGCGAGGCCGTGGCCCTGTGCGAGGCTTCGGGTTTTGATGTGGTGCTGATCGAAACCGTCGGCGTGGGCCAGTCGGAAACCGTGGTTGCGGAACTGTCGGACGTGTTCCTGTTGTTGCTGGCACCGGGCGGCGGCGACGAATTGCAAGGGGTCAAGCGCGGCATCATGGAGGCAGCGGACCTGATCGTCGTCAACAAGGCCGACGGTGACCTGAAACACGCCGCCATCCGCACCTGCGCCGATTACGCAGGGGCCTTGCGCCTGTTGCGTCGGCGCCCGCAGGACCCGCCTGGTTTTCCAAAGGCAGTGACCGTGTCAGCGCTGCAAAATGACGGGCTGGCGCAGGTATGGGCCGAGATCGGCGCCCTGTCATCATGGCGGCGCGACCAGGGGCATTGGACGGGCCGGCGCGCGGCCCAGGCGCGGCACTGGTTTGCCGAAGAGGTGCGCGAAGCCCTGCTGGCACAACTGAAGACCGCTGACGCGCGCGCGCAGATGGCGGCGCTTGCCGGTGACGTGGTCTCCGGCAAGACCAGCGCCAGCCTGGCCGCGCGCGCCATGCTGAGCTGGCTGGAAAAGACCGGGCGCACCGATGCCACGGCAGAATAGGCAGTTGCAGCGCCCCGGCTGGCGCCGGCTATTTTGGGAAAGCGTGAAATATAGACCGGGACTTTTTGGCAATGTCAGCGGTGCGTTACTTGTTTTTGCCAGAATTGCAGGCAACGCTTTGACAAATGATTCGAGGTTGCCATGCTGGAACATCTGCCCGAAGACATTCGCCGCGGCCTTGAAGAGGCGCGCCGCCGTGACACCCGCCGCGGCAACCGCCTGAACCTGCAGGTCGGCGGGCAGGCCATTCCGCTGAACCGGTTATGGGAAGATGGGTTTGCGCTGGATGCCGGGCGTGCGCCGGGGCTGCGTGGATTGGTGGATATCTACGACGGGGCACAGCACCTCAGCCAATGCCTGATCGTGGCGTCGGCCCTGGAAGGCGACGAGATGGTCTATGAGTTCAAGCGCACAACGGTGGCAACGGCCAGACCCGTGCGCGACTATGCCGACGAAACCCTGCCGGCGGCCGGCTTTCTGCCGTCACCGATCTGACTCCGGCAATGCACGCGCGCCAATCCGGAACCGTCGGAGTGGCGCGCCCGGTCTTCAGCGTTCCGCGCTGTACCCTTGCGCGGCCAGATCAGCGGCCAACGCCCGGGATGCAGCGGCGTATTCCTCGGCCAGCCTGTCGATCAGCACGCCCGCCGCCTCGATGGCGCGGATCGCGCCAATGCCCTGGCCTGCACTCCAGATATCCTTCCATGCCTTGGCCGCATCGGACGTGGCACGCTTGAAATCCATCTGGGTCTTTTCATCCGGCAGGTTGTCAGGGTCCAGCCCCGCCCTGGCAACCGAAGGCCGCAGGTAATTGCCGGACACGCCACTGAACAGCGCCGACGTGACGATATCCTTTGCCGATGACTCGACGATCATCTGCTTGTAATCGACGACCGCGTTTGCCTCTTCCGTGGCGATGAAAGGCGAGCCGATATAGGCCAGATCAGCCCCCATTGCCCGAGCCGCCAGTATGGCGCGGCCCGTCGAAATGGCACCGGACAGCAACACCGGGCCATCGAACCATTCGCGTATTTCGGCGATCAGCGCCATGGGGCTTTGCTGCCCGGCATGCCCCCCCGCGCCCGCCGCCACGGCAATCAACCCATCCGCACCCTTTTCGATGGCCTTTTTCGCAAAACGATTGTCGATGATATCATGCAGCACAATGCCACCGGCGCCATGCGCGGCCTCGTTCACTTCTGGCCGGGCCCCCAGCGACGTGATCCAGATCGGCACTTTCCAGCGGGCACAGATCTCGACATCGCGTTCCAGGCGCGGGTTCGAGCGATGAACGATCTGATTCACGGCAAAGGGCGCGGCGGGGCGGTCCGGATTGGCCTGATTATGGCGGTCGAGTTCCTCGTTGATTCGTTGCAGCCATTTTTCCAGCATCACCGGGCCGCCCGGCTCGTCACGCGCATTCAGCGCCGGAAAGCTGCCCACGATGCCGGCCTTGCACTGCGCAATGACCAGTTCCGGCCCCGACACGATGAACATGGGCGAGGCCACAACCGGGATACGCAGGCCGCGCAGGATCGGCGGCAGATGACTGCCGGCAGGACCGGGCGAAGGGATGGGCATGGTGACGCTCCGTTTTTTCTGGGCAGACAATTCGGACTGGCGCAGCATGCGAAGCACTGCACCCATCGGCAAGCCGGGCGTGGCCATGACGTTGGGTAAAAACACCCTGACACCCCCTGCGGCCAGGCTGTCATGTGCCGTATGGTGGGCCGGGACAGCGCGTCAGACGCGCTCGATGGCAATGGCCGTCCCCTCGCCGCCGCCGATGCAGATTGCCGCAACCCCCCGCTTCAGCCCGCGCGTTTCCAGGGCATACAGCAGGGTAACGATGATGCGCGCCCCCGATGCGCCGATGGGATGGCCCAGCGCGCAGGCCCCGCCATTGACGTTCATCTTGTCGCGCGGGATGCGCAACTCGCGCATGAAGGCCATCGGCACCACGGCAAAGGCCTCGTTCACCTCCCACAGATCGACGCTGTCCACGGACCAGCCCAGACGGTCCAGCAGTTTGCGCGCGGCCGGCACTGGCGCAGTGCTGAACCATCCAGGTGCCTGCGCATGGCTGGCATGACCGCGTACCACGGCCCGAACAGGGGCGCCCATGCTTTCTGCCGCGCGGCGTGACGCCAGCACAAGGGCTGCGGCGCCATCCGAGATCGACGAGGCATTGGCCGCCGTCACCGTGCCACCGTCGCGGAAAGCCGGTTTCAGCATCGGTATCTTTTCCGGCCGCGCCTGGCCGGGCTGTTCGTCATGGCGCACGGTCACATCACCCTTTCGGGTCTTGACCGTGACCGACACGATTTCGCCGTCAAAGGCACCATCGGCCTGGGCAGCCAGCGCATTGGTCAGTGAGCCCAGGGCGTAATCGTCCTGATCCTCGCGCGTGAACTGATAGGCTTCGGCACAATCCTCGGCAAAGGTGCCCATCAGTCGGCCCTTGTCATAGGCATCTTCCAGCCCGTCAAGGAACATGTGATCCACCACGGCGCCATGCCCGATTCGGGCGCCGCCGCGCATCCTGGGCAGCAGGTACGGGGCCTCGGTCATGTTTTCCATCCCGCCTGCCACCACGACCTGCGCGCCGCCCAGGGCAATCTGGTCATGCGCCATCATCGCGGCCTTCATGCCGGAGCCGCACATCTTGTTCAGTGTCGTGGCCGGCACCTCTTCGCCCAGCCCGGCGGCGAAACCTGCCTGGCGGGCAGGCGCCTGCCCCTGGCCAGCGGGCAGCACACAGCCCATCAGCAATTCGTCGATCACGCCATGCGCGATCCCGGCACTACCGATGGCAGCGGCAATCGCCGTGCCGCCAAGTTCGGCCGCGCTGATGCCTGTAAAGACGCCCTGAAACCCGCCCATGGGGGTTCTGGCTGCGCCGATGATGACAACGTCGTCCATGCTTGCCTCCGGTTTGCCGTGAACGATTTGGCAATGGTTGGTCACTACCCTCACCATGATATTGACCTGAATGCGAGGGGGAAAAAGTGGAAATCGTCCCATATCGCCATGCCGAGGGGCTGGTAATCCGCGTGAACACCGCCCGGATCGACGCCGCCGTGGCCATCGAATTCAAGGAGGCCGTGCGCCAGGCCGCCAGCGGGCCGGGCAATCCCGTCATTCTGGATCTGTCTCAGGTCAGCTTTCTGGACAGCAGCGGCCTGGGCGCCGTTGTCGCGGTCATGAAGCTGCTGGCACCCGAACGTGCGCTGCATCTGGCCGGTCTGACCCCATCGGTTGCCAAGGTCTTTCGCCTGACACGGATGGACACGATCTTTACGATCCATGATCACGCGCCGGGCGGCACCGCAAACCCGCTGAAGGCCGCAGGATGATTGGCATGGCAAAGGTTTCGCAGCCGTCGGCACAGGCGGATCTGCCACCGGCCCATGGGCCCGGTGCAACGCCCTGGCCCGCCCAGCAGCCAAACACCGACGTCTTCAGCCGGCAATTCGTCTCTGGCGATCTGGCAACTCGCGCAACGCTGGCGGCACTGATGGCGCAGATGCAGGTGCTGGGGGTCGGCCATGCCGACCGGGCGAATGCGGAGTTGATTCTTGCCGAAGCGCTGAACAACGTCAACGAACATGCCTATGCCAGCCAACCCGGGCCAGTGCATCTGATCGTTCATATCCGCCAGAACGGGCTGGCCTGCCTGGTATGCGATCAGGGCGCGCCCATGCCCTGCGGCCAGGCCCCGGACCCGCCACTGCCCCCGATGGAGCCGCCGGACATGATCGCGGAAGGGGGGTTCGGGTGGCATATCATCCGCTGCCTTTCGACCGACCTGCACTATCTGCGCAGCGATGGCTGGAACCGGCTGAGTTTCTTTGTGCCATTCGGCCGGGCCGACTGATCGCGCCTTGTGCCCGGCACGGGCGCCGGCAGGGTCATGAGGGTGCGAAAAGCGCCGCCGAACGCCGGCGTTCAGGTTGCAGACCGGTCGGCGATCAACGACCAGGCCCGACATGATCGGTGCACGAAGGGCGCATCAAGGAAAAGTGGGCAATGGCAAGGAACGGTCAGCCAGCGCGCGCCCCCACGGCCTGAACAACCCCGGCCCAAGCAACCCCGGCCCGAGCAACCTCGGCAGGGGATGCTTGCCATGTCTTGTCCGGTAGCGGGCACCAACGGCAGCACCTGCAGCCCCGGAAGGCATGCCACGACCAGCGCGACCGACCACCCGTTCGCCCGGCACGATATGTCGGAGCGCAGGTTCTTCGGCGCACGCGCCTTGCGTATCCGGTGCCGGGGGCATAGCAGTTTGCCCAACGGGTTCATCGGCAAGGATCGGGGGCTGCGATGCGGGTGCTCATCAACGGGTTCGGGCGGATCGGGCGAACCGTGCTGCGCGCCTGGGCGCGCGCGCAACGCGCCCAATCCACCAGTTGCGGTACGGGTCCCGGTGGTGCCGGCATCGGTGCTGCTGGTGCGGGCTGGCAAGACATTGACATCGTTGCCGTCAACGACATCGCCCCGGCGGAAACCTGTGCGCATCTGTTCGAATATGACAGCGTTTTCGGCCCGTTCGATGATGGCGTCGGACTGGGGGACGGGGCGCTGATTGTTGGCCCGCACCGGCTGCGCCTGACCCATGCGCCGGATATCTCGGCGCTGGATCTCGGCGAGATCGATCTGGTGATGGAATGCACCGGCAAGGCAGAACGACGCGAGGATGCGGCGCGGGGTTTGCGGGCCGGGGCGCGCCGGGTGCTGATCTCCGGCCCCTCGGCCGGGGCGGAAATCACCCTGGTCTTTGGCGCCAACGAGGAAAGACTGGATCCGGAACACAGGCTGATCTCGAATGCCTCGTGCACCACCAATGCGCTGGCACCGCTGGCCCGGCTGATCGACCGGGCATGGGGGCTGGAATCAGGCTGGATGACGACCATTCATTGCTATACCGGCAGCCAACCCACGGTGGACGCCCCGCGGGGCGCCGATCTGGCGCGCGCGCGCGCGGCTGCGCTGTCGATCGTGCCCACCACAACCAGCGCCGGGCGCCTGCTGGATGTTGTCCTGCCCGAACTGGCGGGCCGGCTGGCCTGTGCGGCGGTGCGCGTGCCGACCGCCAGCGTGTCGGCGGTTGATCTGTGCGTGATGACCCGCACCCCGGTTGATGTGGCCACGGCGAATGCGCATTTGCGCGCGGCGGGCGGGGTCATCGGCTGGACCGACCGGCCACTGGTATCGACCGACCTGCGCGCCCGGCCGGAAAGCGTGATCATGGCACTGCGCGAGACGGCGCTGACCGCGGGGGGCATGCTGCGTGTCTTCGGCTGGTATGACAACGAATGGGGCTTTTCCTGCCGGATGCTGGACATGGCGCGCGAGATCGGGCGCCGCGCCGGCTGACGGCTTCACGCCAGAGCCGGCAGGTCCAGCAAGGCCATCAGGCGCTGGGGATCATCAGCTTCCAGCCGAACGGGCAAGGTCAGCACACGCGGGCGCAAATCCTGCGGCAGGCGCACGGCATCCTTTTCGGTGGTGACCAGTTGCGCACCGTGCTGGCGTGCCTCATGTTCCAGCCGGGTGAACAGCGCACGCGCCAGCGGTTGATGATCTGACAAGGCCTGCGCGCGGGCGATCACGGCGCCCTGTGCGGCCAGTGTGGCAAAGAATTTCTCTGGCCGACCGATCCCGGCAAAGGCCAGCACCCGCAGCCCGCGCCAGTCCATCCCCGTTGCCAACGGGGCCAGCCGGGCAGTCAGCAACGGCACCGGGCAGGCGCGGCCCTTCACGCCCGCCTGCATGGCGCCCCATTGCCGGGCAAACCGGCCTTGCGCCGCGGAATCGCCGATGGCCAGCACCAGATCGGCCCGCGCCAGACCCTCGGCAACCGGCTCTCGCAGGGGGCCGGCGGGCAGACATCGGGCATTGCCGAAACCGGTTTCTGCATCAACCACCACGATGGCGCGATGATGCTGCACGGCGGGGTTCTGGAACCCGTCATCCATCAAGATCAAACCGGCCCCCGCCGCCTGCGCCGCGCGCACCCCCGCCGCACGGTCACGCGCCACCCAGACCGGCGCGAAAGCCGCCATCAACAAGGGCTCGTCCCCCACATCGCCAGCGGCGTGGCGGCGCGGGTCAACCTGGACCGGCCCCGCAAGCCGCCCGCCATACCCGCGCGAAACGATATGCACGGCATGTCCCTGCGCCCCCAGCATCTGCGCCAGGGCAATCGTCACCGGGGTCTTGCCCGTGCCACCCGCATGCAGGTTACCGATACAGATGACGGGGACAGCCGGCTGCCAGCCGGGCCGACGCAGGCGCCGCCGGGTGGCAGCGGCATACAGCCATCCGAAGGGCGCCAGCAGGCGCGCCTGCCAACCGGGTGCCTGCGGCGGATTCAGCCAGAATCGCGGCGGTCTCATGCAATGCCCCCGCCAGGGTCTGACTGACGCAACCACAGTACAAGCGCCTGCGCGACCCGGTCGGTGGCATCGTTGCCACGGGTGACCAGTTCCCATCCGCGCAGGGCGGCACGGGCAACGGTTTCGGGCAACAGGAAATCGCACACCGCCTCGCCCAAGGCGCGCCCGGCGGCGATAGGCCGCCCTGCGCCGCTGCGCACCAGACGTGCCACCAGCGCGCCATGTTCCTCTGGCACATGGGGGCCAAAGATCGGCACCGCGCCCAAGGCCACCGCACCAAGCGGATGAGGCATGCCGGTGCCTCCAGTCAGGCTGCCGCCCAGATAGCAACTCTGCACCAGGCGCTGAAACAGCCCGACGTCATCGCCCGTATCGGCAATATAGATCTGGGTGGTCTCGGTGATGTCCTCTTCCCGGCTGCGTGTGGCATGCACAAGGCCGGCATCATCTGCCAGACCGGCAAGGGCGGCCGCCTGGGCGTGATCCTCGGGGCTGACGATCAGCAGCAGCCGATGCGCCTGCCGCAATGCCTGGGCATGGGCCAGCAGGACATCCCGCGCCTCGGCCATGGGCACGCTCTGGGCGAACCATGCCGGCCGCCCGGCCAGCGCACGGCCCAACGCCTGCAGTTCGGCCCGGTGACAGGGCGGCGCTGCCGGAAAGCGGGCCATTGCGCCTGATACCAACAGCGGCACATCGGCACCGACCATCGGCTCCAGCGCATCGGCAACGCTTTGGTCCCGGCAATGGATCTGGGTGAAACCGGCCAGGACCCGCCGGCCGGCAAGGGGCCACAACCGCCAGCGCCGGGAATCGGGCGGCATATCGGCATCAACCAGAAAGAGCCCCAGACGGCGGCTGCGCGCCGCCTCGATCCCGGCGCGCGGCAGCCTGTCGCCAGCCAGGACCAAGGCATGGGGTGCATGCTGCTGAATGAAGAACTGCATGGCGCGGCCATCTTCGGGCGCACCCGGCAACCCAAGGGCACCCGGCCCCGTCAACAGGCATCCCGGGGGCGCCGGCAAGTCGGCCAGATGGCTTGCCAGAACCGACAGCACCGCTGCACTGTTGTCGTCTGCGGCATGCAGCCAAAACCGCGCGGGCCTGCGCATGGCTTCCCTGTCCGGCGCGTTCATGGCAGCGCCCCCCGTTTGCCACCCCGCAAAGGGTGGTGCCGCGGCCGACAGGGCATCAGCTGCGCAGCGCCTCGGTCGGGCTTTCCTCGCGCTCTTCTTCCAGCAGGCGGTGCAGATGGGCAATGAAATAGCGCGTATCGGCCTGGTCAACGGTGCGCTGGGCCTCGGTTTTCCAGGCCCGATAGGCACTCGCGTAGTCCGGAAACAGCCCGACAACGTGAATGGCCGACGGATCGGCGAACTCGCTGCCCGACGGGTCCGTCAAGGTGCCGCCAAACACCAGATGCAAGCGCTGAGTCATGGGCGTGTCCTTTCCTGTTGGGGCGGTTCGGGGGCGGTTTCGGCCCCCAGGGCCTTCATCAAACCCGCATGAAGCATATCCGACGCCGCCAGCAACCCGGGGTTACGGGCGGAATGGCTGTTGAAGCGCAATGCGCCGCCGAAACGGTCGGTGACCCGCGCGCCTGCCTCGGCGGCAATCAGCGCGGCAGCGGCGATGTCCCAGTCCCAAGTATCGCGCAGGGTGACCATGGCGTCAAAGGCCCCCTCGCCCACCAGCGCCAGCCGCCAGGCCAGCGACGGGCGAAAATGCC
>JAFIED010000242.1 GCA_020832805.1 Pararhodobacter sp.
GATGCAGAAGGCCGGCGCGCCTGAAGAGGCGCTGGTGCAGTTCGACGGATTTCTGGCCGGGCTTCCCGCCGGGGTCCAGCTGTTCGCGCTGTTCGCGGCGAACCCGCAGCTGATCGACCTGATCGTCGATATCTGCGCGACCGCGCCGCGGCTGGCGCAATATCTGTCGCGCAATGCGGGTGTGCTGGATGCGGTTCTGGCGGGGGCGTTCTTTGCGCCCTGGCCGGGCGAGGCCGGGCTGCTGCGTGGGCTTGCCGATCGGCTTGACGAGGTGCCGGATTACGAACGCAAGCTGGATGCCGCGCGGGCCTGGGCCAAGGAATGGCATTTTCGCATCGGCGTGCATCACCTGCGCGGGCTGACCGATTCCTTCGAGGCAGCGGCGCAATATGCCGACCTGGCCAGGGCTGCGGTGGCGGGGCTCTGGGGGCCGGTCTGCGCCGAATTCGCCCGCCGCCACGGGGCCGCGCCGGGCCGGGGGGCGGTGGTGCTGGGCATGGGCAGCCTGGGCGCCGGCCGGCTCAACGCAGTGTCGGACCTCGACCTGATCCTGATCTACGATGCGCAGGGAGCAGAGGCGTCGGAGGGGCCGCGCCCGCTGACGACGACGGCCTATTTCGCGCGGCTGACCAAGGCGCTGATCACCGCCCTGTCGGCCCCGATGGCCGAGGGGCGGCTTTACGAGGTGGACATGCGGCTGCGCCCGTCGGGGCGCCAGGGGCCGGTGGCCACGGCACTGTCGGCCTTTGACGCCTACCAGCGCACCGAAGCCTGGACCTGGGAGCATCTGGCGCTGACGCGCGCGCGGGTGATCGCGGGCGATGCGGCGCTGGGGGCCGAGGTCGAATCGCTGCGGCGCGCGATCCTGGCCGAAAAGGGCAAGGGCGCCGAGGTGCTGGCCGGTGCGGCCGAGATGCGCGAGCGCACCGCCGCCGCCCGGCCGGGCGCCGGGCGCTGGGATGTCAAGGCCGGGCGCGGGCGGCTTCAGGAAATCGAACTGGTGGCGCAGGCCGCAGCGCTGCGCGCGGCCAGCCCCGCGCGCGGGGTCGAGGCGCAACTGGCGGCGGGCGTCCGGGCGGGCTGGCCCGACAAGGACGCGGCCGAGGCGCTGCTGTTGGCCTATCGGCTGTGCTGGCGGGTGCATTGCGCGGGGCGGCTGCTGGCCGACGGCGTGCTGGCCCCCGAGGGGCTTGGCGCGGGCGCCTGCGGTTTCGTGCTGCGCGAGGCGGGGGCGGCGCGGATGTCGGAACTGGCCGACAGGCTCGACGCGGTCACGGCCGCCGCAAGCGCGGTGGCGGGCAGGTTGCTGGCGCCCGGCACCACGCTCGGTGACGGCTCTGCCCCCGGCACGGAGCAGGGCGCCGAAGGCGCGGCCGCACCGCCATCGGGGGCGGCGCGATGATCAAGCCCGCGGACCCGCCGCCCGAGGCCGACCCGAAGGGCCTTGTGCGCGAAAGCTATCGGATCGACGGGATCGGCGACGCGGAATGCCGGTCGATCTTCATGGACTGGGCGTTGAGCCTGCCGGCCGAGGCCGATACCGAGGCGGCGCTGCGTGTGCTGCTGGACAGCCACGGCCGCCGCGCGCCGGATCACCCGATGACCGCGGTTCTGCGCGAGGCCCTGGCCACGCCCGCCCCGGCCAGGCGGCGCGGCGGATGGGCAGGGCGGCGCGGCAAGACGCGCGAACCGAAACCGACCGGCTGAGCCGTCGCACGGGCGCGACTTGCGGCATGTAGGGGCAGGGGACACAAGCGGTGTCCCCGATTGACCCGCCCCATGCGCGCGCCTGATCGCCGGCGTATCAGGGCCGGTCGATGCGCGCCGCGCGCCAGGCGGCCCAGGCTTCGGGCGTGTCGAGATCGGTCAGCGCGCGTTCTGCGGGCAGGGCCTGCCGGATGACCGCGCCGGGATTGGCGCGCAACAGCGCCCGCGCGCCCGTATCGCCGGAAAGCCGGGCAACCTGCGGCAACAGCGCCGCCGGCAGGATCACGGGATGGCCCGGCGTGCCGTCGGCGCCGGTGGCCTGGACGATGCTGCCCCGGGGCGCCGCCGCGAAGGCCGCGCCAAGCAGCAGCAGGTCGGGCGTGTCCAGGTCCGGCATGTCGGCAGGCAGAACCATCATCCCGGGCGCCCCGGCCCCCAGCGCAGCCTCTGCGCCCGCGCGCAGCGATGCCGCCATGCCTTCGTCGGCCTGCGCGACGCAGCGCCAGACAATGCCGGAACCCGGCGCGGCGCGGCCCTCCGGGGTGCCGGAGATCGCCCCGGCCTGCCGCAATGCCTCGGCGCGCGCGGCGCCCGCCGCACCGGGCGGCAGCGTCACCAGCACCGGCCAGCCCGTGGCCTGCGCCCGCATGGCCTGCCGCGCCAGCAGCGGCACGCCATCGACCGGCTCCAGCAGCTTGTCGCCGCCGCGCATCCGCCGTCCGGCGCCGGCCGCGGGGATCAGCACAAGAAGCCCTGCCATCTGCGCGCCCCCCGTCACAGCACCAGCGTCACGGCGAGCATCGCCGCGAAGGCCAGCACCACGATCACCCCAAGGCCCGCGTTGCCCAGCGACGCTCCAAGTTCCTGCTGCGCCTCGGGCAGCAGTTCGGAAAACACCATCCACAGCATCGCCCCCGCCGCCAGGCCCAGCCCAACCGGCAGCCAGGGCGCGAAGGCAAGAACGAACAGAAAGGCCGGCACCGCCAGCAGCGGCTGCGGCAAGGACGAAAACACCGACCACCCGGCCGCCTGCCAGACCCGTGCCCCGCGCGGCACCATGACCAGCGCGATGGCAAGGCCTTCGGGCACATTGTGCAGCGCGATCGCGATGGTGATGAAATCCCCCAACTCGCGCCCGCCGCCATAGGACACACCCACGCCGACGCCTTCGGCCGCCGAATGTGCCGTCATGATGCCGATGATCAGCAGCGCGCGCCCGGCATCTGCGCCCTGCAGTCGCGCGATGGAGTGGTTGCCATGCGCCTTCAGCCAGCGATCGGCCAGCAGGATCAGCCCGAGCCCCGCAACCAGCCCGGCGATCGTGCGCGGGCCGCTGAAGGCAAGCCCCTCGGCAATCAGCGAAAAGCAGGCCGCCAGCATCAGCCCCGATGCCACCGCATTCCCGACCCCCAGCCACGTTCCGCCCGCCCTGCCACGCGCCAGAAGCAGCGGCAGCGCACCAAGCCCCGTGGCCAGCGCCGTGATCAATGCCGCAACAAAGACAAGCAGGATGGTGGGATCTTCGCCAAGGCTCAGGCCGGAAAACATCGCGGTGACCATGTTTTAGAACAATTCTAAATTAGGCGTGGCGCCCGTGGCTGTCAACCTGCGCCGAACCCGCATGACGCCGCCCCCTCGGAACGCTGGCCCCTCGGAACGCTGGCCCATGAAAAAGCCCCGGCGCGGCGGCCGGGGCTTTGACGACATGGCTGGCGCCGTCAGTTCAGCGCCTGATCGGTGATCATGTGCGTCCAGGCCATCCCCTCGGGCACGCGCGTGATCGCCGGGTTCTCGGGCGACACCGCCGCCAGCAGGGCCTCGACCGTCGCCTCGAAATCGGCCGGGTCAAGCGCCCCGTTACCGCCGGCGGTCAGCTTGGCGACCTCACCCATCATGTAGATCTGGTGCTCCAGCGTCTGAAGGCCGGTCTGGTCGGCATCGACGACCATCTGCGCGGCTTCCTCGGGGTTTTCCTCGGCCCATTTCCAGCCCGCCATGGTGGCGCGGACAAAGCGCACCATCGCATCGACGAATGCGGGGTCCGACAGGCGGTCTTCCATGACGTAAAGGCCGTCCTCCATCACGCGGATCCCTTCTTCGGCGTAGGAGAAGAACACCAGGTCGTCCGGCGTCAGCTCGGCATCGAGCACCTGCCCGTATTCGTTGTAGGTCATCACCGAGATGCAGGCGGCCTGACCGTTCAGCAGCGCCTCGACGTCGAACGCCTGTTTCAGCACCTCGACCCCGTCGGCACCGCCATCGGTGGACAGGCCGAGCGCGGCCATCCAGGCGTAGAACGGATATTCATTGCCGAAGAACCAGACGCCCAGCGTCTTGCCCGGAAAATCCTCGATCCCGTTCACGCCCAGATCCCGGCGGCAGACGAAGGACAGACCCTGCCCGGTGAAGGGCTGTGCGATGTTGACCAGCGGCACGCCGCGTTCGCGCGCGGCCAGCGCCGCGGGCATCCAGGTGGTGATCACATCGGCGCCGCCGCCGGCGATCACCTGTTCGGGGGCAATGTCGGGGCCGCCCGGCAGGATGACGACATTCAGGTTCTCGTCGGCATAGAAGCCCTTGGCCTCGGCGACATAATAGCCTGCAAACTGTGCCTGGGTGACCCATTTCAGCTGCATCCGGATGGTATCCTGCGCCCAGGCCCCCCCCGCCGTGACCGTGGCCGACATTGCGGCCAGCATCGCCCCTGCAATCATCTTTTTCATAGTCCAGACCTCCATGTTGTCATTTCCGCGCCCTGTGCGACGGATGCCAGAACGTCACGCGTCGTTCCATTGCGGTGACGATGCCGAAAAAGACCGTTCCCGCCAGTGCCGCGACCGCAATATGCGACCACACCAGCGGCAGGGCAAGCGAGCCCACCGCGGTCGAGATGCGAAAGCCCATGCCCCGTGTGGGAGAGCCGAAAAACTCGGCAACGATGGCCCCGATCAGCGCCAGCGTGGTCGCGATCTTGAGCCCGTTGAAGATGAACGGCATCGCCGCCGGCAGGCGCAGCTTGACCAACGTCTGCCAATAGCCGGCGGCATAGGTGCGCATCAGGTCGCGCTGCATCCGTTCGGCCGCCGAAAGGCCCGCCACGGTGTTGATCAGCACCGGAAAGAACACCATCGCAAAGACCACCGCCGCCTTGGACTGCCAGCCAAACCCGAACCAGGTCACCATGATCGGCGCGATGCCCACGATCGGCAGGGCGGCCACGAAATTGCCCACCGGCAACAGGCCGCGTGTCAGAAAGGGCGACCGGTCGATCAGCACCGCCAGCACGACCGCCGCGCCGCAGCCCATGGCATAGCCGGGCAGGGCGCCGCGGACGATCGTCTGCACGAAATCGCCCCACAGCATCGCGGTGCTGGCCGCGAAGGTGCGCGCAACGACCGTGGGCGCGGGCAGGATGACTTCGGGCACGCCAAGCCCGCGCGTCACCCCCTCCCACAGCACCAGCACCGCCAGGCCGAAGACCAGCGGCACCGCCCAGCGCGCGTGCCGCGCCAGCACCACGTTCAGCGCCCAGAGCCCGAGCCAGACCGCAACCGCCCCCCAAAGCCATTCCGGCTGCGGATTGGCCCCCATCATGGCCGCACCCCCATGCGCCGCGCGGCCAGACGTTCGATGCCGCCGACCACGATGATCAGCAGACCCGCCACGATGGCCGCCGCGAACAGTGACGCCCACATCAGCAGCGGCTGGCCGAATTGCGACGCCACCAGCATCCGCGCGCCCAGCCCCTCGACCGCGCCGGTGGGCAGTTCGCCCACGATCGCGCCCACCAGCGCCGCCGCGATGGCGACCTTGAGCGACGCGAACAGATAGGGCATCGAGGCCGGCAGGCGCAGCTTGGCAAAGCTTTGCCAGCCGGTGGCGTTATAGGTGGTCAGCAGGTCGGTCTGCATGGAATCCGGGCTGCGCAACCCCTTGACCATGCCCACCAGCACCGGAAAGAACGACAGATAGGCGGCAATGATCGCCTTCGATACAAGCCGGTTCTCCACGCCCAGCCGTTCGCCCAGCCCCAGCGAATTCGACAAGACCACGATCATCGGCGCCAGCGCGATGATGGGAATGGTCTGCGAGATCACCGCCCAGGGCATCAGCGATGCGTCGAGCACCCGGAAATAGACGATCCCCACCGCCATCGAAACACCGATCACAAGGCCAAGCGAAAACCCCGCCAGCGTTGCCTCTATCGTGATCCAGGAATGATAGACGAGGCTGCGGCGCGAGGTGACGGGTTCCTTCGTCACCCCGTCCCAAAGCGCGCTGGCCACCTGATGCGGCGGCGGCAGAAGCGGGCGGCGCTGGTTCATCGTGTCGGCCACGATCTGCGCGAATGTCAGTTCGGCGCCTGTCCGCGCCGCCTGGTCGCGCGTCCATTTCTGGTTCATCGCGACCGACCCGACATACCAGATCGCCAGGATCAGGCCGATCACCGTGAGAACAGGCAGGACGCTAGACCTCATCGCCATGCCCCGCCCGCAACCCCTCGCGCACGCGATGGGCGATGTCGATGAACTCGCGGCTGTCGCGAATGTCCAGCGGGCGTTCGCGCGGCAGCGGGCTTTCGATGATATCGGTGATCCGGCCGGGGCGGGGCGACATCACGACGATGCGCTTGGACAGATAGACCGCTTCGGGGATCGAATGGGTGACGAAACCGATGGTCTTGCCGGTGCGCGCCCAAAGCCGCAGCAATTCCTCGTTCAGCCGGTCGCGCACGATTTCATCCAGCGCGCCGAAGGGTTCGTCCATCAGCAGGATATCGGCGTCGAAGGCCAGCGCGCGGGCGATGCTGGCGCGCTGCTGCATGCCCCCCGACAATTGCCAGGGGTATTTCTTTTCGAACCCTTTCAGATCGACCAGTTCCAGCACGCGGGCCGCGCGTTCGGCCTGTTCGGCGCGCGAATAGCCCATGATTTCCAGCGGCAGGCGCACATTGCCCTCGATCGTGCGCCAGGGATAAAGCCCCGCCGCCTGGAACACATAGCCATAGGCGCGGGCGCGCCGCGCGGCCTCGGGGGTCATGCCGTTCACGGTGATCGTGCCGCCGGTGGGCTGTTCCAGATCGGCGATCACGCGCAGAAGCGTGGTCTTGCCGCAGCCCGAGGGGCCGATGAAGCTGACGAAATCGCCCTTGTTGATGGACAGGTTCACGTCTTTCAGCGCATGAACCGGGCCATCCGCCGTCTGGAACGTCAGGTTCAGGCCGCGCGCGTCGATGACTGGCGTGCCGATGGTCTGGCTATCCTTCATTCAGACCCCGCTGGCCGGGATGCCGCCGCGTGCGACGGGGCGCGGGGCGGTCAGTTCCTTCCAGGTGCTCAGCGCGCGGTTGACCGCGCCCTGGGCCTCGCGGGCGACGAACTGGCCGTGGCCCTCCTGCGCGTGCAGCTTGCCTTCTTCCACCGCGACGCGCCCGCGCGTCAGGGTGAAGCGCGGCAGCCCGCGCACCTTCTGCCCCTCGAACACGTTGTAATCGATGGCCGATTGCTGGCTGGCGGCGCTGATGGTCTTTTCCAGCGCCGGGTCCCAGACCAGGATGTCGGCATCCGCGCCCACCGCAATCGCCCCCTTTTTCGGGTACATGCCGAAGATCTTGGCGACATTGGTCGATGTCACGGCCACGAATTCGTTCATCGTGATGCGCCCGGTGTTCACACCATGCGTCCACAGCATCGGCAGCCGGTCTTCCAGACCGCCGGTGCCGTTGGGGATTTTCGTGAAATCGCCGACGCCATAGCGTTTCTGGTCGGTGGTAAAGGCGCAATGGTCGGTTGCGACAACAGACAATGACCCCGCCGCCAGCCCGGCCCAAAGGCTGTCCTGGTGCAGCTTGTTGCGGAACGGCGGCGACATGACGCGCCGCGCGGCATGGTCCCAATCGGGGTTGGCATATTCGCTGTCGTCCAGCGTCAGGTGCTGGATCAGCGGTTCCCCCCAGACCCGCTTGCCCTGCTGGCGGGCGCGGCGGATGGCCTCATGGGCATCCTCGCAGCTGGTATGCACCACATAAAGCGGCACACCGGCCATGTCGGCGATCATGATGGCGCGGTTCGTCGCCTCGCCTTCCACCTGCGGCGGGCGGGAATAGGCATGCGCCTCGGGGCCGGTGTTGCCCTCTTCCATCAGCTTGCGCTGCAACTCGGCCACCACATCGCCGTTTTCGGCATGCACCATCGCCACCCCGCCCAGTTCCGACAGGCGGCGGAAACTGGCGAACAATTCCTCGTCATTCACCATCAACGCGCCCTTGTAGGCGAGGAAATGCTTGAAGCTGGTGATCCCGCGCTTCACCACCTCCGGCATTTCGTCGAAAACCTGCTGGCTCCACCACGTCACCGCCATGTGGAACGAATAATCGCAATGCGCGCGGGTGGATTTGTTGTCCCACATCTGCAACGCATCCAGCAGCCCCTGACCGGGCGAGGGCAGGGCGAAGTCGATCACCATCGTCGTGCCGCCCGCCAGCGCCGCGCGCGTGCCGCTGTCGAAATCATCGGCGGAATAGGTGCCCATGAAGGGCATTTCCAGATGCGTGTGCGGGTCGATGCCCCCGGGCATGACATAGCAGCCGGTGGCATCCAGCACGGTGCCGCCGGTCAGGTTTGGCCCGATTTCGGTGATCCGGCCGCCTTCGACCCGCAGATCTGCGGCATAGGTCAGGTCATGCGTGACGATGGTGCCGTTCTTGATGACGGTGCTCATGGCTTTCTCCCTGTTCTCGGCCTCTCAGCCGACGATCTGCGCGGTTTCCACCACCGCATGCATCAGCACATTGGCGCTTTTCGCGGCCCAGTCTGGCGTGATCTCCTCGGCCTCGTTATGGCTCAGCCCGTCCACGCAGGGGCACATCACCATCGCCGTGGGGGCCACGCGGTTGATCCAGCAGGCATCGTGCCCGGCGCCCGAGATGATGTTCATGTGGCTGTAACCCAGCCGGTCCGCCGCGCGGCGCAGGGCGTCCACGCAAGCATCGTCGAATTTCACCGGGTCGAAATGGCCTGATTGTTCGATCTCGATTGTCAGGCCCAGATCGCGGGCGATCCGCGCGGCGCCCTCGCGCAGGGCGGCCTCCATCTCTGTCTGGATATCCGCGTCGGGTGACCGGAAATCGACGGTGCAGACCACCCGCCCCGGAATGATGTTGCGCGAATTCGGGTAGACATCGATCTGCCCGATGGCCCCCAGCGCCACGGGCTGGCGCGCCATCGCGATGTCGTGCACCAGTTCGGTGATCTGGGCGAGGCCCCGCCCCGCGTTCTGGCGCATGGCCATGGGGGTCGAGCCGGTGTGCCGTTCGCGCCCGGTGATGGTGACCTGCAACCAGTTCAGCCCCTGGCCGTGGGTGACGATGCCGATATCCTTGCCCTCGATTTCCAGAATCGGGCCCTGTTCGATGTGCAGCTCGAAAAACGCGTGCATCTTGCGCGCGCCGACCTCTTCATCGCCCATCCAGCCGATGCGCCGCAATTCATCGCCGAATTTCAGCCCCTTGGCATCGGTCCGATCCCAGGCCCATTCCAGATCGTGCAGCCCGGCAAAGACCCCCGAGGCCAGCATCGGCGGCGCAAAGCGCGTGCCCTCCTCGTTCGAGAAATTGGCGACGACGATGGGATGGCGCGTCTTGACGTCAAGATCGTTCAGCGTGCGGACAATCTCCAGCCCCGCCAGAACGCCCAGCACCCCGTCATACTTGCCGCCCGTGGGCTGGGTATCCAGATGGCTGCCCACATAGACGGGCAGGGCATCGGGGTCGGTGCCCTCGCGCCGGGCGAACATGGTGCCCATCTTGTCAAGGCCCATGGTCAGCCCCGCCGCCTCGCACCAGCGCTGAAACAGCGCGCGGCCTTCGCCGTCCTCGTCCGTCACCGTCTGGCGGTTGTTGCCACCGGCGATTCCGGGGCCGATCTTCGCCATCTCCATCAGGCTGTCCCACAGCCTTTCCGAGTTGATCGTCAGGTTCGCGGCGGGGCTGGTCATGGCAGGCTCCGGGGTCAGTCGAGCGTGCTCAGCACGTCGCGCAGCGTATCGACCAACTGGTCGATATGCGCCTTTTCAATGATCAGCGGTGGCGACATGGCGATGATATCGCCTGTGGTGCGGATCAGGATGCCTTTTTCATAGGCTTTCAGAAACGCGCTGAACGCCCGCTGCGTGGGCGCGCCTGCGATGGGTTCAAGCTCGATCGCACCAATCAGGCCCATGTTGCGAATGTCGATCACATGGCGCGTGCCGCGCAGGGAATGCAGCGCCTCCTGCCAATAGGGCGCCAGATCGGCGGCGCGCTCGAACAACCCGTCCTCGCGATAGGTTTCCAGCGTCGCCAGACCCGCCGCGCTGGCGATCGGGTTGCCCGAATAGGTGTAGCCGTGGAACAGCTCGATCAGATGTTCCGGCCCTTGCATGAAGGCATCGTGAATCTCGGCGGTCGCCAGCACCGCGCCCATCGGAATGACGCCGTTTGTCAGCCCCTTGGCGCAGGTGATCATGTCGGGCATGACGTTGAAATGTTCGGCCGCGAAGGATGATCCCAGCCGCCCGAAGCCGGTGATCACCTCGTCAAAGATCAGAAGAATGCCGTGCTTTGTGCTGATTTCACGCAGTTTTTCCAGATAACCCTTCGGCGGCAGCAAGACCCCGGTCGACCCCGCCATCGGCTCGACGATCACGGCGGCGATGGTCTCCGCGCCGTGCAGCGCGACGATGCGTTCCAGATCCTCGGCGAGATGCGCGCCATGTTCGGGCTGGCCCCTCGTCCAGGCATTTTCCGGTAGATGGGTGTGCGGAAGGTGGTCTACCCCGTTGAGCAGGCTTCCGAAAACCTTGCGATTGTTGACGATGCCGCCGACCGAGATGCCGCCGAAATTCACCCCGTGATAGCCGCGTTCGCGCCCGATCAGCCGGGTGCGCGCGCCCTCGCCCCGGGCGCGGTGGTAGGCGATGGCGATTTTCAAAGCGGTTTCAACGCTTTCCGATCCGGAGTTCGTGAAAAACACATGCTCCATCGGGGCCGGCGCCATATCCACCAGCTTGTTGGCCAGCTCGAAGGCAAGCGGGTGGCCCATCTGGAAGGCGGGCGCGTAATCCAGCTCGGCTGCCTGTTTCTGGATCGCCTCGACGATCCGGGGGCGTTTGTGACCGGCGTTGCAGCACCACAGCCCCGCGGTGCCGTCCAGCACCTGCCGGCCATCCGAGGTGGTGTAATGCATCCCTTCGGCGGCCACGAACATGCGCGGCGCCTTCTTGAACTGGCGGTTGGCGGTGAAGGGCATCCAGAATGCGCGCAGGTCGTTCGGGGCTTTGGGGCGATCCAGCGCCATGGCGTGGCTCCTGTGGCGCGGCCCGGGGCCGGATCGACGTCACGTATGCGCCGGGGCGCAAGACGTCATCGGGCTTGACGGGGGGGCGCGGATTTCATCTTTTGGGTTGCGACCCGAGGGACGCTATCAGAGTTGACCAAGCAGTCAAGATTGATTTGGATTGTGCCGGGGCCTGCCCGATGGGTGAGATGAAAAACACGGCACGGCCTGCAAGCCGGTCCGATATCCGCGAGGAAAACGAACGGCTTATCCTGGATTGCGCCGAGCGCGTCTTTGCCGAACGTGGCTTTGGCGGGGCGACGATGCAGGAGATCGCCGATCGCGCAGGTCTGCCCAAGGCGAACCTGCATTATTATTTCATGTCCAAGGAGACGCTCTATCGCCGCGTGGTGGAGCGGATCTTCACCATCTGGCTACAGGCCGCAGAGGCGTTCGAAACCTCGGCCACGCCGCAGATCGCGCTCTCGACCTATATCGCCCGGAAGATGGAGCTTTCGCGCGAATATCGTTACGGATCAAAGGTCTGGGCGAATGAAGTGATGCAGGGCGCGCCGATCATCCAGGATTATCTCGAGGTCACCCTGCGCGACTGGACCGAAACGCGCATCGAGGTGATCCGGTCCTGGGTTGCCGCCGGGCAGATCCGGCCGGTCGATCCGCGCTGGCTGCTGTACATGATCTGGGCGACGACGCAGCATTATGCCGATTTCGCGCATCAGATCTAAACCCTGAACGACGGTGCGCCGCTGTCGCCCGACCAGTGGCAGGATGCAACGCAGACCGTGTGCGGAATCATCCTGCGCGGCATCGGGCTGGACGAGGTCCGGCAATGACGGCGGTGGCGCGGTCGCGCATCCAGAAGGCCCGGCGCCAGATCATCCTGCAAGCCGCGCTCGAGGTCTTTTCGCGGCAAGGATTCCGCGGGGCGACTCTGGATGAAATTGCTTTGGAATCAGGGCTTTCAAAGCCGAACCTGCTATATTACTTTGACAGCAAGGAGGCGATTCACGCCCAGCTTCTAACCGATCTTCTGGACACCTGGCTGGCGCCGCTGCGGGCGGTGAATCCGGCGGGCGACCCGGTGGCGGAGATTTGCGCCTATGTGCGCCGCAAACTTGAGATGGCGTGTGAATATCCTCGTGAAAGCCGTTTGTTTGCTAATGAAATCCTGCAAGGTGCGCCGCGCATCGAAGGCTTCATCAAGGGTGACCTGCGCGCCCTGGTCGATGAGAAGGCCCGTGTCATCGGCGGCTGGGCGGCTGCCGGGCGGATCGCGCCGGTGGACCCCTATCATCTGATCTTCTCGATCTGGGCGACGACGCAGCATTACGCCGATTTCGACGCGCAGATGCGCATGATCCAGGGGCCGGGCATCGTGCCTTCGGACGGGGCCGAAGCCTATCTTGTCCGGCTGTTCACACGGATGCTGGAGCCGTGATCTACCCCGAGGGCCGGGCATGAGCGCGCGCCTGCGCCCGCCCGCCAATGCGGACCAGGCGCGGTTTCTGGCCGGGTGCGAGCGGCGCCGCGCCGGCCTGCCCGCGGGCCTGCTGCGCCCGTCGCGCTATGGCCGCGTCACGCTGGTCAGCACCGCCAAGGACGAAGGGCCCTATCTGCTCGACTGGTTGTGCTGGCATTTTCTGGCGGGGGTGACGGACGTTCTGATCTTCACCAACGACTGCACCGACGGCACCGACGAATTGCTCGACGCGCTTGGCGCCTCGGGCCTGCTGACGCGGCTGGACAATCCGCCCGACGGGGACGTGCCGCCGCATACCCGCGCGCTGGCGCGGGCGCGCGGGCATCCGCTGGTGGCCCTGTCGGACTGGCTTCTGGTGCTTGATGCCGACGAATTCCTGGTATCGCGCGCCCCGGCGCCGGGGATCGACGGGTTGATCGACGCCATCACCGGGCAGGGCGCGACCGAGATGCTGGTGACCTGGCGGTTTTTCGGCAGTGCCGGGGCGCGGCACTATGCGCCTGAGCCGGTGATCACGCGCTTTCAGCGCGCCGCGCCCGATGGCCATGCCGCGGGCTATGGCTTCAAGGCGCTGTTTGCCAATACCGGCGCCCACCGGATGCAGATTCATCATCCGAATCTTTACGCCGAGGCGCGCAAGGCCGGGGTGCGCCGGCGGGTCGTCAACGGATCGGGCCGCCGGATCGAGGCCGATCACCTGCACTGGAAGCACACGCCCGAAACCCATGGCTATGGGCTGGCGCAGGTGAACCATTATGCCATCCGCTCGTCCGAGGAATTCCTGCTGCGACGCCTGCGCGGCGATGCGATCAGCGCGCATGGCCGCTATGATGACGCCTATTTCCGCAAGCATGACCGCAACGAGATCGCCGATACCGCCGCGGCGCAGTGCGCGCCCGAGGTGGCGGCCCTGCGCGCGCGGCTTCTGGCGCTGCCGGGAGTGGCCGAGGCGCAGGCGCTGGTGACGGCGCGGATGGCGGCGCGGCTGGACCGGCTGCGCGCCGATCCCGCCTAT